>QHYP01000038.1:0-1358 GCA_003224195.1 Acidobacteriota bacterium | reverse complement strand
TCCTGATTCGCCACGAGCGTCGGCACGCCTTCGAGCAGAAAATCGAAGTTGTCCGTGCCGAACGAGGCGTCGTAGGTGTGATTTGTCGCGCCCCAGGAGTCGAGCGGCTTCATCGCCTCGCGGACGCCGGCTTCGACGTCACGGCGGCCGCCGAGCGAATAGCCGGTGACGCGGCCGATGCCGGCATCGTAGGCAATCATCGCGCGAATCTTATCCAGCTCGGGGCGATGCGATTTTACGTACTCCCACGAACCGACCGTGCCCTGCTCTTCGCCGCTGAACAGGATGAAGCGGATCGTCCGCCGTGGCAGCAGGCCCGTCGCTTTGATCGCGCGGGCAGATTCGATCACGAGCGCCGCGTTGCAGCCATTGTCCAGCGCGCCCGTGCCCAGCTCCCAGGAATCGAGATGGGCGCCGAGGATCACGACTTCATCGGGTTTTTCGCGGCCGCGGATTTCGCCGACGACGTTTTCCTGCTCTACCGGCCCAGCGATCTTGTTCGGCATCGAGAAGTGCACGCGCAGGCCTGCGTGCGCAGCTACGGCACGCGCCAGGCGCATCGCGTCTTCGCGTGCGACGACAGCCTGCGGAATCTTGTCGATCTTGCCGTCGAGCGTGTTGGTATGCCGATAAAGCAACAACCGCTCGCGCGCGCCCATCCAGAAGATCGCCGCAGCGCCGCCTTTGATGGCGCGAGCGATGATGTCCGGCGGCTTCAAATACTCGTTGAACAAGTCGGCCCAGGTCGAGCCGATGTCGCTGTGCACGAGCAGGATTGCGCCACTTACCGAGCCCGCGCGGGCAAATTCCTGCTCGGCTCCGTATCCGACATCCACGAGCGGCGCTTCGATTCCAACACCCGGGATTGGCGGCGACCAACCCGTCGAGACCAGCCGCACCGGAAATTTCTCCGGCCCGAGAATTTCGAGCCGTGTTTCTCCCTCGCTCCATGTCAAGGGTAATGTGTATTTTTCCGCGTGTACATCCACGCCCGCAGCGTGAAACGCGGCCAAGGCCCATTCCACTGCCTGCTTCATTTGAGGCGAGCCAGTCACGCGGCCGCCGATTTCATCCGTCAGGCGCCGCAGGTTGCCTTCGAGCGGCGATGGCCCCATCACGAGCGGCAAAATCTTTGCTGCCGCCTCTGCACAAGAAGACGCCTCCGTTTCCGAGCACCCCGCGGCTCCCTGCGACGCTGCGCCGAGCTTCAAATCGGTCTTCACGGGCGGCAACTGCGCCGCCGCAGGGAGCAAGCTGGCAAGGAGGCAAAGCAACGCGGAGATCGGGAATATCAAGCCGGGGCGCATCGAATCGTCCTTTCCAAGAGTGTCTGTGCGAGCTTTTCTAGATATGGCTTG
>QHYP01000351.1 GCA_003224195.1 Acidobacteriota bacterium | reverse complement strand
AGGCCGCCGGGCAGGTACAGGAAACCATCTGTGCCACAGGGTCCTTCTCCCAAATACCGAGCAGGAGGACCTTCGTGCCGGTGGGATAACGGAAAATGTAGTAGATGTGAGATAGCCCTTCGACTTCGTAAAAACCGGGGCGGCGAGGGTCTGGCCGCGAAGGCGCACCCACTTCGAGCAGCAGCCGAAGTTCTGCGAGCTGCTCCGCTGAGTGGTTTCTCAGGTCTTCGATGAGAGGCGGATTTTTCTGGATGTTCATCGTGCCTGCCTATTCCGGCTCAGGTCCTTTCTGCCCTTCTGAACATAAAGACGAAAGAACAGGGAAAAAGTTTCAAATGATCCGGACATCGGTATGCAATTCAAAATCAGTTGGATGCGCCTCCGCGCCAACCAGGCGGCCTGCGCTAATCCCATTTCTGCAAGGCGCTCGCCGCATTTCTGTATGTGATTGATATAGAATCACTTGCACGCGTTGCTCACAGATCGCAGGAAACGCTTTTGGCTGCCGGCGTTTGTTGCTGAACTACTTCTCTTTGATGCCGCGGTTTGTAGAAGGGACACAAGCGCTCGGCGCCCTAATTCGGGCGGCGCATCGCAGGATCTGGCTGGGGGCCCTGTCCTCTCAGTCGAAGATAATTCTACAGGAGACGCATCGTCTCCTTCCGCGCACGTTTGTTGTCAGAATGATACTATCTCGCGGGGCACTTGCGCGGGCAAACTGAAACTGCGATAGTGCCTCGCGAACGTCGCCTCTGCAGGGAGTCTATCTTGAAGAGAATGAGAGAAAAGAAATCAACCTTTGGGAAAGATCGGCGTCGCAAGCATCATCACTGGCTCGTCACCGTGTTCTACGCGGATGGAGAGCGGTTTGGCCGCGTGTACACAGACCACGACAAAGCCACCCGCTTTGCCGAACGGCAGAAGCGGTCTCCCGTCGTAAAGACTGCCCGCGTCACCCAAATATCGTGAGTGGTTCAGTCACGCAAATTTTTTCTTAGGGCGGTCTGAGGTAACGCGCGCCGGTCGAATGCTTGTGGGTCGACCGGGTGGCGTGCTATAAAAAAGAGGCGCGAAGCGGCCGTAGTATAGTGGTAGTACGAAAGCTTGCCAAGCTTTAGGCGTGGGTTCGATTCCCATCGGCCGCTCATCCTCATTATCCTTAGCGCGTAATTTCCCCGTGAATTTTCCCCTCCGAAGCCGCTAGAATCGTGCACGGTAATATCTTTCGTGGCGGCCGCACAGCGGCCGACGGGGGAACATGCGAAAAGTGTATGTCGCCGTAGGCAGTACCCGCCGACCTAAGCTCAATGCCGTCTGGGAGGCGCTGAGCGTCTTTGGCCCGGCCCTCGATTCCGACGCCCAATTCGAGGTCGTCGGCGTCGAAGTGCCTAGCGGCGTGAGTCATACGCCGGCGAGCCGCGTGGAGCTCATGCGCGGTGCGCGGCAGCGCGCCGATTCGCTGGCTAAACTTGCTTTGGAGCGCAAGGAGCCTTGGCTGTATTTTGTGGGCCTCGAGGGCGGGCTCGACGTGTTCGAAGAAGGCGCGAACCGGCGCGTGTTCCTCGAAAGTTGGGCGTACGTGAGCGACGGCGTGCGGGGCCACTTCGGCCGCTCAGGCGGCATTGAGATTCCCGCACTGCTCGCCGGTGAAGTCCTCGAAGGAGATGTGGAGCTCTCGGCGGCCATCGACCGGTTTTCTGGCGCGGCCGGGATCCGCGACGCACAAGGGGCCTGGGGCGTTCTGTCAAGCAACCTGATTACGCGGCAAGATGCATTTCGCGTGGCCGTGGTCAGCGCATTTGCGCCGTTCTACAATTCCAAGATGTACCTCGGGGCCGCAGCGGCGGGCTGAGTTCCGGTCGCCGAGGAATTTCAAAGGGGGGCTTGCGTGGATATTGTCAGGGGCAATATGGGCTGGATTGAGGTGATCGTTGGCCCCATGTTTTCGGGCAAAAGCGAGGAGCTGATCCGGCGTTTGCGCCGCGCGGAAATCGCGCGCCAGCGCGTGCAAATTGATCGTCTCGCACTCCGGCCTGGGCATCCCTTCCCAGAGCGTCTCCGGCGCTCTCGAGATTCTCGACAACGTCGAAGCCCGCACGGAAGTGGTGGGCATTGACGAAGCGCAGTTTCTCGGCGAGGAGATGGTCAGCGTCTCCATGAAGCTGGCCGATCTTGGCAAGCGCGTGATTGTGGCCGGACTGGACACGGACTTTCTGGGCAGGCCGTTTGAACCGATGCCTCGCCTGTTGGCCGTGGCGGAGGAGATCACTAAGCTGCTTGCCATCTGCGTGCGCTGCGGAAACCCGGCCGTGCACACCCAGCGCCTGTTCGCCTCCGAAGAACTGATCGTCGTCGGCGCCTCGGGAATGTACGAGGCGCGTTGCCGCCGGTGTTTCGAGCCAAACCTGGCACTTGAGAAGAAGAAAGAGGAGCCGCCCACGCCCATCCGTGCGCGTAGCGCCGGGGGACCAGACCGATGAAAATCTTGGCCAAGGCTCCGACCCGTGTGGACCTGGCGGGTGGGACGCTGGACATTTGGCCGCTTTACCTATTCCATCCAGGCGCCGTCACGGTGAACGCGGCGATCACCAGATACGCTTACTGCACCATCGAGACCAATTCCAGCGGCGACGCCCGCATCCGGCTGATTTCCCGCGATACGAACCGGGAAGAAACGTTCGCTTCTTTCGCCGCGCTTGCCCGTGCCAAGCGCTTTCGTCTGCCGCTTCTCGCTGAAATCGTAAAGATTTTCAAGCCCGTCGGAGGTTTCACGCTTACGACCGATTCGGAAGCTCCCGCGGGGGCGGGAATTGGCGGTTCGAGCGCGATGGCTGTGGCCATTTGCGCCGCACTGGACAAACTAACCGGCGCCGACAAGACCAAATCAGACTGGATTCACATCAGCCGCGACGCCGAGGCCATCGTCATTCACGTCCCCACGGGCACACAGGATCACTATCCGCCCGCTTTTGGTGGCGCTTCCGCGATCGAGCTTCGCCCTGGACGCGTGCACCGCGCCGACCTGCGCGTGGACGTGGACGAACTGGAGCGCCGCCTTCTCCTCTGCTATTCGGGAAAACCTCGGCGCTCGGGCATCAACAACTGGGAGGTGTTTCAGGCCCAGATCGACGGCAAGAAGAAAGTGCAACACAACCTGGAGCGTATCTCCGCCGTTGCTCAGGAATTGCGCAAAGCGCTGGAGCGCAGCGACTGGAACGGAGTGGGACGCCTGATGCGCGAGGAATGGACCTTCCGCAAGAAAAACCTGCCAACCATCTCGACCCGCACGATTGACAACATCATATCCGGCGCGAGGCGCAGTGGCGCTCTGGGAGGCAAAGTCTGTGGCGCGGGCGGAGGCGGCTGCGTCGTATTGCTTATCGAGCCCGGCGCCAGGAAGGCGGTCGAAGACTCCGTTGCCGGCGCGGGCGGCGAACTGCTGGCCATGGGAATCGACCGGTCGGGGGTACAGGTATACGTTCCGTAGGGGAAAGAATCTGCGGGGGCGAAGCTGTACGAATGACTTTCGGCATCATAAAATGAGGGTATGTCGAACTGCCTGGCCATCGCCCTCGTTTTCCTCCTGTTCGCGGATGCGGATGTGCCAATGGTGTATCGGCTCCGCGCTAGGGCGGTTCCCGTAGCCGATTTTCCTTCTGGCGAAGAAATTGCCATTTTGCCACTGATCCTTTCCGCCGGACAGCAGGCCCAGAAAGACGTCACTGCCCAAGCGAAGAGCAAGAATTCGGCGTTGCGGCCGGAATCCCGTCTGACGCTGGTGCGGTATGTTTCCGGTGAATTCGCGCGCGCCCTCAAGCCCCTACCCGCCGGTAAAGAAGGCTTCCTGGTGAATGCGGGCCAGCCGCTGAACCAGCAGTTGCTCGACCGTGCCGTTGCGACGCATGGGGCCGCGATCCATACGGGCGACACCGTCCAGATCACCAAGCTTGAATTTCGGGGTCATTCCATCGTCGTGGATGTCAACGGCGGCGGCCGCGGGAAGCATAGCTGGCGCGAGCATCTCCAGATCGGCATGGTAGGAAGCCCCTTTCCGACCGGCAGCACAACTACCACGCGGCCGGACTCGGTTCCGCCAGGGATCCAGCCCGGCGCCGGCAGCACCGTCTTTCTGGAGTTCAACAAGACGGTGCCGGATCTGAGCCCCGACGATCTGAAGCAGCTTCTTGCTCCGATCCTCGACTTCTCGAAGCAACGGTCCGCCTCCGTGCAGTGGGTGGACACGCTCCCGCCGGAGATGAAGAAGGCCATCCAGGACCGCCGCCCCGTTGTCGGCATGGACCGCGATATGGTGATCGCCGCCATTGGCAAGCCCGAGCGCAAAGTGCGCGAAAAGGATGCCGAAGGCAACGACATCGAGGATTGGATCTACGGCCAGCCGCCCTCGAAGACCATGTTTGTCCGCTTCATGGGTGAACACGTCACCAAAATCGAGCAGTTCCCGCAGTAAGTTCCCAATCTCTCCTC
>QHYP01000350.1 GCA_003224195.1 Acidobacteriota bacterium | reverse complement strand
TCCCCTCTCGTCGGGTACCGCGGATAGACTCGCCGTTTCCTTGATCCTGCGCGCATTTTGTGTACAGTCTAGCGCACGCCCCAGGTCCTGCAGAATGAACGATGGATGAATGGATGATGCTACGCGTGAGAATTGTTCCCGTTCATGGCGCCCCCGACCTGCAGAACTTTCGCGAAGATGCCGGATCGATGCTCGACGCCCATCTTCATCATGACGGTTCGCAAGAAAGCCTTGGCCGTATTCGGACTAATGTCCATCCTGCTGGCAATCTGCTTGGTATCGAGACCGTGCAACAGGAATTCGACAGCCTCGGCTTCTCTTGGTGTGAGGTGAAACATCTGCACGACTTGCGAAAGATCGATCCGTCCGCGGTTATTCCTTTCGAATAGAATTACCATCGCAGGTTTCCGGCCATTCCCCAGACGAGACTTCACCGGGAAGATGTGCAGTTGGTAGCACCTTTGTCCCGATGCAACTTCACTGGTAGGTTTCGAATGGGAAAAGCCATTTTGGCTCGGGAGCAGGGACCGAACCTGATTTAGGAGAAACGTGTTAAAGCGTTTGTGTTTGCGTGGGTATTCTGGATAGGTGAGGATGGAAACTGCCTCTTCGTTGACATAAAGGTGGCGTGACGAAGCGTCGAGCAGGACAAATCCCATACTATCGGGATGCGCCTTCTGCCGCTTTGTTTCAGCCTGCCTCACTGTCTCAACAACCGCCTTCGGCGGGCCGTTGGGCAAATAACCCCGGCGACACGCGTGCCCGTACCCGTGCTTTTTGCCGAGCCCCCTGGTTGATGCGGCCCGCGCCCGGCCAAGATTCACACCCGTAATCGTGAGGCCAACCACTTATCCTCCGGATAGCGGCACTCCGTGGCTGCTTGAGAGAGCCCCTGACCGGGACGGTAACAAAGCTTCATAGCTGGGTCGCTTCCGCCGGTAACCGCGGGTAAGGTAATCGCCCGGCCTAACCCTCACAATCAGGTATTTACCTGATGTCAAGGCAAAAAATCAAGGCAAATGTTCTACACAGCCTTGCTGCCCGATTTTTCTCTGCGCCCAGCATGGTTCACGGCATGCGAAAAATACACCCTCGAAGCTGGGCGGAACCGACGTACCAGCGAAAGGTCTTGTTCAGTTCAGACATAAGTACTTAGTCTTTTCACGAAACCGGAAAGATGCCTTCCTCGAAAACGTCTGGCACAATAAGCGGGTTTCACTCGTGTGTGCCGCGTGAAGAAGCTCAAACCCCAAAAGGTAGATTGGGCGCAGATTGAACGCTTCTTGCAGAGCGCCGAGAAGAAGCTGGCCTCCGCACACAAAAGTTCAGATGATTCACTCGTCTTCCCCAGTCGCAACGGAACTCATCTGCGACGCGGAAATCTGCATAAGCTCCCATGCGAAAACGAGCCAAGGTGTTCCCTCGAATCTGCGTTCCAAGTGGATGGCTGCCTTATCATTTGCGGTTGGATGCGATTGCCCAGAAGTTCCTTGTTTTGTGAATCTTCCAAGAGAAAGCATTTTGGCGTTCTGACGATGTTCGATCGGCCTCGGCGGAAGCGGAACATGGCGCTCTACGACGACACCGGACTTGTTTCTCACCACGATGTGGCCCTCTTAGTCGACCCAAGTGGACCCAAAATCGAGGGGGTCATTCAAAAGGGGAGTTTGCTAATTCGATGACCGCCAAGCTATTTAGGTGGCGCGCCCGGAGAGACTCGAACTCCCGACCTTCTGGTTCGTAGCCAGACGCTCTATCCAGCTGAGCTACGGGCGCGCAATGAAAGAATATTAACACAGGGAATCGGAAAGCGACCAGACGCTCCTCGGAGAGCAGTTGGAGCAAACTCAACTGTTCGACGCAGCGCCACCCCTGCCAAATTCCGCGCCGTGCGCCTCGGGACCCAGTGAGATCACGAGCGCTCCGAGCAAAAGAACGACGAGCGCAAAGAGGCCCATAGCCTGGGCGTAGGTCATCTGATGGGCCATTCGCGCTTCAAAATACGGGCTGCCTGCGGCCACGAGTACTCCGAGTTGATAAGCGAATCCCGGGAAAAAACCGCGCAACTGATCGGGGGAAAGTTCATTGATGTGCGCAGGGATCACGCCCCACGCTCCCTGCACCATGAATTGCATCAGAAATCCGCCGACCAAGATCAAAGGCGCATACGGCGCGAACATCCACAAGGGGATGAGAACGACTCCTAGCAGCAAGGCGGTCCTCATCGCGCGGCGGCGGCCGCGGCGGTCGGAGAAATATCCGAACGCCAGCCCACCGGCAATCGCGCCGACCATGGAGAATGCGGTGAAATCGGAAGTTCGCTGCGGAGAAAATCCGCGCTGCGCCTGCAAATAGGTGGGATACATGTCTTGAGTGCCGTGCGATATGAAATTCACGGAGGCCATCAGAAGCACGAGATAGGCGAAGCGGCGCCAGTTTTGAAAAATTGCGCGGCGGTAGGTTAGCCAATCGGTGCGGGAACGATGCCAGGCCTCGGGTTCTTTCACCTTTGCGCGGATGAACAACGTCAGCAGTGCGGGCAGCCCGCCCACGAAAAACAACGGCCGCCAGCCCCAGTGTGGATAGACGACGCGATAGGCTGCCGCAGCGAGCAGGAAGCCCAGTGCGTATCCCTCCTGCAATAGCCCCGAAAGGAATCCGCGCCATCGAGGCGGCACCGATTCCATGGCGAGCGATGCTCCGACTCCCCATTCGCCTCCCATGCCGACACCGTAGAGCAGGCGCAGAACGAAAAACACTTTGTAGTTGGGGGCAAGGCCGGAAAGAACTTCGATGAGCGAGTAATAGAGAATGTTCAGGATCAGCGGAATGCGCCGGCCATAGCGGTCCGCGAGCAAGCCGAAAATGAGCGCTCCCACCCAGCGCGTGGCCAGGCTCGCGGTGATGGTCAGCGCGATCGCCGGGATGTCGGTGCCGAATTCCTTTGCAATCGGAGCGAAAACAAAGGTCAGGACGAAGAAATCGAAGGCATCCAGCGTCCAGCCCAAAAAGCCGGCCAGGACGGCGTGAGAGGCTCTGGAACCGCGCGGCGGAGCAGCTTCCGTCATCGCGGGGAAGCCGGCGCAAAGCGCGCGGGGGCGGTGCTGGGGGTCGTGGGCATGACGGTCATTGCGCGATCGGCCCGCGCGCGGCCCGGCCGGGGAAGACCCCATCGACAAGTTTGCCGTCCTTGACCACGAGCGTGCCGTTGACCAAAACGAACTGGATGCCCTCCGAGTATTGAAGCGGCTCGTCGTAGGTTGCTTTGTCGATGACACGCTCGGGATCAAAAACCGTAATATCGGCATCTGCGCCGACGCGGATTCGGCCCTTGTCTTTGAACGCAGGAGCGCGCTTTTCGAGCCGCTGCGCGGGCATGAGCGTCATCTTGCGCAGGGCCGTCATCAAGTCGAGCGCCTTTTCTTCGCGCACGTAATGGCCGAGGACGCGCGAAAACGTGCCCTGTCCGCGAGGATGAACTTTGGCGCCGGTGATGGGCATGCCGTCGCTTGCGATCATAACGATGGGATTAGCCACCGCCGTGCGCGCCGCCTCTTCCGGAATCGCGTGGATGACGACGACCCCGCCTTGCTTCCGGTACTTCTCAAATGTCTCTGCCGTCAGTCGCTCACCCGAGTCCGCCCACTGCAGTTCGTGAAAGCCGATACCGAGTTTCTCCTGCCAGCCAGGATCGAAGATGGCGGACTGCAGATGGGTGCTCGCCGCCGTGTAGGGATAGCACTCCGTGGTCACGTCGAGGCCGCGCCTTTGCGTACCTTCGACCATGGCGATGAGTTGAGGCGTGTACTTGAGTCCCATGCTGGTAATG
>QHYP01000349.1 GCA_003224195.1 Acidobacteriota bacterium | reverse complement strand
CCGCGGAAAAATTTTTCCGGCGCCGAGTCCACACACGGAGGCACCGCAACCCGGCACCATCCATGGCGTTCGTCGCGAAGAAGATTTTCCTCACGAAAGGCGTCGGCAAACATCGAGAAAGACTTTCCAGCTTTGAGCTTGCGCTGCGCAACGCGGGCATCGCCGCGTGCAACATCGTCCGCGTATCGTCCATTTTCCCGCCGAACTGCAAGCTGATCTCGCGCAGCGAAGGACTAAAGCACATGAAGCCGGGGCAGGTGGCGTTCACCGTAATCAGCGAAAATTCCACGCGGGAGCCGCACCGGCTGATCGCCGCAAGCATCGGCCTGGCTCTTCCCGCGGACAAATCCATGTACGGCTACCTCTCCGAGCATCACAGCTTCGGCGAAACCGAGGAGGTCGCCGGAGAATATGCCGAAGAGCTCGCCGCGGAAATGCTCGCGACGACCTTGAACGTGGAGTTCGACCCGGATCTTTCCTGGGATGAGAAAAAAGAGGTTTACCGCATATCGAACAAGATCGTGCGGACGATGAACATCACGCAATCGGCCGTCGGTGACAAGCGCGGCCTGTGGAGCACGGTTCTCGGCGCTGCCATCCTCATCGGCGACGACGACTAGATTTTGCAATCCACCATTGATCTGGAGGTGGACCATGACGCCGTTGCGAATTTTTCAAAGACTTGCGGCCACTTTTTCCATTCTTCTCCTGCCTGCCGCGCTCCAGGCAGCCGACCGCGTCACGATCCTTTACGATGCCTTTTCGGATTCGAAAGAGATGGTAAAGGACTGGGGCTTCTCCGCGCTGGTCGAGCACGACGGGAAGCGCATTCTCTTCGACACCGGGAACAACGCCGAAATTTTCCAGCGAAACGTCAAGTCTCTGGGAATCGACCTGACCAAACTCGATTTCGTGGTCATCTCCCACCGGCACAGTGATCACAGCACGGGACTGACGTATCTGCTGAAGGTGAACCCGGCGGTGCCGGTTTATGTCGCGCGCGAAGGCGCTGGAATGTTCGGCGGCAGCCTGCCAAATTCCTTCTTGCGGCCCGCGGCCTCATTGCCGGCGAAGATGCGCTATTTCGACGGCAACTATCCAGCGGAACTCCCCACGGGAAAGATTTTTGACGGCGGCAATTTCATCCTCGTCGACAAGCTAACGGAAGTCACGCCTGGAATTTTTCTCGTGCCCACAACTTCAAAGACTCCGGGGACGCTGGAACTTCGTGAACTGACGCTCGCCATTAAGGGGCCTCGCGGATTAATGCTGGTGGATGGCTGCTCCCATGCCGGTGTTGAAGAAATCCTGCAAGCGGCCGCGGCAATCGATTCGCGCTTTCACATCCTTTTTGGCGGATTGCATCTGGTAACCACACCGGAAGACCAGATCGACCTCCTGGTGACAAATTTGAAGAACAAGTGGAAGCTGGAAAAAATTGCGCCCGGTCACTGCACGGGCGAAGCTGCGTTTCTGCGGCTGCAAAAGGCTTACGGCGAAGATTATTACTACGCGGGAGCAGGCACACGGCTCGACGTGCCATGACATCCGCGTTCATTGGTCCGGGTCGTACGCGGTCTTGAGCCACTTTTTCACTTCGTCATCGATCTGTTCCACGGACGAGATCTCGATCCGGTGCGTGACGCGGTCCTTTTTCGCAAGCCCGCCGGTGTTAATCAGCCGCTTCGGCAATTTGCCTTTGTAAGGTGTCAGCGCAAATCCCAGGTCAACGCGCGTGTTTGTCGCGGGCTTGATCTACGCGAAAACACAATTGCGGTAAAGCGGCAAGATTGTCTTGCACGGGCAGGCCTTCACGTCGTCGCCGAGCGATTTCCCAAGCTTCAGAAGTGCGTCGAAGACCGGCCGTAGCTTCGCCTTGGGTCCTGAGTATTGCTTTCCCACGTAGCGAACTGCCACCGTCAGATATCCTTCCGGTGTCTTCCTCGCCGCCCTTCCCTTCCGCGCGCTCGGCGATCCACCAAGCCGAGTTGGTTCCGAGCTTGTGTTTCGTTTTCAGCCACTCGCGCCGCGTCTTTTCATCTTTCGGTCCTTCTTTCTTCCCCAGCGCGATCCACTCTTCGAGCGAGCGCCCAGTTTTCTTTTTCAGCTCGGCGATCCACTTCTGGACCATCGCGACGCCCGTGTGCACGGTGTACGAGGACTCACTCTTCGCGGCACTCGCTCGCGCCACGGACTCCTCCCTCGGGCCTGCCTGACTCCTGCGATCTTCCTGGCATCTCAGGCAGGCATGCCGGACGAACTTCTCTTGACAAACCCAGCGACCACGAATCCGGCGAGTAGGAATCCGATGATCTGCGTGGCCATGTACCCCAGGGTGTAGTTGGAGGGAAAGCTGTACCAATTCCAATACTCGACGTTCGTGCTGAGCGCGGCCAGCACGCCGGCGAGAAACACGAAGCCCACGCGGGAGACGTAGCTCGAAAGACTGGTGGCGCAGGAAAGGAGGATCGCAGCGAAGAGCGCTTGCACAACGTTGAGGCCGAACTGCACGCCGAGCCGGCGAGGCGTGATGTACTCAGCGCCGGACGGATGCCAAATCACGATGCCGTACGGCCCGCCAGCGGCTTTCTGCATCGCAGCTCGCATCTGTTCGGGAGAGGCGCCCGTGGTCATGCCGACACCAGGGAAAAAGTACAAACCAGGCTCGCTGGTCGAGGCGCGCAAAGCGCCAACTACAGCTTGTTCATTCGACAGTTCCTTGATCCCGACCTCACCGAGCCCCAAAACTGTGTGCGCGAGATATCCCCACAGAAAAATGACCACACCGCCAAGAATTCCCGCGATGACTACGCGCTTTGCCATTGCTCCTCCTCGTGCGAAGTGAATTGAGCCCGATGGAACCCGGAGAATTTGCGGAATTGTACTCCTTCTCCGTCTTTCTGGCCGCCGGAATCTTTAGGATCTATTTGTCGCGTTTGAAATAACCGATGCGCTCCAGCACCGCGCCGGCAATGAGCGGCAGCGCGACCGTGGCATCGTCAAATACCTCTGCAAAGCGCCCGCCCTCTTCCGGCGGAACGAACTTGCCCCAGGAAACGGCCTCGGTGTACGTGCTGCCGCTCAACCCGCCCCAGTGCACTGGCTCCGGGCAAATGCGCACGCCATAGTTGTAGCGTTTCAGCGGCAGCTTCTTGTATCCGCGCCGCGCCAACAGCTCCGCATAGACACCGAATTGCTGCGACCAATTGCGCGGAACTCCCCCGCCAACGGTGAAAAGGCCCATGCGATTGGTGGCCAGCATGGTCTCCGCAAACTTCTCGAAATCCTCGAATGGATCGAAGCGCAGCGCGGGCATTCCACGCTTCTGGCGTGTGATCTTGTGCAGTGCAAAATCGATCCCCAGCTCCGAATCGGTGAATGCCGGGACGAATACTGGCACGTTGTGCTGACAGGCCGACTTCAAGATGCCCCGCCCGGGCGAATTCTGCACAAGATATTCACCGATCCTTCGATGGAGTTTGTAGCTGCACACCACATCCTCTGGCTCCCATGCCATCAACACGTGCTCGACAACTTTTTCCACGTGGTCCAAATTCACTTCCGGCTCGAGCGAGTCGTAAACGCGGTTATAGCCGGCGTGGAAGAGCGCCTTGTCGTCCATTTTCGCGTCGTAGCGGAAATGCGAGCGGCCCGTTGCCTCGACCAGGCCATGCGCCATCAGCGCGCCGGTTGACACAATCGCGCTGACCACGCCCGACTCGATCAGGTCGCAGAAGATCAGTCCCATCTTGCCGACGGTGAGCGCGCCGGAGAGCGTCATGAGGCCATGGCTTCGAGCACGTCGGCAGCATCGCCGACCTGGCGGCCGGTGAATGCCGTGTCCCCCATCGCGCGCACGAGGCCGTCAATCGTGCGGCACTTGGACAGATCGAGCGGGTAAATCGGCCGCAGCTTGTCCTTTACCGGATCGTGCAGCTCGCGTCCCGTTACCGTCTTCTTCGATTTCCCCATTCGCTCTCCTCGGCGCCCCAGTTTCTTCGTTTGCCCGGCTGCGTAGCGCCGTGCCGAATATAGGACGACACAATCGGCGGCCGCGTCCATTCGCAATGAACGGAACAATCGTCGCGTGCAGATTGATAGTACAAACTCGCGCACAAAGGAAGAGGGAAAGTCATTCGGCTGGATTTTGGCACGGAGACTCGAACAATTCTTTTCACACCGGGAAGATGTTGTATGATTCCGCCATGCCGGAAAAATTCAAGATTGGGCTGATTCAGATGAGCTGCGGCGCCGATCCGGCAGCGAATCTGTCCAAGGCGCTTGGGCGAATTCGTGAAGCGGCGCAAAAGGGCGGGCAAATCATCTGCCTCCAGGAATTATTTCGTTCGCAATATTTTTGCCGCGAGCAGAATCCAGAGCTCTTCAATTTGGCCGAGCCGATTCCCGGCCCGTCAACCGAAGCGCTCGGCAAAGCGGCAAAGGAATTCGGGGTTGTCATCATTGGTTCACTCTTCGAGCGGCGCGCCGCCGGCGTCTATCACAACACTGCCGTCGTGCTCAACGCGGACGGCTCACTCCTCGGCATGTACCGCAAGATGCACATCCCCGACGACCCGCTCTATTATGAAAAATTTTATTTCACGCCGGGCGATCTCGGCTTCCGCAGCTTCGAGACCTCATATGGCCACATCGGCGTCCTGGTCTGCTGGGACCAGTGGTATCCGGAAGGCGCGCGGCTGACGAGCTTGCAGGGCGCGCAAGTTCTTTTCTATCCTACGGCTATCGGCTGGCATCCGCGGGAAAAGAAGGAGTTTGGCGCGGCGCAGCTCGACGCCTCGCGCGCACGCCATCGCCAACGGCGTATACGTCGCGGCGGTGAATCGCGTCGGCTATGAAGGCACGCCCGAGAGCGGCATCGAGTTCTGGGGAAATTCGTTCGTTGCCGATCCGTTTGGGCAGATCGCGGCGCAAGCTTCGTCCGACAAAGAGGAGATTCTCATTGTCGAATGCGACCCTCACCGCATCGAGGACACACGGCGCAATTGGCCGTTCCTGCGCGACCGGCGCATCGATGCCTATCAACCCATCTTGAACCGCTGGCTGGGGGAGTAGCGCGTTCGCGATGAAGGGTCCATCCGAAGCCACGCCCACACCGCTCGCCCTCGGCTTTCGCATGCCCGCCGAGTGGGAGCCTCACGAGGCGACGTGGCTCGCCTGGCCGCACGAGCTCGCCGACTGGCCCGGGAAATTCGAGCCCATCCCCTGGGTCTATGCCGAAATCGTCCGCCATCTCTCGCAGGTCGAGCGCGTCTATTTGATCGTCGAAGATCGCAGCTCGGAATCGCGCGTCCGCAAGATTCTGAAAAAGTCGTGCGCCAATCTCGATGCCGTGGATTTCTTCCGGATTCCTACCGACCGCGGATGGATGCGCGACTCGGGCCCCATC
>QHYP01000037.1:18961-19491 GCA_003224195.1 Acidobacteriota bacterium | reverse complement strand
CGGGCGCTCTCCGCGCGGATCGGGGTCTCACGCGGGCCGGCGTTGATATTCAGAGCGATGCGCGGCGCAGGCCGTGGATGCGCAGTTCGATTAACCGGTCAATCGTCAGGTCCTTGTAGCCCCGCGCGCGCGCCTCCAGCACAAACGCCTTGTTGACCCCGTGGATGCGCATCGCCACCAACTGGTCCGGCGCAATGTGTTCGTAGCCTGCTTCCTTCATCTCTTTCACGAACTCCGGGCTGGCACCGTGAATCCGGAAGGCTACAAGCTGGTCCACCGACAGGTCCTTTGACACCAGTTCCTGCATCTGCTGCGTAAACTCCGGACTCACCCCGTGAATCCTCATGGCGACAAGTTCGTCGCTCGTCAGTTGACGCCCCAACAGGTCGCGCATGGCCTTCGCAAATTCCGGGGCCGCACCGTGAATTCGCAGCGCCACAAGCTGGTCCGCGGTCACGTTCTTGTCTACCGCGCCCTGAATTCCTTTCACGAACTCCGGGCTGACGCCATGGATGCGAAACGCCACCAGC
>QHYP01000037.1:13237-18823 GCA_003224195.1 Acidobacteriota bacterium | reverse complement strand
GATGCGCAAGGCGATGAGCTGGTCCGGCGGCAAGTTCCGATAACCGAGCTCGCCCATTTCCTTGACGAACTGCCGCGTGACGTCATGTGCGGCGAAGGCGAACAACTGGTCGAGCGACAAGCCCGCATAGCCGAGACCTTTCATCTCCTGGACGTATTCCTGATTCGGCGTGAAGCGGAACTCGCCGGAGCCTTCACCTTGGCGGAACCTGCCGTCGAAGACGAAGTTGCCGGCGTCGCGGCGCAACTCGAAATGCGTCGGCGAATCTTCAGCGGAAGCCAGCTTGGCGTCCAAGCCCTGGAATTCCCCGATTTCATGCGTGCTGCCCCAACTGTGGGAGTGATTCCAACTTGACGTGCGAAGTTCGAGATAGAACGATCTCCCCTCCGCCCGTGACTCGAATCTGGCCTTCCATTCGCCCCGCACAGAGTCCTGGGCCGAGCTTCGGATGCCCGCAACGCCCGCGGCGATGAGCAGGATTGCCAGAAGCGCCTCAAATTTCCGCATGGCTTCTACCTCCGCGTGATTTTCCGGGGGAAGGGCCGATTGGTGGCAACAGGGGCCGCCCCCACGCCCTTTGCCTGTATGGACGCCCGGGAACGCCAAACGTTTCCGGATTTCGCCGCGTTGACCCGGCCCACCCCCCGGCCTAAGATGAGTTCTTGGGCGGCGGATTGGCGTGCAGCGTCACGCGACCTGGCGTGAGATGCGCCCTCCTCTTGGTGGTACGCTGGCGAATTAAGACGGCCGCGTCACGGGAAACAAGTCGCGATGTTTGAAAACCTTACCGAAAAGCTCCAGCGCGTCTTCAAAAACCTCCGCGGCCAGGGCAAGCTCACCGAGGAGCACCTGGACGCCGCGCTCGGCGAAATCCGCGAGGCCATGCTCGAAGGCGACGTGGCCGTCAGCGTCGTGGACGAGCTTCTCGCCAACATCCGCAAAAAAGCCCTTGGCAGCGAAGTCCTGCTCCAGCTCTCGCCCGATCAGCAGGTCGTCAAAATCGTCCGCGACGAGCTTCTGGCTCTCCTCGGCAAGCACGCCAAGCCGCTTTTCGCTTCGCGTCCGCCTTCGGTTTGGCTCCTGGTTGGCCTGCAAGGTTCCGGCAAGACCACCACGACCGGCAAGCTCGCCAAATGGCTCGTGCAGCACGGCCACCGCCCCATCGTCGTCTCCACGGACGTCTATCGCCCCGCGGCGCGCGAACAGCTCGCCCAGGTGGCCAAGGCCGCTGGCCTCGCGCTCTGGCCCGGTGCGGGCACCGATAAGCCGCTCGAAATCGTTCGCGGCGCCGTGCGCGAAGCTAAGCTCTCCGCTAGCGACGTCATCCTGGTGGACACCGCCGGCCGCCTGCACATCGACGACGAACTGATGAACGAGCTTTCGCTGCTCAAGCGGTCAGGATGCGGTGCGCTCTGCCGGTGAATTCCACAAGCGCCTCGGCCTCACCGGCGTGGTCCTCACCAAGCTCGACGGCGACGCCCGCGGCGGCGCGGCGCTCTCCATCGCCAAAGTCAGCGGAGCGCCGGTGAAGTTCGTGGGCATCGGCGAAAAATACGACGCGCTCGAGGCCTTCTATCCCGAGCGCATCGTCTCGCGCATCCTCGGCATGGGTGACATCCTGTCGCTAATCGAGCGCGCCGAACAGGCCGTGGACCTGAAGGCCGCCGCCGAGCTCGAGCGCAAGATGCGCCGCAACGAGTTTACCCTCGAAGACTTCCGCGACCAGTTGCGCCAGATCAAGAAAATGGGCTCGCTCGAACAGCTCGTGGACATGCTCCCGAAGCTCGGCCCCATGGCCAATCTCCCGAAGGACGCCAAGGTGGACGAATCGCGCTTGAAGCGCGTCGAGGCCATCATCAACTCCATGACCAACCAGGAGCGCCGCGACCATTCCGTCATTGACGGCAAGCGCCGCAAGCGCATCGCCCGCGGCAGCGGCACTTCCGTGCAGGACGTCAATCAGGTCTTGAAGCAGTACATGCAGATGCGCCAGATGATGAAGCAGTACGGCGCCGCCGCTCGCGGCAAGATGCGCGGCCTCGGTAAACTCGCCCGGCTGTCCTGAGAGCCCATCGCTCGAAGGGCTTATCGTGAATATTTCGCGCGGGGGTCCGTTTCCGATAAGCGCGTTTCGGGCGCTATCTGGCTGCCCAAGTACGCAGGGCTTGACGCCGCAACGGCTGAACAGATAGTGTCGCCTCCTCCCCGGGAGGCGACATGATCCCCAAGCTTCTTTCTCAGGCCGTGGTGAATCTCCCTGTCCTTCACGCACCTGGCCGCGCCCGGTGGACGCTGCCCGCAGCTTTTCTGAGCGTCGTGCCCGCCGCCTTCTCGGTCGCTGCGCAGACGCAGATGCCGCCCAAGTCCTCTTCCGCGGCGACGTCTCCCGCAAAAAACGCCGACATCGTCCACGTGATTGGTTTCGACTCCGTCAAGCACAACGCCAGGGGCAGCCTGCAACTGGAATCCGGCCAATTTTCCTTCACTCAGCCGAACGGGAAGGCCGGCATCGACGCCTCCTCGATTCAGTTTGTTTCCGCGGGTAGCGAGAATCAGGAAGTCGGGGGCGTGCCCTTGGCTCTCGGAAAAATGGCCGTGCCCTACGGCGGCGGCCGCTTCCTGAGCCTCTTCTCACACAAGAAGATCGACACCCTGGCTCTCGAGTATCGCGATTCCGACGGCGGCTTGCGCGGCGCGCTCTTTCGCATGCCCAAGGGCCAGGCCGGTGCCATCGCCGGGCAACTGATTTCGAGCGGCGCTAAGGTCGAGCCGGCTCGGCCCGTTCCCGGCGAACCCGGGTATCAGCCTCCCAAGCAGCCCGAAGGTCCGCCCGCTTCCTCCAAAGGCGCGCCCTCGGCGAAGCCCCATACGGCCCCCGTCTCGGTCGGAGCCCTCCAGCTCGACCGCGTCGAATCCGAAGAATTTCAGATCCCCTTGGAATTTCGCGTCGCCATCTATGAGCGCATTCTCTCGGAAGTCCTCACCAAGAAGACCTCTCCCCCGATCTTTCGCGCTGGCGATCGTCGCGCCGATGCCGCCAGCGATCTCGCGGTGATTCATCTGAACATCACGAAGTTCAGTCCGGGCAGCGAGACCGTCCGCGAAGTCACTACCGTCGCTGGCGCCACGAAGATCACTGTCCATCTCCGTCTCGACGACCGGTCGGGCAAGGAACTCTTCGCCCAGGACGTCTCCGGCAACGTCCACTTCTTCGGCGAAAACCTTCGTGCCACGTTGAATCTGGCGCGTCGCGTCGCCGGTATCATCGAGCAAAACGTTCACGGCAAGGCGGCTTCCGCTACCGCTTCATCGAGCGGCTCCGGCCACGGAAACTGACCCATTGCCTGATTTTCTCCTTTATCGCGAAGCAACTGCCCGCCTGCTATGCTAGCGCCTCGCGATGGAACTTCGACCCGAGCCGACCGAAGGTCCTCTAACCGCTGAAGAGCTACAACTGGCCGCGCGCAACCGCGGTCTGCCGCTCGAAGCGCTCCGCTATGACCTGACGCCCGCCGGCCTCCACTACCTGCTCGTCCACTTCGATATCCCCGACCTCGATGCCGTTTCCTGGCGCCTGCGCGTCGCCGGAAACGTCGCTCGCGCGCTTGAACTCAGTCTCGACGACATCCGCTCGCGGCCCCCGCAAACGATGGCCGTCACGCTCGAATGTGCCGGCAACGGTCGCGCCCGGCTGCTGCCCCGCCCAATCAGCCAGCCGTGGCTCAACGAGGCCGTCAGCACGGCTGAGTGGACCGGCGCTCCCCTCGCCGCCATTCTGGAAGACGCCGGAGTGAAGCCCGATACAGTGGAGCTGGTCTTCACCGGAGCCGACCACGGCACTGAGAAGGGCTACGAGCACGACTACGCGCGCAGCCTGGCCGTGGCGGACGCGCTGCGCCCCGAGGTTTTGCTCGCCTATGAAATGAACGGGCGCCCCCTCGAGCCCCAGCACGGCTTCCCGCTCCGCCTCGTGGTCCCCGGCTGGTACGGCATGACGCACGTGAAATGGCTGAGCCGGATTGAGGCCGTTCGTGAGCCCTTCGACGGTTACCAGCAGCGCGTCGCCTACTTCTACAAAAGCCACGCCGAAGATCCCGGCAGGCCCGTGACGCGCATCCGGCCTCGCGCGCTCATGATCCCGCCCGGTTTTCCAGATTTTCTCACTCGCCGCCGCATCGTCGAGCGCGGCCCCATCCAGGTGACCGGTCGGGCGTGGTCCGGATACAGCGGCATCGCGCGCGTGGAATTCGGCGCCGATGCGCGCTGGACGGATGCGGCCACTGAGCCGCCCCGAGGCCCGTTCGCCTGGTCCCGGTGGACGACCACCTGGAACGCCACCCCGGGCGAGCACGTTCTCTCCTGCCGTGCCACCGATGCCGTCGGCAACTCCCAACCCACCGAGCCACCCTGGAACTACCAGGGCATGGGCAACAACCTGATTCAGCAGGTCGAAGTTCTGGTCCGCTGACTTTGCTGGCGTTTATCCTCGTGGGGCAAAGTACGGCCCGGCCGTGCCCTGCGATGCTGCGATGTCCCCTCTGGGCGGGCGCCCTCGACAAGAGCGAAAGCGTCGTCAAGACCCAAGCTTTCTCAACTAATCAAATAGATCGGGCTGTTCACGCGTGATGAGGTCCCACAGCGGCTGGAATTGAAACCAGCCGGTTTCGTGCGCGCCCACTTGCGCGCGCGTCTTCAGCGCGTTCTCGCGATCGATCGCCAACGGTTTACCCGCTGCTTCCGCCAAGAGCTGCGCGTGGCAGCTCCGATCCATGGTGATGAACCACCACGCAGCTTCATCAACGGTATGCCCCACCGTCAGCAGGCCGTGGTTGCGGAGAATCGCGGCCTTGCGCTCGCCCAAAGCCCGCGCAATGCGTTCGCCTTCGCTCGTCTCATAGACCACGCCGGTAAAATCGTCGAACACAGCGTGGTCCTCAAAGAACGCGCACGCGTCTTGCGTGATCGGGTCCAGCAGCCGCCCGAGCGACGCCCAGGCCTTGCCGTACAGCGAATGAGAATGCGCCGCGGCAATCACGTCCGGCCTCGCGTTGTGGATGCTCGAATGGATTGCGAACGCGGCGACATTCACCGGGCGATTGCCCTCGACGACTTCGCCCTTCGCGTTCACCAGGATCAGGTCGGACACCCGGATGTGCCGGAAATGCACGCCGAACGGATTCACCCAGAAATGGTCCGGCCGCTCCGGGTCGCGCGCCGTGATGTGCCCCGCCACACCCTCGTCAAAACCGAATTTCGCAAACAGCCGGAACGCAGCGGCGAGCCGCTCCTTGCGGTGGCGGCGTTCCTCTTCAACCGTGGCGAATTTCGGAATCGAGGGAATTTTGAAGACGCTAGCGGGTGCGGCACTCACAGGTCACCTCGTGCGGAAAACTAGTGCCGTTACAACTAAATGAACCGAACAAAAAAACATGCACTTCCAAATCTTATCTGCGAAGACACCAAGAAAGAAGTTGCCCAGAATTAAGTTGGAACGGCACTAGCCGGATTATACCACCGCGCCGCTACCCCATTCCTACAGACGCATTCGTCGCCCCACCGCGGGGCATTTCCGAATCCCGCTCCGGC
>QHYP01000037.1:1778-13230 GCA_003224195.1 Acidobacteriota bacterium | reverse complement strand
CTCCGGCCTGTATAATATCGATCTGGAGGAATGGGCTTGTGCTGATGATCCGTCTGAAGAGGATTGGGAAGAAGAAGAAGCCGTTTTATCGCGTTGTCGTCATCGAAAAGAGTCGCGCCCGCGATGGCCGCGAGGTGGAAAACGTAGGAACCTACGATCCCCTGAAAAAGCCCGCGGAGATCAAGCTGAACTCGGAGCGCGTCAAGCATTGGCTGACCCAGGGCGCCCAGCCGAGCGATACCGTCCGCAGCTTCATCCGCAGTCAGAAGATCGCCTAACGCATCGCCCGCCTTGCCCGGTCTTCGTTCCGGCGCGCACCGGAACGTCACTTGAGTTCTCGTGGAATCCAGCTCGCGCGGAGGTGCACGATGAAGGAGCTGGTCGAGGTAATTGCGAAAGCGCTTGTGGACCATCCGGAAGACGTCGACGTCAAGTCGGTTGACGGCCAGCAGGTCACCGTGCTCGAGCTGCGCGTCCATCGCGAAGATCTCGGCAAGGTGATCGGCCGGCAGGGCCGCACGGCCAAAGCCATGCGCACGATTCTGGGCGCAGCCGGCATGAAGCTGCGAAAGCGGCTCACGCTCGAGATTCTGGAAGATTGAGCGACGCGTCCGAAAGCTACGTGACCCTCGCGCGGATTCTCCGCCCGCGCGGCGTCAAAGGCGAAGTCGCGGCAGAGATCCTTACTGACTTTCCCGAACGCTTGACAAAACTCCCCGAAGTGTTTTTAGCCGATGGCAAGGCAGCGCCGCGCCGCGTTGAGGTTAAGGCTTGCTGGCTCAGCCAATCCCGCGGCGGCCAGGCGATTTTTCAATTTGTCGGCTGCGATTCGATCGAGGCGGCCGAAAAACTTCGTGGCCTCGAAGTGCAGGTGCCGCTCGCCGAGCGCGCCCCGCTTCCCCCCGGTCGCTACTACGTCACCGATCTCATCGGCTGCGAGGTGTTCCAAAACGGCGGACGCATCGGCATTGTCCGAGACGTCCAATTCCCTGGCGGGCCAGTCGCTCCCGGCACCCCGCTTCTCGTCATCGAATCCTCCGGGAGAGAATTGCTCATCCCTCTCGCCGAAGACTTCTGCATCCGCATCGACACGGCCTCTCGCCGCATCGAAGTCGTTCTTCCCGAAGGTCTCCTTGACCTCAACCGCACATAGCCAATTGGGTGTACCCTTCCCTGCATGTCTCCCGTTCTTCGCACGCTCGTCTTTACCATTCTGGTCGCCGGTCTCTGGACCGTTGCGCTGCCGTATTGGCTTCTGTCTCCGGGTTTGCGGCCCCATCTGGCCGGCGTGGGCATCGCTGGCGCGCTGCTCGTCGCCAGCGGATCTGCGCTCTATGTCACCTGCGCCTTCTGGGGCTTCGCCCTGCGTGGCCAAGGCACGCCCGCGCCCATCGATCCGCCGAAGAAGCTCGTCGTCGAGGGTCCTTATCGCTTTGTGCGTAATCCGATGTACTGGAGCGTTGTTTCCGTAATGCTGGGAGAAGCGATTGTGTTTCGGGCGCTGTCCCTCGCGCTCTGCGCGGCGGGTCTCTTCGCAGGCGCAAGCCTTTTTGTCATTCTCTACGAGGAGCCTGTGCTCCGCCGCAAATTCGGCGCCGCATACGAAGACTACTGCCGCCGCGTTCCCCGCTGGCTCCCGCACTGGCCGAAATCGGCTTGATTCCTTTCGCCGCCCCGCGCGTTTGGCTACACTGACTTTGCATGCGCTTCGACTTGGTGACCATTTTCCCCGAATTCTTCGACGGGCCGCTCGATTTCGGCATCCTCCGCCGCGCCCGCGAAGCCGGTCTGGTCGAAGTCCGCGTGCACGATCTGCGCGAATTCACCCACGACCGTCATCGCACTGTGGACGACCGTCCCTTCGGCGGGGGCGAAGGCATGGTCCTCAAGCCCGAGCCGCTTTTCGAAGCCGTCGAATCGCTCCTCGGTCGCAGCGTCGGCGATTCCGCCGAGGCTGCGGACCCCGATCCGAAGACAGCCATCCTTCTCATGTCCGCTGCCGGCAAACTTTTCGATCAGGAAACCGCTCGCCGTTATGCAGCGCTTGACCGGATCATTCTCCTCTGCGGCCGCTATGAAGGCGTGGACGAACGCGTCGCCCAGTATCTCGCTACCGAAGAGGTAAGCATCGGCGGCTACGTCCTCAGCGGCGGCGAATTGCCCGCGGCAGTCGTCGTGGACGCCGTCACGCGCCTTCTCCCTGGCGCTCTCGGCAACGAAGCTTCCGCCGCCAACGAGTCCTTCAGCGCCCCGCCCGCGTCCGCGCCGGCTTCTTCTGTTGGGGCACGCCCCCCGTCCCGAGCGAAGCGGCGCCCCGTGGTTGCGGCCAAGTCGGTCGTCACCAGCCACCAGTCACCAGCCACCAGTCACCCTCTTCTGGATTTTCCCCACTACACCCGCCCCGCCGACTTCCGCGGCTGGAAAGTTCCCGAAATCCTCATCAGCGGCAATCATGCCGAGGTCGCCAAATGGCGCCGCCAGGCCGCCCTCGAAAAGACCCGCCGCAACCGGCCCGACCTCTCCTCGTCATGAGGCACGCCTATCGGTCCGAAAAGATGTGCGACATTCGCTAGGAAAACAGGGCCTTTTCCGCTATACTTTTGGTTTGTCTCCGGCGTGTCGGCCCCGCCTGAGTGGGTCCGCAGGGAACACGAACATGAATCCGGTTATTCGCAAATTACACGAGGCGCAACTGCGCAAAGACCTTCCTGCCTTCCGTCCGGGCGACACCGTCCGGGTCAACGTCCGCCTCAAGGAAGGCGAAGCCGAAAAAGAGCGCATCCAGGCATTTGAAGGCGTCGTGATCTCCAAGAAGGGCCGGGCGTCCAGCGCCACGTTCACCGTCCGCCGCGTCAGCTTCGGCGTCGGCATCGAGCGCATCTTCCCGCTTCACTCGCCAACAATCAGCTCCATCGAAGTGGTTGGCAAAGGCAGCGTTCGCCGCTCGCGCCTCTATTATCTCCGCGACCTCAAAGGCAAGGCAGCCCGCATCAAGCGCGCCGAGCGCGAGGAAGTTGTCGCCGCCGCCGCAGCCTCCGAATCAAAACCCTGACGGCATTCCGTCAGGGGCAAAACGATACGCAGAGCCGCCCCGGTCATCCGGGGCTTTTCATTTCTGGGACAGAAACGTCCTGGCGTCCCGGAGCTCCGCGCGATCGCCGTCACCGTGATCGCAGTACGTAAGTAGCTTGGCGTAGTAGCTCTTCGCTTTCTCGCGGTCCCCAGCCGATTCCGCAGCGCGAGCCGCGCCCGAAAGGGCGTTGAATCGGCCCGGTGCCACACGCAGCGTGGTCTCAAATGCTTCCAGGGCTGGGGCGGGCTGTTTCGCTTCGAGCAGCATTTCTCCCAGAAGCTCGCGTGCGGGCACGACGGGTCCTGGAGTCACGGCATGCTTGTCCGTCGCGTCCTCGTGGTCGGCGGCGGCTCGCATTTGCCGGAGCGCGTCGTCGCTTTTTCCTTCGGCCGCCGCAATCCAGGCCGCAACAGTTTCCCGCTGGATGTCCACCTGGTCCATCCAGTACCGCTCTCCTTCCCGCTGAAGCGTCTCTCGCAGGGAAGTAAGCTGCTGCAACGCGCTGCGCGCCCCGCCGGTATCGCCCATGCGGGCCGCGCCGAGCGCCTTGGAGAAATACAGGTTCGACTCCGTCCAAGCGTAGCGCCCGCCTGGAAACATATCCCGCGGCAGGGTCAGCGCCGCGGCTTCGGCCCAGGCGTGCCGTTCGACCGCGAAACGCGCCGGCATCGTGGCAATGGAATAGAGCCCGGAAAAATATGAAGGGTCACCCGCTTTGTCCCTCGGCGCCTCCTCGAGCGCTTTCCTCGCCTCCGCGTCTTGTCCTCGCTGGAGATAGGCGTAAACGAGGTAATCCCGCGCATGTAGTTCGTCGCCGAGGGCTTCGTTCTTGCGGGCGGCAGCGGAGGAAGCAACATTGGATTCGATGGACTCCTGCCACAGTCCCAGCCGCGTGAAGATGTGCGACGGCATGTGCAGCGCATGCGGCGAATCGGGAGCGATTTTCGCGTAACGCCGCGCCGCATCCAGCGCCTGCGCCGCCAGCGGCGGATAGTCATCGCAGTGAATGATGTAGTGCGCCAGACCTGGGTGGTCCGGCTGTTTCGCAAATAGCTTCACCAGGATGGCGCTTGCCTTTTTCTGGTTGGCGTAGGTCCTATCGTTTGGCGGCGCGTTGGCGCGTACAGCGAGGGCATAAAAAATCGCCGCCTCGCGATCCTCATGGTAACGCGCTTGAATCTGTTCCATGGCCTTCTCATAGGCCAGCGCGCGGGTGCCGTGGTCGAGCTTGTCCGAATCTTTGAAAAACGTTTCCATGGCGGCGATATAGTCGCGCTCGCGCTGCGTCTTCGCGCTCATCGCCTTCGCTCGTTCGACGGCCTCCCAGCCTTGTTTCAGGTCCGCCGCAATCGGTGCCTCCCAGATTTCGTGGTAGTGCGTCATCGCCACGCCCCATTCCGCAATCCCGCAAGATGGGTCCTGCTTCGCAATCGCCGCGAACGCTTCCGCGGCTTTCTGGTACCAGAACGAATGCAGCATGGCGACCGCGCGGTTGAATTGCGGCTGGACCGCCGGGTCGCAAGAGATGGCAAATTCGACTCTCCCGAGCCGCTCCGGCTCGCCGCCGGCATGTTCGTGTTGCGCGGCAACCGCCGCCCGCGTCCCCAGAGATGCGCACACGACAGCCAGGACCAAAACGCGGCCGAGTTTCATGTTTCCTCCTGTCGAATACTCATAGCTGTGGGCAGTGAGGCGATGGTAGGCTGCGGCACGGTGCCGGTCAATAGACACGAGCCTGCGCCGTGCTCCGTGTGGTCCTAGTGCCGTTCCAACTATTTGGAACCAACCTGAGCTCCGCATTCGGTCCGGGCTGAGAGGGAATTGTGAGGCGCCGCCCGCCTGGGCGGGTTGGAACGGCGCTGGCAGGATTCGCCGGAGTAAAATAAAGTGTTCGTCCGATTCTTGCCCCAGCGACGGAGAAGAGCGCGTGCCGCAACTCACCGTTCTCTATGACGGAGCTTGCTCGCTGTGCCGGTCCAGCGCCGCGCGCGTGCGCCGCTTCGACCGCCGCAGCCTCGTCGAGTTCCTCGACGCCAACGACCCCGAAGCGCAACGGCGTTTCCCGCAAGTGGACCGCGACGCGGCCCTGCGTTGGATGCAAGCGGTGGACTCGCGCGGCCGAGTCTATAGCGGCGCGGACGCTTGGGCTCGTATCGCGATGTTGCTTCCCGGCTGGAAACTCTTGGCCTGGGTCTTGTTTCTTCCAGGAATTCGTTTCGTGGCGCAGAAATTCTATGCTTGGGTCGCGCGCAATCGCTATCGCTGGAATCGAGAAATCTGTGAGGACGGCTCCTGCACCGCCCATGTCCCTGGTGCCGCACCGCCCCGAAAGTAGTCCCTGAACCAGCCGCTGTTCTTTTGCCCTTTCCCTCGGGAAGGCTCGCTGCCTTTCGCCCGGTATATCATCCTTCGCCATGAACGCCTGGGCGCCGGCATTTCTTCGGTGGTTCGCGGGTCCCGGACGTCGCGCCGCGCCCGGCTATCTCCTCCCGCGTTGGCTTTTTCTGCGCGCGCTCGGCATCATCTATTTCTCCGCGTTCTATTCGCTGGTTTTCCAGATCCGCGGCCTGATCGGCCCGCAAGGTCTTCTGCCTGCCGGAATGTACCTTGAAGACGTGGACAAAGCCGTCGGTGCCGCGCGTTACTGGTTCGCGCCGACGCTGCTTTGGCTCGGCAGCGGGCCGCGCGCGCTGGAACTCCTCTGCTGGGCCGGGATGGCGGCTTCGCTGCTTCTCATTCTCAACCTCTGGCCGCGCGGCATGCTCGTCGTCTGCTTCGTCGCTTTTCTCTCCTTTGTCGCCGCGGCCCAGGATTTTTCCGGCTATCAGTCAGACGGCATGTTGCTCTCCGCTGGCTTCATCAGCTTTTTCTATGCTCCCCGGGGCTTTCGCCCGCGCTGGGGAGAAAAGCAGCCGCCCTCGCGTGCCAGTCGGTTTCTTCTCCAGTTGCTCTGGTTCACCATCTACTTTGAATCCGGCGTGGCGAAAATCATGGGCGGCGATCCCGAGTGGCGCCACCTGACGGCCATGGACGAGTATTATCAGAACGGCCCGCTGCCCACCTGGATCGGCTGGTACGTCCAGCAACTTCCGCACTGGTTTCACGCCAGCACGGCGTTTCTCACCTTACTCGTCGAATTGGTCGTTGTCTCGATGATGTTCCTGCCGCGCCGCTTTCGCATCCTCTGCTTTTTCATCCTCACGCCGTTCGAGATTGGCATCATCCTCACGGCCAACTACACTTTCTTGAATTACCTCGTGCTCGCGCTCGGAGTTTTGCTTCTCGATGATCGTTTCCTCCTGAAATTTCTTCCGCAGCACCGGGCGCTTCCCGTCCGCCGGAATCTCGAGCAACCCTCGGCGAGCGGTCAACCGAAGACGGACCTGGTCGCATTGGATCTCAAATCCGGCTCCGGCGAGCCTGCCCCGCCAATCGTCGGTTCCGCTCGCAACGAACAATCTGCTACTGACGGTCAAACTGCCTCCTGGTTCAGCTCTGCTCAGAAGCTCATAGGAGCCATCGCCCTCTGGCTCAGCGGAATCCTCCTGGCGTGGGTCTTCTACGCCATGACGTTTCTTCTCTTCCAACAGATCTTCCGCACTCTCCCGCTTCCCGCTGCCCCGGTCACCGCGCTCGAGCCGTTCCGCATCGCCAATCAGTACGGCTTGTTCGGGCGCATGACGCGCTTTCGCTACGAGATCGAATTCCAGGGCTCGAACGACGGCACAACCTGGCTTCCCTACCCGTTCCGCTATAAGCCCCAAGATCCTCGCGAGGCTCCGCGCATCTATGCCCCGTATCAGCCGCGCTTCGACTGGAATCTCTGGTTTGCCATGCTCGGCGAATGGCGCCAGAATCCCTTTGTCCTCCACGCCGAACAATTGCTGCTGCAAAGCGACCCGGACGTGCTCGCCCTGTTTGCCGCCAACCCATTTCCGGAGTCGCCCCCCCGCCAGGTGCGCGCCGTCATCTGGCAATACTGGTTCACCGATCTCAAGACCAAACGCACCCAGGGCCTCTGGTGGCGCCGCGAGCTCCTCGGTCTCTACGCGCCATCTCTCGGGCGCCAGCCGGATGGCAAAATCCTCGTTGTGGACTGGCCGCGGAACTTTATCCCCCCGCCTTGAAGCAGGGCCCTTGCGCGCAAGCCGATCGGCAGGTTTCTGTTGCCCGCAAAATTCCCGGAAACATTTCCCGCCCAGCGGCGTCTATGACAAGGAGCGCCCTGTTGACAATCAACAGGAGCAAGCGTAGCGTCCTGTTGCCCATCCAAAGGAGAACCCGCATGCCGCCGTCCAAAGCCGAAGTCCTCCAGGGAACGCTCGACCTCATCGTCCTCAAGACTCTCGACACGCTCGGCCCGCTCCACGGCTACGGCATCGCTCAGCGCGTCCAGCAGGTCTCCGAGGATTTGTTGAGGCTCAACCAGGGCACGCTCTATCCCGCGCTTCTCCGGCTCGAGCAGCGCGGCTGGATCAGCTCCAAATGGGGGGTGTCCGAGAACAACCGCAAGGCCAGGTATTACTCGCTCACCAAACGCGGCAAAAAGCAGCTCGCCGCCGAAGCCGAAAGCTGGGAGCGCATGGCCGCTGTCATCGCGCGCCTCCTCGCAGGCGCCGAAGGAGCCCCGTAGCGCAGCCGGAACCTATGGTATTGAGCTGTAGCTCGGGTCTTCAGACCCGAGGCTTTTTCGTCGGGAAGGGCAGAGGAACTTATGAACATACTGCGGAGTCTCGCAATGCGCCTCGGCTCCATGTTCCGGAAGCGCAAGCTTGATGCGGACCTCGACGCCGAACTGCGCGCGCATCTTGATGCGCTGGCCGAAGCAAACATCCGCCGCGGCATGTCTCCTGAAGAAGCACGCTTCGCCGCCCGCCGCGCATTCGGCGGCTTCGAGCAAACCAAATCCCTTTACCGCGACCAGCGCGGCTTGCCTTTCCTCGAAGCTCTTGTTCAAGACCTTCGCTTCGGTCTCCGCATGCTCGCTAAGAGTCCGGGTTTCTCTGCCGTCGCCATTCTCACCCTCGCCCTCGGCATCGGCGGAAACACCGCTATCTTCAGCTATATCGATGCTTGGTTCATTGAGCCGCTGCCCTTCCCGCACCCAGACAGGCTGGTGATCTTCGAGACGCAGGACAAGAAACACGGATGGACAAGCGGCGGAGTTACTTCCGCGGCGGACTTCTTCGATTTTCAGAAACAAAACACTTCGTTCGAGCAGACTGTCGCTTGGACTGTCGCGAATTTCAATCTCACGAGCGACGGCTCTCCTGAGTTGGTTGAAGGCGGACGAGTGAGCTGTAATTATTTTGATGCACTGGCCGCCAAGCCAATTCTGGGGCGAACCTTCACGGCGGAGGACGATCGCTCGGGCGCACCGCACGTGGTCATTCTCAGCGGGGGACTATGGCAAGGCCGATACGCCGGTGATCCAAAAGTCATCGGACGCAGCATCAGCATTGGGGGCGAAGCGTACACAGTCGTGGGAGTGATGCCGGGAACTTTTCAGTTTCCCCTGATGGGCGTCGCCAATTTGTGGACGCCGCTAGCGCTGACCGATAAACAGCGCGCGGACCGCGGCAACGTCTGGATCCCTGCCTTTGGCCGGCTGAAACCCGACGTAACGCTGGAACAAGCTCGAGCGGAAACGGCGACGTTCTTTGCTCATCTCGAGAAGGAGTTTCCGCAGACAAACGCCAACCTGACCTGGCTCGTCAGCTCCATGACAGATAGAATCCGCACGGAGGAAGGCGGGCCGGAGGTGATGATCTGCTTCGCGATTGTCGGGCTGGTTCTCCTTATCGCCTGCGCGAACGTGGCGAATTTGATGCTGGCACGCGCGACAAGCCGCACGAAGGAATTTGCCGTTCGTGGGGCGCTGGGCGCAACGGGGCGACGGCTAGCGCGGCAGCTCCTGACAGAATCGGTGTTGCTGTTTTTGCTCGGGGGTGTAGGGGGCCTGCTCTTTGGCCTTTGGGGCATGCGCTGGATCGAGTCGCAGATTCCCGGTCATATTCGCGCGTACATAGTGAATTACGGACACGTCGACTTGGATTTCACGACGCTTGCATTCACGGTCGGGATCACGCTGTTATGCGGCCTTATCTTCGGTTTAGCGCCAGCATTTGGGAGTTCGCGGCTCGATGTGAATCGGACACTTAAGGAAGCGTCAAGCCAAGCTTCTGGCAGCAGCCAAAGCGCGCGGATGCGGCGCATATTCGTGGCTGCGGAGATAGCGCTGGCGGTCGTGGTGCTCATCTCGGCGACACTGCTGGTAAAGAGCTTCATCATTTCAGTGCGCTCCAGCCCCGGATTCAATCCGGCGAACGTCATGACAGCACAGCTCACGCTGCCGAAGACCAAATACACGCAAGACTCGCAACTGCGAAATTTCAGCGAAGAAGCGCTGGCGCGCATCCGTTCCCTGCCGGGAGTGGTTTCCGCCAGCGTGGCGAGTTATGTCCCCTTCGGTGGCTTCGGCCAGGGCATCGAATTCGAAGTCGTGGGAAGGCCTCTTCAGCCCGGCGAAAGACAGGGGGCGCCCTTCACCGCGGTATCCCGGGATTATTTTTCGACGATGCAGATTGGGCTAGTCAAGGGCCGATTCTTTGATTCCACCGACGCGTACGGCAGCTCCACATCTGTAGTTGTTAGTCAAACGATGGCCGGACAGCTTTGGCCCGATGAAGATCCTATCGGGAAGAAACTTCAATTGGGCGAGCAGCGTACGGTTGGCACGATTGTAGGCGTGGTGAACGATGTCAAGATTTACCATTTACGTCAACGCCGCGGCTGGCACATCTACGTTCCCATGACACAGTTTCCTTCAAGGAATTTGGCGTACGCTGTGCGCACAGCGGGCGATGCCACGACAATGGCCACGGCGATCCGCGACGCGATTTGGTCGGTAGACCGCAACCAACCTGTTTCTTCCGCGCCGATGGAAACCCTGATAGCCACGGTGGACGCAGGCAACCGCGTAGTCACCAGGCTGATGGTTTTCTTCGGCACGCTGGCGATGTTCTTGGGTGTGATCGGAATCTACGGCGTGATGGCGCATCTGGTTTCCCAGAAAATCCATGAAATTGGAATCCGCATGGCGCTGGGGGCAAGCCCGGCACAGGTGATGCGCATGGTTATCGGCCAGGGATTGAAGCTGGCGTTGATCGGCGTCGCTGTGGGAGCGCTTGCGGCACTGGGCGCGACCAGATCGCTCTCGACGATGCTTTACCAGGTCGCGCCAAACGATCCGCCGACGTTTATCGGGGTGGCCATTCTGTTTGCTGGGGTCGCTGCGGCGGCCTGTTATGTCCCTGCTCGCCGGGCGGCACGTCTCGATCCCCTCGTCGCGCTCCGCTATGAATGAGATTAAGTGGCACAGGCTCTTGGGGAAGGAACGCGCTGTCATGAATCGGCTGCTGATTCTCTTCAATCGCCTCCGTTCGCTCTTCCGCAAGCGCCGCCTCGACGAGGACCTCGACGCCGAGCTGCGCGCGCACCTCGATGCGCTCACCGAAGCAAACATCCGCCGCGGCATGAGCCCGGAAGATGCCCGCTTCGCCGCGCGCCGCGAATTCGGCGGCCTCGAGCAAACAAAAGCACTCTACCGCGACCAGCGCGGCTTGCCGTTCCTCGAAACTTTGCTTCAGGATCTTCGCTTTGCCGTTCGCATGCTTCGTAAATCTCCCGGCTTCACCGCCGTCGCCGTCCTAACCCTCGCCCTCGGCATCGGCGCCAACACAGCCATTTTTAGTGTCGTTGATGCCGTTCTTCTCCGTGCACTCTATCCGCAGGATGAGCGCCTTGTCTCTTTCGGTGTCATGGCCCCCTTCGATTCGCGTGAATTCATGCTCGCCGCCGACTATGTGGACTGGCGCGGCCGGCAGGCGCCTTTTGAAGCAACCACCGCGGTTTATCCCGGGAGCGTGGATTGCGACCTAACCGAGCAAAATCCTGCGCGCTTGAGTTGCGGTCAAGCGGACGCCTCGTTTCTTCCCGCCTTCGGCATTCAGCCGATTCTGGGCCGCAATTTCACTCGCGAAGAGGACCACCCGAAGGCGCCGCGCGCCGCCCTGCTGTCCTACGGCCTCTGGCGTTCCCGCTTTGCTGGCGATCCACAAATTGTCGGCAAAAACGTCTCGCTCGATGGCCATTCTACCCTCATCATCGGCGTGCTCCCGGCGAGTTTTGAGATGCCGACTCTGGCGCGCGCCGACCTGCTGCTCCCACTCGCTCTGAACGAATCCACCGACCGCGGTCCGAATACGCGGCAACTCTTTCTGCGAGCCTTTGCGCGGCTCAAGCCCGGCGTAACGACGGCGCAAGCAGCCGCCGCGCTCGAGCCCCTCTTCCAGGACTCGCTGAACTATGTTCCGCCGC
>QHYP01000037.1:0-1659 GCA_003224195.1 Acidobacteriota bacterium | reverse complement strand
TGTTCTTCTGGTTGCGTGCACCAACATTGCCAACTTGCTCCTCGCCCGCGCCACCGGCCGGCAGCGGGAACTCGCCGTGCGCGCCGCGCTGGGCGCTAGCCGTGGCCGTCTGATTCGCCAGGCTCTGACGGAAAGCGTGCTCCTCGGGGCTTGCGGCGGGATTGCCGGAAGCTGGTTCGCCTATTTCCTGCTGCGCTTTTTCGTGTCCCTCGCGCCACAAGGCATTCCTCACTTGGAGCAGGCGCGGCTCGATCTCCGCGTGTTCATGTTTATGCTCGGCGTGTCGCTACTTTCTGGAGTTTTGTTTGGCCTCGCGCCGGCTCTGCACACGCCGGCGCCGGAACAGCTCACCGGCAAGGAATCTCGCGCAACGGCGCGCAACCTGCTGCGCCAAGTCTTGGTGACCGCGCAGATCGCCGTGTCTCTGGTCCTTCTTGCCGGCGCCGGCCTGCTCCTGCGCAGCCTCTGGAATCTTCAAAGCGTGCCGCTCGGCTTGGAAACAGAGAGTGTCCTCACCGCGGAGATTGCTCTTGCCGAATACCGCTATCCTCAATCCACGCAGCAGCTCGAATTTTTCCGTGACCTGGAAGCGCGCCTCGAATATATGCCGGGGGTGAGTACACTGGCGCTGAGTGACACTTTGCCCCCTTCCGGCGGCGTGCAAGCCACGTTCCTTTCCTCCATCGAAATCCCAGGCCGGCCCCACGTCATGGATCGAGGCACGGGAGGAATGATTCCCTGGCGCGTGGTTACGCCCGGATATTTCGCCGCCCTGGGCATCCCGATCAAGCGCGGCCGCGGCTTCGGCGAGGAGGACCGCTCGGCAAGCGAGCATCCCGTGATCCTCAGCGAGTCGCTGGCCAATCGGCTGTTCCCCAACGAGGATGCGCTCGGAAAATCGTTCCGCTTCGGCCTGCATGGCCCGTGGCGAAACATCATCGGCGTTGCGGGAGACGTGAAAAACAATGGGCTTACCGCGGCAGCCGATTCGGAATTTTACGTTCCTTGGAAAAACGAAGCCGACGGCTATTTTCGGACTGCGCATGTCGTCTTGCGAACGCCGATGAATCCAACTGCGGTGGCGCGCTGGATACGCTCGGAGGTCGCGTCCATCGATCCAACCGTTCCCATAGAGATCGAAACGATGAGCCACCGCGTCAGCAAATTAGCGGACCGTCCAAGATTCAATGCCGTCTTGCTCTCGCTCTTCGCGGGGATGGGTGTGTTGCTCGCGGCCATTGGGATGTATGGGGTGGTTGGCTTCCTTGTGGCGCAGCGCACGCAGGAAATCGGCGTGCGCATGGCGCTGGGCGCCACGCCGCAAGCCATTCTGAAAATGATTCTGTCGCGCATGGCGCGGTGGGTGCTCGCGGGAGTGGCGCTGGGGCTTCTCGGAGCATGGATCTCGGCGCGCGCCCTCGAATCGCTCTTGTTCGAAGTGCGCGCCCACGATCCGTTTCTTATTGCGTTGGCGCTCCTTCTGCTGCTGGTCGTGGCGTTCGCGGCCGCGTGGATTCCAGCTCGCCGCGCCATGCGTGTCGATCCGATGGTCGCGCTCCGCTATGAGTAGTTGACTCGGTGCCGTGCTAGAATCCCGGGCCGTCGACTCCGAATCTGCAACGGTGTCGCGCAAGAAAAATGGCCCGTCTCTGCTCTTCC
>QHYP01000348.1 GCA_003224195.1 Acidobacteriota bacterium | reverse complement strand
CGCTTGGTCATACTGATAGGTGACCGCGCAGCGGTCAACTTTAGGTGTGACCGCATAGCGGTCAACAGCGAAGCAAGGTAACACAACGGCGGGTTCCAGAGAAATGCGGGGTAGACCCCCCCCACGCCCGTTGCGACGGCAAAGAGTGCGCAAGCAACTGAATACACAGGGCTTGGAGCGCGCCGTTGCGTACGAAAGAGCGAAAAGGGTGCGCAACAGCTTGGGTCTAAAGGATTTAGACGAAAGCTGACGGGGAAATAGGGGAGGAGGGGAACCGGAGGCAAGGCGAGTTGCTTGGCGTATCATGTGTGAGATTACCACAAAGGAATAGAACGCCGAAGTGATTTCCGCGCAGCGGGCTGTGGAAAAGCGGCGGAATGGTAACGTGCCCCGCGGGAATGTGGGGCAGATGGCCCCGACTCGTCGGGGCAGGCCCTCCTACGGCGGGCAGGCGAGGGAAGGGTCCGGAGAAAGAGGTCGGGCGTTTGGGTGACGCTCGATACGACCTGCGCTGCCACCCGCAATTCCCCAGGCGTAAAATCGACGCCTGGGGCACCCGGCACGCCCCTAACCGGGGCTGCGAATTGACTGCACGCCCTAACCGGGGCTGCGATGCGTCGGGACCCCCACAAACCGGGGGAAAGCCCGGCGCTACACAAGCAGAGAAGATGGCAAAGGCTGACCCACGCGTGAACGGTCACTCCGAGCGCAGGGCTTGTATAACATCGACGCGCGCGGCGCGTGCCGCCGGCAGCATCGACGCGACGACCGCGGCCGCGAGCAGCACGAACGCAGAGAGGACCACGGGCAAGGCGCCCGGCATCCTCACGTCCAGGAAATAGCTGCGCGCCAAGCGCGCCACCACGAACCCGAATGCCGCGCCCGCGAGGACGCCCGCCGCAGCCATCACGGCGCCTTCCGCGATGACACCTCTCAGGAGATCCCGCGGCTGCGATCCAAGCGCCAGCCGGATGCCGAATTCGCGCGTTCGCGCGCTGACCGAAAACGCCAGCACGCCTGCGACGCCGACAAGCGCAATCGCCAACGCGACAGCCGCGAACACGCCGAACACCAGCGAGTTCAAGCGGTCCGGCGCGAGCACTTCCGCGCGGACGTCTTCGAGAGTGGCGGCGTGCTCGACGGGCTGATCGGCGGACATGTCGCGAATAATGCGCGTGACCGGCGTGACGAGCGAATAAGGATCCGCACCGGTGTGGATGAAGAGGCGAGCGTCAAAGAGTGGACCATCATCAAAGGGCATATAGACGATGACGATGGGCTCGGGAACGAGGTGTTGGTCGTCAATATCGGCGGTGACGCCGACGATGCGGTGCGGCGCGACAAAACGCGCCTTTTCGAGTTCGGTCCCGGGCAAGAACTTCAGCACGGGATCCGTCCAATAGACATGCCGATTGACGGCATCCTGATTGGGGAACATGCGCTGCGCGAGAGTCTCACTGACGATGACGACGGGCTCTTTACTTTGGCCGTCAAGAGCGTTGAAATCACGGCCGGCGATGATGGGAACGCCGAGCGCGGCAAAGAATCCGGGAGAGATGACGCGCCACTGCGCGCGAGGATCCTCTTCGCCGGGGGCATGGACATGACCGTCGGCGGAGAATAGGAGGCCGGGACCGTAGCCGCCATCGCGCCAGGGAACAACAACGCCGAAAGCAGTCTTGTTCACGCCGGGCAGGGCATCAATGCGGCGAATCGATTCCTTGTAGAAATCGACCACCTGCTGAGGCGTTTTTCCGTAGGACATAACGGGAACGTTGATGGCGAGGACGTGGCGCGTGTCGAGACCCGTTTGCGCCGCTTGCAGCGCGATCAGCGTAGTGATCACCGCACTTGCGCCGGCCAGCAGCACGAAGGACGCAGCGATTTGCGTCACCGCGAAGATCCGCTGGCGGCGGTTCGTGCTGCCGGTGATCCGCACGCTGCCGCTCGACAGGCTAAGGCCATTGGGCGTGTCGGCCGACGGCAGGCGCGGGACAAACGCCAAAATCACCGCGGCGACGATGGCCAGCGCCGCTCCCACCCAGAGCAGGCTGGAATCGACCGTCAAATCGAGCGCGCGGACCGAGAAGCGCGAGGCGTAGCGGGCCAGGACGGCCACCATCGGCTGCGCGCTCATTACACCGAGCGCGGCGCCAGCGCCGCAGAGCAGAAGGCTTTCGGCCAGCAGCATGCGGCGCAGCGCGCCTGTGCTTGCGCCGAGCGCCGCACGGATGGCCAGCTCGCCTTCGCGGCGAACCGTCCGCGTGAGAATCAGGTTGGCGACGTTGGAACACGCGATGATGAAGACCAGCGCTGACGCCGCGAGCAGTACCAGCAGCACGGTCCGGGCGCCCGAGGTGATTTGGTCGCGAAGCAGCTTGGCCCCAATCTGGAAGTCCGCTTTAGGCGGATATGCTTCACGATCTCCTTTGGTCATGGCCCCGTAAACGGAGCGCAACTCGGCGCGAGCTTGATCTAGGGTGGCACCGGGAGCGAGACGGCCAAAGAGCTCGGTCATGCGATGGACGCGGCCGGTGACC
>QHYP01000347.1 GCA_003224195.1 Acidobacteriota bacterium | reverse complement strand
TGCCCCCGCGCGCACACCCGTCCTTCTCGAAGCCGAGATTCCCTTTGCCACGGTCCGCGTCGAACTTCTCAAGGCACCCTAGAAGGCACGCGCAGCGGGGGTTCCTCCCCACTACCGTATTGAGACCATCCCTTCGATCAAGCTGCAGGCGATGTGCCCGATGGTGATGTGCGCTTCCTGGATGCGCTGCGGATCACGCGAAGGGACGTTGACGAGCAAGTCCACTTTGTCGGCCAGCGCGCCGCCGGTCTCTCCCGTCCAGGCCACGAGATAGCAACCGCGCAGCCGGCCCGCTTCCACGCCGCGCACCACGTTGAGGCTCGTTCCGCTGGTCGAGAGCGCCACGAGCACGTCGTTTGCGCTCGCCAGCGCTTCGACTTGCCGCGCAAAAATCTCTTCGAAGCCGTAATCGTTCCCGGCGGCCGTCAACACCGAAACATTCGTCGTCAACGCGAGCGCCGCAAGCCCCCGCCGGTCCTCCCGCAGCCGCACAACCAACTCGGCGGAAAGGTGTTGCGCATCGGCGGCGCTCCCTCCGTTGCCAAAGAAGATGATTTTGCCTCCCGCGCGCAGCGCTCCTGCCGCTTTTTCCGCGAATTGCGCGATGCGGCTCACTAGCTCGGCGGAAAAGCTCTGTTTAACGTGGCAGCTTTCCTCCAGCTGCCGCCGAATCTCCTCCGCGAGCGGGCGCATAGGCGATTAACAGAGCACGATCTTGTTGCGGTGGCGCAGCTGGCGGCGCGTGGCGTTGCGCGTATCAATGACGAGTTTCGCCGCATCCACAATCGCCGCGTAGTCGTAACCCGAATGGTCCGTTGCGATCACGACTGCGTCGTAAGACCCCACCGTCTGCGCGTTCAGCGGCACGGATGCCATGCTCGAATAATCGTAATGCCGCATCTTGTGGAGCTGGGGGAAATAGGGATCGTTGTAGTCCACGTGCGCGCCGCGCTGCTGCAGCAGTTGCATGATTTTGAGCGTCGGCGACTCGCGCAAATCGTCCACGTCCTTCTTGTATGCGACGCCGAGTACCAGGAGTTTCGATCCCTTCAAGCTCTTTTTGTGGTCGTTTAGCGCGTTGGCCACGGCATCGACGACGTGATACGGCATCGCGGTATTCACTTCGCCGGCGAGCTCGATGAACCGCGTCGAGAAATCGTACTCCCGCGCCTTCCACGAAAGATAGTAAGGATCCACCGGAATGCAATGCCCGCCGAGCCCCGGCCCGGGGTAGAAGGGCATGTAGCCGAAGGGCTTCGTTGCCGCAGCATCAATCACTTCCCAGATGTCGATGCCCATGCGCAGCGAGAGCATCTTCAGCTCGTTCACCAGCGCGATATTCACGCAGCGGAAGATGTTCTCGAGCAGCTTGGCCATTTCCGCCGCGCGCGTCGAACTCACCGGCACCACCCGCGCCACCACCTGCCCATAGAGCGCCTGCGCCGCCCGCCCGCTCGGCGGGTTCAGCCCTCCGACGACCTTCGGAATCTGCGCCAAGCCGAACTGCTTGTTGCCGGGATCCTCGCGTTCCGGTGAAAACGCCAGGAAAAAGTCCACCGGAATGTTTTCGTTTTCGGGGCCGCCCGCAATCGGGCATTTCAATCCGCTCTTCTCGAGAATCGGCAGGACGAGTTCCTCCGTCGTGCCCGGATACGTCGTGGATTCGAGCACGACGAGCTGGCCCTTGTGCAGATGCGGCAGAATCGAGCGGGCCGTTTGCTCGACATAGGAAAGATCCGGCTCGCGCCGCTCGTCGAGCGGGGTCGGCACGCAAATGATGATGGCGTCTATATCTCCGAGCTTCGCGAATTCCGCGGTGGCGCTGAAATGCCGGCTGTTCACAAACTGCTGGATCTTCGTTTGTGGGATGTGCTCGATGTACGTCTTACCCGCATTCAGCTTGGCCACCTTGCCGGGATCCGTGTCAAAACCAGTGACTTTGTGACCCGCCTCCGCAAAACGTAGGGCCAGCGGCAAGCCCACATACCCGCACCCGATGATCCCCACCTTCAGTTGATATCCCTTGAAGAACTCCGGTTTACGGTCTGTTGGCATGAACTCTCATCCGCTCCTTCTTATGCGCACTCCACGAGGTCGCAAGGCCGTTTGGTCAAAGGCTCTTCAATATAGCAGGGAACGCCGGAATGGAAAAAGCGAGTCGATCCCTGGACGCACGCCCCGTCCTGACTGGCGCTGACAACGCCCTGCGGGGATGGGTAATCTTTGCCGCCACCTAGGATAAATCCCCGAGATATTGGCGCGGCACCACCGCAGTCTTTCCATAGTGCTCGCCATCCAGGATTCGCACCTGACAGCGCGATCCCGATTGGCGGATATCCAGGACTCTCACTTGCGTGTCCGTCGGCACCATGAGAACCCGTTGCGAGGCAATTAGGACAGACAAACCC
>QHYP01000036.1:12323-14473 GCA_003224195.1 Acidobacteriota bacterium | reverse complement strand
GTTCGTACAAATCCTTGTCGAGCGGCTCGCCGGGATGAATCTTGTTCTTGATTCCGTCGAGCCCGGCCATGAGCATCGCCGCAAACGTAAGATAAGGATTGCAGGACGGGTCAGGCGGACGGAACTCCAGCCGCTTGGCCTTCGGGTTTTCGGAATATACCGGGATGCGCACGGCCGCCGAGCGATTGCGCTTCGAATACGCCAGATTCACTGGCGCTTCGTAGCCGGGGACGAGCCGCTTGTACGAGTTCGTCGTCGGCGCAGCGAAGCCCACAATCGCCGACGCGTGCTTCAGCAGCCCCCCGGCGTAATACAACGCGATCTCGGACAACCCCGCGTAACCGTTGCCCGCAAACAGCGGCTTCCCCTTGGACCAAAGCGACTGGTGCGTGTGCATGCCCGAGCCATTGTCGCCAAAGAGCGGCTTCGGCATGAACGTCACCGATTTGCCGAACTGGTACGCCGTGTTCCGCACGATATATTTGTACTTCATCATGTTGTCCGCGGATCTCACCAGCGTGTCGAAACGCATGTCGATTTCCGCCTGGCCCGCTCCGCCAACTTCGTGGTGATGACACTCCACCTGGACGCCGGCCGCTTGCAAGTGCTCCACCATTTCCGTGCGCAGGTCCTGATAGTGGTCGGTCGGCGGAACGGGGAAGTAGCCTTCCTTCACGCGCGGACGGAAGCCCAGGTTGTGCTCGGCGCGGCCCGTGTTCCAGCGGCCTTCCTCCGCATCGATAAAATAGAAGCCGTGCTCCGGCGCGCTGTCGAAGCGCACATTGTCAAAAATGTAGAACTCGGCCTCCGCGCCGAAAAACGCCTGGTCGCCAATGCCGGTTGCGCCGAGATAAGTTTCCGCCCTCTTCGCGACAGCGCGCGGATCGCGCGCATAGGGCTTGCGCGTGGGCGGATCGACCGCGTCGCCGATCATCACCAGCGTCGGCGCGTCGCGGAACGCGTCCATGAACGCCGTGTTCGGGTCGGGGACCAGTAGCATGTCCGATTCGTGAATCGCGGCCCAGCCGCGGATCGAGCTGGCGTCGAATCCAAAGCCGTCCTTGAAGGAATCTTCGTCCAATTCTTGGATGGGAAAGCTGACGTGTTGCCAGATGCCGGGAAGATCGACAAAGCGCAGGTCGAGAATTTTTGCGTTGTTCTTGGCGGCGAATTCTAAAACACCTTTCGGATCCATCCACACTCCTTAGGACAAAATTTCGGGGCACGCATAATTGCGAGAGCGTACAAGATGCGACTCGCAGCGTCAAGCGCCACCAGCCCGGGAATGCCCCGCGGGAAAACCGATTGTCTCTATCGGCTTTTTGCATGAACGCGGCCCGGCGCGCGGCCTGCGCTTGAACAGGATCACGGTTTCATACCGGCGACTGGTCATTGCAATCCTGGAACGTGCGATGAGCCTTGAATGGCAACGCCACGGCCCAATAACGCATCGTAGAGGAAAGAAGTTCGCAGCGGCGGAACGCTCCGCTGCGCAACCCAGCCGGTCCTAAGTCGGAAGACCAAGGAGGCGACGAATGAAGCGCGTTACTCTGCTGATTTTTCTTGTTGCTGGGTTTGTGCCGGCAGCGGCAGCCCAGGAGCACGGCCAGGTCGGTGTCTTTGCGGAATATTATAAGTTGAAGAAGACCAACACGGATTTCGGCGGCTTGGGCGGTAGATTCGCCATCAATTACCGTCGCTCCGTGGCGTTTGAGGCCGAGATGGGCTATGACTTCGAGCAGGTTTTCACGGAGTCGTTCACGTCCGGCACAGGGACAGTTCAGTTTGTGCGCTCAAACATCCGCGTCCTGCACGGCTTGTTCGGCCCGAAAATTCAGCGCAGCCACGGCTCGATTCGCCCCTTCTTGACGCTCAAGGGCGGATTCGTCAATTTTCGCTTCGACCCGGCGCCGGCCACGGTTGGGACCTTCACAAGCTCTGTTGACAGCCTGCGGTCTCAAGACGTGAGTGGCGTGCTCTATCCGGGCTTGGGCCTCGAGGGACATCTCGGTCCCGTAGGACTGCGGCTGGATGCTGGCGATGAAATCTATTTCAACAACGGCACGCACCATAACCTAAAGGTCGCCGTCGGTCCCATCCTCCGCTTCTAACGACGGCCATTCACCTCACATAAGACGCAGCACGGCGTG
>QHYP01000036.1:0-12165 GCA_003224195.1 Acidobacteriota bacterium | reverse complement strand
CAGCGGCATTTGCACCAAGGAGTTCGCCGCGTGGCTTCTTGCAAGCCGATACCTTGGTAGCCATCATACATCATGCACAGGTCGGTGCTCTTGTAATCCGCGAACTTGAAGCGGACGGACTCAATTGGTTTACCGCTCGAATCGAGTACAACCAGCAGGTGCCGTTCACTGATATCAAGCCCATCGATTTTAAGACTCTTCCGCTGAGGCCACTCCTCCACTGGTCTCCTGTCGACTCGGACCTTAAGCCCGTGAGAATTTATCTCGCCATTTGGAAGGGTCGCAGGCTCTTTCCAAAACGGATTATCGATCCTCGCCGCAACGCAGACACTGCCCGTGCCTCGCTGCGCCGCCCCGGAAATCGAAACCAAGAGAACTAGCGTAACCGCCATAAGTCCAGTTTTCACGATGTCTCCCAATAGCACTTTGGCAAGAATAGTGAAATCTACTTTAACAACGGCACGCACCACAACTTAAAAGTCGCGCTCGGTCCCATCCTCCGCTTCTAAAGACGGCCATTCACTCTCACATAAGACGCAGCGCGGCGGAGGGCACAATGGCCCCTGCCCACCGCAGCGTCCCAATTTGATCTTTTTGCGGGCGGGTGTAGAATGCGGTTGTCTGGAGCGTGCATCATGCGATACGCGGTTTTTTCATTCACGGCTTGGATGCTGTTGTGCAGCGCGGCAGCCCTTTCGCGCGCGGCGAAGCCGCCCATGCCTCCTGGAAATCCAGGAACGAAAGAGACCCACTTCGTCTGGACAAACGAGGATCTTGAGAAACTGCGCAGCCGCGGTTTGATCTCGATCGTCGGGCCAGGCCAGGAAGAAACTCCAAAAGCACAAAGTCCGCCAGCCCAGCCATACGAACGGGCCAAGGATCCCGATTGGTATGCCGTTGAAGCGGCAAAGCTGCGGCAGGAAATCCAGGCGAGCGAGGCGCAGCTTCAGAGTTTTCGCAACGCACTCGCCGCGGCACAGGACAACCGCGCCCCTTCTGGCGGATTCAAGCTCGACCAGGTGAACGCCGGGCTTACTCCAAACGATGAAATCGCCATACGTGGGCAGCGCATCAAGGAGTTGGCCGCGCAACTCGACGACCTCGAGGATCAGGCGCGCCACAACAGCATTCCACCCGGCGTGCTACGAAGGGAATAGTTCTGCCGTTTTCCCTCCTATAGTGAATCTTCGCGTAGGAAGCCATCTCATAAATAACTCCCGGGAGGGCACGGCTTCAGCCGTGCCGAAAAGCTCCGGAAAGGCAGGGGTTTTAACCCCCGAGGTCTGCAGTGCGCGGTGTTGAAGCATTTATGAGATAAGTTGAGGCTATTTATTCCTGTACGACACCGCAGGCGATGCGCGTCCCCGCATTCCCGGCCGGGTCGGTCATGTAGTCGTCCGCCTTCTCGTGAATTACGAGCGCGGTGCCCTCCGGATGAAATAAGGAGTGCGGCCCGCTCCCAAGCGTCACGCCGGGAGCGACGACAGTCACACTGGCCTTGCCGTCCGGGCCAACCTCAAAGTTTGGCAAGTCGCCCGCGTGCGGTCCATCCGGATTGTTCTTCCCGTGTTTTTTCGCTTCCGGATTGAAATGCGGGCCGGCGCTCTGAAAACCGGGCGCCTCGCATTTGCCGACCGCGTGAATGTGCAGCGCATGAGTCCCAGGCGGAAGCTGTGACGCATTCAACGCGATGCGAACGCCTCCCGCTTCCTGGCCGAACGTAGCTGTGCCGATCTTCTCTCCTTTCGCGTTCATGATGTCCGCGTGAGCGGTTTGTGGTGCGCTTTGTGCCCGAGCAGTGACCGCAAACAGCAGCGCCGGAATCACTGCGAAGAGTCCGTATTTCATGGCTCTGCCTCCATCCTCAATAAGAATTCTGGACTGCCTCTCCCTTGTTTCCCAAGACCGTATTGGAGCCGTCCGCCCGTTTCAAGGCTACCGTGTCGTCAACAAATGGGCGCAGCCCACGGAGCGGTCCGCCTTGGTGCCGTTCCAACTCAACGAACCGAGCGAGAAGGCCCACACTTACCAATCTAACTCGGCGAAGACGCCATCGAAGCCCGCCGCGGCGGGCCCCAATAAGTTGGAACGATATTAGTCGTAATATTCCTGGCCCAGGTGCGTGATCAGGTCTTCGCCCATCATCCAGCGCAGCGTGTTTTTCAATTTCATGAGCTGGATGAAGAGGTCGTGCTCCGGGTAGAGCTGCGGCGCGCACATCGGCGACTTGAAATAGAAGCTCAGCCATTCCTGAATGCCGCGCATCCCCGCGCGCTGCGCCAGATCGAGCAGCAGCACCAAATCCAGCACGATGGGCGCCGCCAGAATCGAGTCGCGGCACAGGAAGTCCACCTTGATCTGCATCGGGTAGCCGAGCCACCCGAAAATGTCGATGTTGTCCCAGCCCTCTTTGTTGTCCCCTCGCGGCGGATAGTAATTGATGCGCACCTTGTGGTGAATTTTGCCGTAGAGCATGGGGTAGAGATGCGGCTGCAGGATATATTCCAGGACGCCGAGCTTCGATTCTTCTTTCGTCTTGAACGAGCTGGGATCGTCGAGAACTTCGCCGTCGCGGTTCCCGAGGATGTTCGTGGAAAACCAGCCGTCCATGCCGAGCATGCGCGCCTTGAACCCGGGAGCCAAGATCGTTTTCATGAGCGTCTGGCCGGTCTTGAAGTCCTTTCCGGCGATGGCCACGTTGTGCTCGAGAGCGAGCTGTTGAATCGCCGGGATGTCCACGGTCAGGTTCGGAGCTCCATTGGCGAAGGGCACGCCGCTCGTGACCGAAGCCCAGGCGTACAGCATCGAGGGCGCGATAGCGGGATGATTTGCCTTCATCGCTTCGACGAATTTTTCCGGCGTCGAATGAACTTCGTCTACCGTGAGATAAATTTCGGTCGAGCCGCACCAGGCCGTCACCAGGCGCGAGCAGCGGCTCTTCTTCTTGAACTCGGCAATGTCTTCTTTGATCTGCAGCGCAAGGTCGTACTTTGTTTTGCCTTTCTTGATGTGCTTGCCGTTCAGGTTCTTCACGTATTCGCGGTCGAACGCGGCCCTCATCGGCCGGATCTTCGAGAGAAACGGCTTCACGAGCGCCAGATGGTGCGCGTCGAGCACTCCCGCTTTTGTGGCGGCTTCGTAGGAATTGTCGGGGAAGGCGTCCCACCCCCCAAACACGAGGTTCGAGAGCCTTTCGAGCGCGACAAACTCCTTGATCAATGGCGATCGCCCATCGGTGCGCTTGCCGAGCCGTATCGTGCCGAGCTGTGTCAGCGAGCCGATGGGTTTGGCCTTGCCGCGGCGGACGAGTTCCACGCCGGCCATAAACGTCGTGCTAACGGCGCCCATCCCCGGCATCAGGACGCCCAAGCGTCCCTTCGGCGGGGCGATTTTCGCGGGCTTTTCCATGCCATCCCTCAAAATGGAGTATGCGGAACGAGTCGGATGCGGCCAAACGTCGGCCATTTCCCCCGAACAAAACAGTAATGATGCGCGAAGCGATGGAGATTTGCAAATGCAGGTGCTAGTGCCGTTCCAACTTGCTGGAGCAACTTCTTTTTGACCCGCCGTGGCGGGCAGAGTAGATCTGGAAATCCACGTCCTTTTATCCGGCTCATTTAGTTGGAACGGTAGTAAGCGAAGCGGAAGCTAGTGTCTGTCTCTAAAGTTCGTCCATAAAGTCCGCGGCCGCAGGTAGCTGTAGGGGCGCGCTTTAGCGCGTCCCCTTTTACGTCACGAACCACTGTTACAGAACACTGGAAGCAGAGTACATCCGCCGCCAAGTCAGCGGTCAGCCGCAAGAAGTGGTGGGGCGTTTGCTGCTACGGGTGATTGCTCTTGGATGAGCGATTCTCGGCAGCGTCCGTGCGGAGCGTCACTGAAACTACGGAATACTCCCGCTCCTTGCCGTCCATTTCCGGGATGCGCAGCTTCATCTTGTCCTTCTCGATGCGGAATTCCGCTTTCTCGCCCACGGGCAAAAGCACGGGGTGATTATCGTCGCGAGGGCGGATGCGGTAGATCAAGCGGTCCGTCTGGAGGACATATTCCTGGCACAGGAGCTCTTTGGTCTTCTTGTTCTCGGAGTCCGTTCCCAGAAGCTCGCCGGCGACCGACTTGCCGCCCTTGGTGTTGTAACCGCAGGACGAGGATTCCATCTGCAGGATGACGCCCTTTTGATACACGGGCGGATCCTTGGCCAGCGCGATGCCGGCCATTAGAAACATGACTGCGGTCAAAGCGATTGCTTTCATTGCGACACCTCCCAGGCGAACGTTGGCCTCCGATAGAATAAGGGTAAGGAAAGCGGGGCTTGATAGAAAGAGTCGTTAAGGTGTGTTTGGTGTATGAGTTACGTGGGGTGGGCGGGATCGCGTAGAAGCTTAGGAGCGGTGCCGCTGAGACTCGGAAATAGAGCTGGCGAGGCTGAGAGCAACCAGAAGGATAATCGCGCCGATTAAGAGGTAGACAACCATTGCAGCCCCCGAACGATATTTGATGATCGAGGGAGCAATTCGGGTTCCTACTCTTGATGATTGAAAGAAAAGCAGTTAGCGGTGCAAAGATGTGCAAAGTGTTGCCCGGCGAGGACAATCATCATCCCTGAGCGGCAGGGGAGTTACCAGACCGCTCCCCCGAGAGATCCCTCGTCGCTGCGCTCCGTCGGGATGACGACGCTTCCTCGCGTCGTCAGGCGCGCCGGAGGTGAATGGAGCCGTCGCCGGTGTGAATTGTGAGGGGGGCGCCGCCGCCGTTCAATTTGCCGTGAATCTGGGAGTTGCTCAGGCCCCCTTGTACCGTCAGGGGGAAGCCGAGGCTGATGCGGCCATCGCGCGTCTGCGCGTCCACGTCGGCGGCAAAGCCATCGGGAAGCACCAGGTCCACGCTGCCATCGCTGGTGCGGATCGTCCAAGCGGAGGCCATCTTGGATCCGGGATTGACGCGCGTGTCAATGCTGCCGTCGCCGGTTTTGATGTAGAGCACGTCAAAGCGGCCGTCCATGCGGACACGCCCGTCGCCGGAAGTGGCCTCGACCTTTCCGTCGAGATCGTGGGCTTCAATGTGGCCGTCCCCGGTGCGAAGGCGGATGTCGCCTTTCGCGCCGGAGATGTTGATATGGCCATCGCCGGTGTGGATGTCCACGGCTCCGTTGACAGCTTGGGATTCGACTCCACCATCACCCGTGTCGACGTTGAGATCGGCGTCTTTGGGCATGTTGACGATAATGCGGAGGTTGCGATGGCTATCCACGCAGAAGAGGCACCAATGGCCGACCACGCTGAAGTGGTTGGTGAGGCGAGCCTCGATAGCGACCGTGTTGCCGTCCTGGCGAGTGTCAATGCGGAGGTTCTTGTTCAGCTCATAGCCGTGGTATTCGACGCGGAAATCGACCTGTTTCGTGTCGCCGGTGCGGACGTCCACGGCGCCGTCGTTGGTTTTCACTTGCACCTGGGGATGGCCCGAAACGGTGAAAGACTTGGTCCATTCCTCGGCGCGAGCGGGCGAGGCGAGTGCCACGGCGGCGAGCAGGGCGCCGGCGAGGAAGGGAGTGGAGCGCGCTAGGCGGGCAATGATCGGGGTTGGCATGGAGCTAGACCTCCTCCGTGAGCCTGTTTTGAAATGTTGACCGCTACGCGGTCACCGATAACAAGGATACGACGAAGCGGGTAGAAATGTTCCCGCACTGTGGAGAGTGACCCCGATGGAATCAAGGCAGGCCCCTCGACAGGAGGGGCAAGCCCGCATCGGCGGGTGGGCCGCAGTTATCCACAGGGTCGTACACCCCACCCCGTGTTTTTCGCAAGAATCTGCCTCCCAAGGACTTGTGGACGCGAGGCCGTTAAGGATAAGGGCAACCGGGGGACCGATGTCGCTTGATGGACTGTATGGGTCGTGATAAACAGGAAGCACGCGGGGTTCGGCCGGAAAAGACAAAAGATGCCCTATCTATATTTCTGCTACCCCCGCGAAAGAAGCCACGGAATCCTGCGCGCGGTCCTTTCCCTGGAAGAGTGCCAACGCATTTTCTCCACCGAACAAGCCGTCTATCTGGGAACCGAATTCGAGGCCTTGGGCGGCGACAAGGCTGGAGCGGAGAATCACGCTGTTCTGAGGATCGGCGCATCGGAGGCATGCGCGGCTTGGCGGGAAGGCTTCTACAAAATCGCAGCCGACCTCATGAAAGTGGACGAATCGGTGCAGTCGCTGGCGAAGTAAGAGAGGCGTTACAGCCAAAGGGTTGGGATGGCGACGCGCTGCATGGGGAGCACATGTGCGTGGCTAAGCTTTTGCGAACGCCCCTTTGACCGCGGGTTGATACAGGTACCAGACAATCAGCATGCTGTGCCCCTACGAGGAATGACGCGCGGCGTATTTCTCGCGGGCGCCGACGCCGCTGCGAGGCTTGGATCAGGCGCGGGGCGCTGCGGATTCCCCCTTGAAGCGGTAGAGGCCGGGGCGTATGATTTCGCTACCCAACCCTAAATCGGGGATGCGCCCTGCATTCCCAGTAGAAATAAGAGGAGGTTCCTCAGTATGCCTACAGCGAAGGAATTCACCGCTTTGATGGATGACCGGCCGGGAACGCTCGGCAAAATCTGCCAAGCGCTGGCCGACCGCAACGTGAACATCGTGGCCACGCAATCGTCTCCCATCGGGGGGAAGAGCGTGACGCGGTTCGTGTTCGACAATCCGACGACAGCGAGAAGCGTGCTCGAAGGCGCGCGCTTGATCTTCACCGAAGCGGAAGTGGCGCAGGTGAAACTGGCGCACCGGCCCGGCGAACTGGCGCGCGCCGCGCAGAAACTGGGCGACGCGGGCATCAACATCAACTACTTCTATTGCGGAGTCGAGCCCAGCACGAACGCGCCGCTCCTCATTTTTGGGGTAACCGATGTCGGCAGGGCGGCGCCGCTTCTGGAGCAGGCGGCAGCGGCTGCCGGGAGGGGCTAAATCCTGGCCAGACTTTCTGGCCTCGCACGGGGACCGGCTTTGCGCCGGTCCCTTTTTTTGTTTTGCGCCGCCGCAGAGAGAAGTCCTCACGGAAGTCCAGCCTCGCACAAGGCACCAAGAAGCCGGCGCGACACCGGTACTAGCGGGACGCGGCGCGTTTATGACGCGCGGAGCCCGGCTTGGGGCGGAGTTTCTCGAGGAATTTCTCGAAGGGCAGGGTGTTGAGGACGTCGGCTTTTTCGAGCCAGCCGCGGCGGGCCATGGTGACGCCATAGCGGATGAAGCCGAGATTGGCGGTGTTGTGCGAGTCGGTGGAGATGACCACTTTGACGCCGCGATCTTTGCACATGCGGAGATAGACGTCTTTCAGATCGAGGCGGTCGGGATAGGAGTTGCACTCCATGGCGACGCCATGCGCGGCGGCGGCGTCGAGGATTTTTTCCATGTCGTAATCGAACGGGTCGCGGCGAAGCAGAAGCCGGCCCGTGGGATGGGCGATGATCTGCGTGTAGGGGTTTTCGATGGCCGCGAGCATGCGCTCCGTCATCGCCGCACGGTCGAGATTGAAATACGAGTGGATGGAGCAGACCACCACGTCGAGCTGCGCCAGGATTTCGTCGGAATAATCAAGCGAACCGTCCTTCAGGATATCCACTTCGGCACCCGCCAGCACGCGGATGCCCAGGTCCTTCTCGCTCAAGGCGTGAATCTTCTTGATGTGCGCAGCCGCGCGCTTTTCGTCGAGCCCATTCGCCACCGTGACGGCTTTCGAATGGTCGGTGATGGCGATGTACTGGTGACCGAGTTTGCGGGCGGCTTCCGCCATTTCTTCAATCGAGTTCTTGCCGTCGCTGGCCGTGCTGTGCATCTGCAGGTCGCCCTTCATGTCCTTGAGCGTCACAAGATGTGGCAGCTTGTGATTCTCCGCTGCCGCGATTTCTCCGGTGTTCTCGCGCAATTCAGGCGGGATGAAATCCAGCTTCAGCTTCGCATAAATCTCTTCTTCGGTCCGCCCAGCGACGCGCTTTTCAGCCTTCAAGGTGGCCAACGCATATTCATTCAGGGTGAGTCCCATGTCGTTGGCGCGGCCTCGTAGGGCCACATTGTGCTCTTTCGATCCCGTAAAATAGAGCAGGGCAGCGCCGAAGTTCTCTTTTTCGAGCAAGCGCACATCGACTTGCAACCCGTTTTCCAGCGTGAAGCTGACCTTGTTTTCTCCGTGCGCCAGTTTCTGGTCGATCCCAGGAAATTTGAGAATGTGCTCGGCCAGTGCATCCACCTGCTTCTGTGAAGTGTGTCCATCCGCAAGAGTGACCAGCAAATCGAGATCCCCAACCGTCTCTTTCCCGCGGCGCAACGAGCCGGCCGGCGTAACCGACTCGACCGCCTTTCCCGCCTTCCTAATGTGCGCAATAACCGCGGCCGCGGCGTCCTCGGCGGTGTTGATTTGAAATCTTCCCGAGGATTTCTTGAATACTTCCACTGCCTTCAGAATATTTTGTTCGCTTTTCTCGCCAAAGCCCGGCAAGTCGCGAAGTTTTTCTTCTCTCGCAAGCTTTTCCACGTCCGCTACGGTGGCGGCCTTAAAATTGGACCACAGGAAAGCGACTTTTTTCGGGCCCAGGGACTGCAACTGCAGTAAATCCAGAATCGTCGCCGGATATTTCTTCAGCAGCTTCTTCCGCAGCGCGTAGTCGCCGGTCTTCACGATTTCCTGCAGGTGCTCGACCATGCGGTCGCCGATTCCCGGAAGCTCTTTGAGCTTCTCCGGTTCCTTGACGAGTTGCTCGATGGATTCGGGAAGGCCGTCGATCAGTTCGGCGGCCTTCTCATAGCTGCGATAGCGCCCAATAATCGCGCCGTCGATTTCCAGGAGTTGCGCCGTCTCCCGCAGCACGCGGGCAATCTGTTTGTTGTCCATGATTAGGAGATTATAGTGCCTTCTAATGCCGCCAAGAAAGGTGCAGGCGTGCAGGTTCGCTACGCATGCTCCGTCCAGCTGTGTGCCTGTGACGATCATCGTTTCCGTTGATAGCTCGGGAAATGCACTAGCCGGAAGCAGTCAACTTCCTGCCATCAGTGACGACGGTCGTTTCATCGTGTTCAGCACGCAAGTGCCGCTTCCAGGAGGCGGCATCACAAGCGATGTCTTCATCCATGACACTTGCAATTCATCGAACGGGCCGGTGGCCAGTTGCATGCCTTCGACCACCACCGTTTCCCTTGGTGTCGGTGGAGCACCCGCGAATGGCCCGAGCGACTCGACGTCGCACGCCGTGAGCGGGGACGGCCGTTTCGTTGTTTTTTCTTCAAGCGCAACGAACCTCATCGCGGGCGGAAATCCCGCGGCTCAGGTGTTTGTCCGCGATACCTGCACGTCCTCAAGCGGCAGCATTTCCGGCTGTACACCCAGCACGGTGCTCATCTCGATAGATGGCACGGGCACGCCAACTGGCGGTTTCGGAGCCGCCCTAAGCGACGATGGACATTTCGCGGCGTTCCAGACAATCATGGCGGGCTTGCAGCAAATCCTCCGCGCCGCCACCGGGTTCTAAATAAGAGAGGCCGGCAGGGGGCGCGTCCCTGCCGGCCAAATGATTGCTAACTGCTTCAGCCACCGCCCTTTGAGACGTTGGCCGCTTGGGGACCTTTCGGTCCCTGAACAATATCGAACTCGACCGGGTCTCCTTCTTGCAAGGTACGATAACCATCACCCGCGATCGCGGAATAATGTACAAAAACGTCTGGGCCATCATCGCGCCCGATGAAGCCATATCCTTTGGAATTGTTAAACCACTTCACAGTTCCTTGCACTTCGCTTTCCCTCCTGACAGGGACATCGGGATTTCGCTCCACAGTGTCAGGTGAATAACCCTAACGCTGTTAAAGATACGAATTGCGCGGAGTGTACCAGAATCGATTGTCCAGTCAATAGGACAATCTTCTTTCTCTACTAAAAAAAAGTAGGGTGATGTCGGTTACAAAATCGGTTTAATCGGAATTACCGTCTTAACTGATTTAGTGGGGAAAGAAACCGGAAATAGAAGAGAACGCCGGCGATGGACTTGGCGTCCCGAAGTTTCCCGCCGCGGATCATCTCCTCTAGTTCCTTGCGGTTATAGGCGCGGGAAATTATTTTCTCGTCTTCTTCGGGTTCCGCTTCGCCCGCGGTCAGGCCTTCGGCGAGCAGTAGGAACATCCGTTCTTCCAGGAATCCCGGCGTTGGGAAAACATCCAGGAACACCCGCAGGCGCTTTGCGCGATAACCGGTTTCCTCGATGAGCTCGCGGGCCGCGGCTACTTTGGGCGTTTCGCCGGGATCCATGCGGCCGGCAACTAACTCCCATAAATACTGCCTTGTGGCGTGACGGTACTGCTGGATGAGCAGGATTCGGCCGTCGGGGAGAACCGGAAGAACCACCACGGAACCGGGATGCGTGATGACTTCCCGAATCGCTCGGACGCCACTCGGTTCGATAACCTCGTCCCTGCGAATCCCGAAGACTGGGCCTTCATAAACTGTGGTGCTATTCAGAACTGTGGCCTTCCTCGCGCGCGACGTTCCTGAAGGTTTTTTCATTCTCATGGTCCTCGCTTTGATCCTCGCGGCCCATGATACCGGGAAACCGGAAATTCGCCATGTCCTGCCGGGCCCCCGTCTAGTTTGCTTGCTGTGATGGGGTATGCCTATACTCGGCATGCATGTCCATAAACACGATCATTGTGGATGACGAGAAACCGGCACGGGAGGAACTGGCGTTCCTGCTGAAGGGGTTTCCTGACATTAATGTGATCGGGCAGGGGAAGAACGGCGTGGAGGCCGTTTCGCTGATTAAGGAACATGCCCCGGACCTGGTGTTTCTAGATGTGAAGATGCCTGGTCTGGATGGGTTCGGAGTGTTGAAAAAAATCGTTGAGCGCAAAATGAAAATGCCGCACGTGGTATTTGCCACGGCGTTTGACCAGTACGCCGTGCAGGCGTTCGACGTGAATGCCGTGGACTATGTTCTGAAGCCGTTCGATAAGGCGCGCATTGCCAAGGCCATTGCCCGCGCGCGGAAGATGGTGGAGACGCAAACTTCGGCTACCGAGCGGCTGGAGCAGCTGGTCAACCAATTGGGCGCGGCGAAACAGAATTCTTCGCCGCCGGTCAAAGTGCTGGTGAGGTCGCAACAGAAATTGCTCCTCGTTGACGGCGAAGATCTGATCTGGGCCTCTGTCGATCGTGGCTCTATCACCGTCATGGCCCGCGATGTCGAGGGCAGTTCGAATTACCGCACGCTCGAAGATTTGGAGGAAGCGCTGAATTCCGATTCATTCTGGCGTCCGCACCGCTCGTTCCTGGTCAACATTCACCACATCAAGGAAGTGGTGCCGTGGTTCAACTCCACCTACATGCTGAAAATGAACGATAAAAAGCACACCGAAATTCCCGTCAGCCGCTCGCAGATCAAACGCATGCGCGAATTGTTTAAGCTGTAGCGCCAAGATTCCTTTCATGAATCTGATTGGCACGATTCTTATATACGCGGCCCTCACCGCCATGTTCCTTGGGTGTGTTTCCGTTGTTCGCCCGCTGACATTTCTGGGAATCACTAACCGGCCGTTCGGCAGTACCGTGTTGTTGTGCGGAGTTGCAGGTTTCTTGATCGGCGTGAATTTGCCAGCGCCGGAGAAGAAAATTGCAGCGCGGGCAACGACGCTTGACGACTTTGTCCCCGCGTATCAGTTCGCGGAATTTCATACGGTCCGGATTAAAGCGCCGCGCGAGCGCGTTTTCGCGGCGATTCGCGATGTGACAGCGAATGAGATTACGTTGTTCCGCACGCTGACATGGATCCGGCGATTTGGGAGATCTGGGCCGGAGAGCATTTTGAACGCGTCGCCTGACAAGCCGCTCCTAGACGTGGCGCTGCGGACGGGATTCATGAAACTGGCGGAAGAACCGGACCGCGAGATCGTGGTCGGCACACTCGTGGGTGCTCCCAAAGGCACGCGACTGAAGAAAGATCCTACGCCGGATGATTTCAAAGCGCTCCATGCACCGGGCTTCGCGCTGGCGGCCCTCAATTTTCGCTTGGAAGATGCGCCGCACCGTGAAACAGTCTTGACGACGGAGACGCGCGTCTACGCGACGGACGCATTAACGCAAAAAAAGTTTGGCGCTTATTGGCGTGTAATTTATCCGGGAAGCGCACTGATCCGCGTGATGTG
>QHYP01000340.1:513-3241 GCA_003224195.1 Acidobacteriota bacterium | reverse complement strand
GCGTCTGTCGTCTCCCGACGGGCCTCCTGACCTTGGAGACCAGCTTCCAGTCCAAACGGAATCCGGCCCTATGCCAACGCACCACCGTTTCGGGCGTGACCACAATGAGGGATTGTTGCCATCCGGACCAAAATCGGCGGACGGCGACTCAGAAGAGCTTGTCGAGCAGGTCTAATCTTGGCCGCGCATGCCGACGCTTCAGTACGGCGAGTTGTTGACGTAGTGCCAGATTCTCCAGCAGGAGACTCCGACGCGCGTGCAAGATGCGAACCAGCGTTCCGAAGCACAGGCCGATGAATTGAAACATGGCTAGGAGTTATAACAGAACAGTGGCGGGAGGGCGGCTATGTTATTGATTCCAGAGTCGGCCAGAATTTTGGCGAACCACAACGTGAGTAATTGATGGCGGCAAAGTCTTCTTCCCAAAATCGCGGAAGTGTGTTAATTCGCGTCATCGATTGGTGCGAGGAGGTGGGCGATGATCGGCCGAAGAGAATTTCTTGCGACTACCGGGGCGGCCGTGGCGGCTTCGAGCGTGGGAGCAGCAGCGGGTGGAAATGCTGCGCGCGCGGCCACGGGCGAGAAGTCGGCTCGGCTATTTCTGCAGGAAGACAATTTGAAGGCGGCGACGTTTGACCGGCTGCCGCTGGAGTGGCACAAACAGCGGGCGCAAAAGCTCCGCGAAAAGCTGGCGGAGGACGGCTACGGAGGAATTTTGCTGACTGATCGCTGGAACATCATTTATTTCACCGGGCTCTGGCACACCAGCACGGAGCGCCTAGTAAATGTGTTTCTGCCGGTGAAGCACGATCCCGTGTGGTTTTATGCCGCGCTGGATCGCGATTTGGTAAAGACGTGGTGGTACAACGACGGCGAAATGTATTTTGACTGGCACCACGCGGAAGGCGCTTTTCCTAACGAAGGAAAAGTGCAAATGGGCGCAAAGGTGGACTTGTTCGAATGGGTGCTGAAGGCGTTGAAGAAACGGGCATACGCGGAGCAAAAGCTGGCGGCGGACGTCGAGCTCGCGCCGACAAAGCAGAGGAAAGTGGTCAACGTGCTGGGGAAGGACATGAGTTCCGAAGAAGAGACGTGCATGAACATGCGGGTGCGCAAGACGCCGGAGGAAATGGCGTTGATGCGGCGCGCGTACAACTATTTCAATCAGATGCACGCGTTTGCGCGGGACATGCTGCTGCAACGCGGAACAGACCTGACTGATTACGACATCGCCAGCGCGGCGACGAAGTACGGCACGGACCTGGTTATGGCGGACATCAAGCGCGACGGCGCGCCGCACACAGCCGTGGGGATTGAAATTGAGGTGGGCTGCCGCACGGGAAGATCGACGGCGTACCCACATCCGAATCAGTTTCAGCACAACAAAGTGGCACGAGGGCAGGCGCTGCAAATTGAAGGCGGAGTGAATATTGCGGGCTGCGGCGGAGAGCTTTATCGCGCGATGTTCATCCATCCGGTGACGGATCAGATGAGGAAGATTTGGACGGTGAGTCGCGATTGCTGCCAGATTCAGAAGGAAGAATCCATTGCAGGAGTGACGTGCTCGACGGTGGCGTACAAGATCCACAAATACCAGGTGGCGAACGGAGTGGCTCCGTACATTTATCACCGGCCAGCGCACGGGCAAGGCTGGGAGGGACACCAGCCGCCGTATCTGGCGCTGGGCGATTACACGATGCTGGAGCCGGGGATGTGTTTCTCAGTCGAGCCAGGACTGTATGATCCGGAGCACGGGATCGGCGCGAATTTTTCGGACGGGTTTGTCGTGGAGCCGCAAGGGGCGTCGCGACAGATGTCGCGTCTGCCGTGGAGTGAGGAATGGTGCCTGGTGAAGCTGTGAGTTAGGCGAGTCGCGCGCGCCAAAAACTCCCAGGCCCGGGGCATGCGAAGTGCTGTACGGATGCGTCTAGGGCTAGTGGCCGCGCGAGAGATCTCCACGCAAGTGCAGAGCGAAAAAGTCGTCGACCCGATGCCAGGCATCGCGGAGAACGTGTGCGCGGCTAAAGTAATGAAACTCGCCAGGGTACATCATGAAAGTAACGAGGTCGCCCTTGCCCTTCTTCAGGGCCTCGTCAATCAGCCAAACCGATTCGAGGTAAGGGACGTTTACGTCGGGCGTGCCGTGCAGGACGAGCAACGGGCGCTGCAGGCGATCGATGTGGGAAATGGGCGAAGCTTGCGCGTAGACCTTAGGATTTTGCTCCGGGGTGCCGATGCGGCTGACGGTCCAGTCTCCATGGTAGGGGTCGTTGTAATACATGATGTAGTCGACGACGCCTGCGACGTCGACGCCAGCGCGGAAGAGCGTGGGCTGATCGGTCATGGCGATGAGTGTGAAAAAACCGCCGTAGCTCAGGCCCCAGATGCCGATACGGTCGGCATCAACATAGGGCAGGGTCTTTAGATAATTCGCGGACATCCAAGCGTCCTTAGCGTCGTTGCCGCCAACGTCCATGTAGACGCCGTTGCGCCAGTCGCGCCCGTAGCCGATGCTGCCGCGATAGTCGGGAGCAAAAACGACGTAGTCCTGCTGCAGCAAATACTGATGAAAGCTGTAGTAGACGGCGTAATTCCGCTGCACGTGCCAGCCGTCATAATTTTGATTCACGCCGTCGCCGTGAATCCAGATGATCGCGGGATGCTTTTTCGTGCGATCGAGATTTTTGGGCACGAAAAGCCAGCCGGGGACTTGCTGGCCGTCGGCTCC
>QHYP01000340.1:0-464 GCA_003224195.1 Acidobacteriota bacterium | reverse complement strand
GCCAGGCAGCATGGAATCGGTGAGGCGGATGGGCTTTGAGTTGGAACTAGTGCTGATGGCGAAGAGGTCGGCGCTGTTATGCGGGTCGGTGTGCTGGTAGACGAGGAACTTATCGTCGGCAGACCAGTGCGGTTCGATGTTCGTGCCCGAGCCGGTTGTGACGTAGGTTACAGTCGCGTGCGCAGGATCGTTGCCGATGTTGGCGATGCCGACGCGGCGATCGCCGAGGTGGTCGGGTTCGTTGGCGTCGAAAGCAACGCGCGTGCTGTCATGCGACCAGGCGGGCCGCCAGGCTTCGAACTGGCCTTTTGTGATTTGCACTGGCGTGCCGCCAAGAGCGGGCATGACGTAGAGATGATCCCAACCGTCTTTGTCGCTGAGGAATGCGATCCATTTGCCGTTGGGTGAGGGCCAGGGCTGGGCCCCGGACTCACCCCAATCGGGAATACTCCAGAACTTGTCTT
>QHYP01000035.1 GCA_003224195.1 Acidobacteriota bacterium | reverse complement strand
TAAGTCACTATTATGCGCCTGGCGTCGTTTCCCGGCGTGCCGGCGCGTAAAATCAACCTGCTGAACGGAGGCGCAGATGCGACCAGGCGACTCGAGCCATTTGCACGCGGCCATTGCGCTCTTGGAAAAGACGCCGAAGCTCCTGGAAACGCTGCTCGAAGGGGTTTCCGAAGAGACGTTTACGTGGAAGCCCGCCCCGGACCGGTGGTCCATCGCCGAAGTCCTCAAACATTTGCTGGGCATCGACGGGGTTTACACCGCGCGGGCGCAGAGGATGCTGATCGAGGAATCTCCAAAGTTCGAGAAATATGATCCTGCTGCCGCCTCCTCCGAG
>QHYP01000034.1 GCA_003224195.1 Acidobacteriota bacterium | reverse complement strand
CCGAAGCCGTGAGCCAACAACCACTTGCCCATTCCGAAGAAGATGAGCGCTTGGCGCGTTCAGGGCCGCGCGAGGTGACGCTCTATACGCGTCCCGGCTGTCATCTGTGCGAGGAAGCCAAAGCGGTGATTGCGCCCCTGCTGCGGGAATCCGGCGCCACGTTGCGCGAGGTGAATGTGGACGAAAACCCGGCGCTGAAGGAGCGCTACGCATGGGATGTGCCGGTGATCTTCATCGGCGCGCGCAAGGCGGCGAAGCACCGCGTGAACGCGGAGCAATTTCGCCGGCAGCTACGCGAGGCGCGCTGAACTTTCGTCCGGTTTGCCGTGAGGAAGGCGATGGATTCAGTGATCGGTCGGTCGGCTGCGGGCGCCGACCGATTCGTCCGGCACGTCGCCCGGGCGGCCCTTCAAGCGGTCATAGACTGAAACGGTGCTCACGGAGCCGAGCGCCTCGTTGTAGTAAGTCGGCACGCCGAGCGCGGTTCGCAATTCCTCGTTGAACTTCCGCAGGTTTTCCAGGTGCATGGCGAGCGCGGGAATCTTCCGCCCGTCGTCGGTCAGAAGGAATTTCTGGTAGCCGGCATCCCAAAGCCGCGTGAACAGGCGATCGAGCATGATGTTCGGAGGAACCGTCATCTCGTAGCGGCCATCGGGGTTCTGTCGGAACTCCGCTCCGCAACCGTACTTTTCGACGCGCACCACGCCGCGCGTGCTGCCGACGGAGAAGCCATAGGAGACAAGGGCGTCGATCGCCGCCTTCGCAAAGCGCTCTGTTACGTTCCACATAGCCCATCGAGAGTAATCGAGCGAGATGGCCCCTGTAAAGCTCATGGGATCAGTCGGGTTGCTGGTGTGGGGTCAGGCTGACAACTACCAGTGTTTTCAGTGGTTTTCAACGAGACCTAGGGTGATACGGATGAGTTGGGCTAAAATGAGTGCATACCGACGAGGCAGGGAGCTACATCGAATTAGGAGTGATTCGGTCGCATTTACGAATCGCGGGGCCGGGAATCAAAGAAATGGCAACAGTTGAGCGCACACTTGGGTCTAGGCACGCCACACCCGGGCGCACGGGCGGTGCGGGGCAATCCGTCCTGGAGCGGATTGGCAATACGCCGCTTCTTCGCCTCTCCTTTGTTGGCCGCGATTTCCCCAACGTGGAGTTTCTCGCCAAGGCCGAATGGTTCAATCCCGGCGGCTCAGTGAAGGACCGGCCGGCGCTCAGCATGATCCAGGCCGGGTTGGAGACGCGCGAGCTGCGGCCGGGCAAAACAATCACCGACGCTACCAGCGGGAACACCGGCATCGCCTACGCGATGATTGGCGCTGCGCTAGGCTATCCCGTGAAGCTTTTCCTGCCGGGCAGCGCGTCCGAAGAGAGAAAGCGGATCCTGGTGGCGTATGGAGCGGAACTGGTCATCACGCCGGGGGACGAAGGCACGGATGGCGCCATTCGCCGGGTGCGGGAACTGGCCGCTTTGGAGCCCGAGAAATACTTTTACGCCGACCAGTACAGCAATCCGGCGAACTGGCAAGCACACTACCGCACGACTGCAAATGAAATCTGGGAGCAGAGCGGCGGGCGGATCACCCATTTCGTAGCCGGGCTGGGAACAAGCGGCACTTTTTGCGGAACAACGCGCCGGTTGCGGGAATTGAATCCCGCAATCCAGTGCATCAGCCTCCAGCCCGATTCGTCGTTCCACGGGCTCGAGGGATGGAAGCACATGCCGACAGCCCTGCGGCCGGCGATATACGACGAATCGCTCGCGCAGGAGAATCTGAATGTTGGGACCGAAGAGGCGTATCGCATGGTGAAGCAACTGGCTCGCGAAGAAGGATTGCTGGTAAGTCCGAGCGCAGCCGCGGCGCTGCTGGGCTGCTTCCAGGCGGCTAACCGCATACCGCGCGATACGCGCGCGGTAATCGTCACCGTGTTTGCCGATTCGGGCATGAAATACTTGAGCGAACGCTTCTGGGAAGAACTCTGAGCTATGAGCGGGGAAGCCCAACTCTGGATCAGCATGCAGCTTGCGGAACAGATTCGGCGCCACGGCGCGGAAACGTATCCTCACGAGTGCTGCGGCGCTTTGCTCGGGCGCGACAACCCGGTCAGCGCGCACAGCAGCTCAGACGAAGGCGCGGAAAAGCCGCAACGGGAGGTGCTGGCGCTCTTTCCATTGGTGAATCGCCGCGACGATTCGCCGCGAAACCGCTTTTCGGTTACTTCAGGCGACGTGCGTGCCGCGGAGAAAGAAGCCGCCAGGCAAGGCATCGACGTGATCGGATGGTATCACTCGCACCCGGACCACCCCGCACGGCCGAGCGAGTACGACCGCGAACATGCCTGGCCGTGGTATAGCTACGTCATCGTCAGCGTGGCGGCAGGCGCGCCAACCGAGATAACTTCCTGGCGTCTCGCCGATGACCGCGCGGAGTTTTCGGCGGAGGAGATCGCGATTTGTCAGCGCGCCTCCGTTTGATGTGGCGCCTTATAGGAGAGGAATGAAGCAGGAGAGAAAGCCATGCCCGTGAAAGTGATGATCCCGACGCCGCTGCGCGCGTACGCCGGCAAGCGGGAGGCGGTCGAACTCGACGCCGCGACCGTCGGGGAGGCGCTCGGACGTCTCACGTCGGAATTCAGCGAACTGCGCAAGCACCTGTTTACCGATGACGGCAAGCTGCGGAGTTTCGTGAACGTCTATATCAACGACGAAGACATCCGCTACCTGGCCAAAGAAAACACGCGGACCAAAGACGGCGACACGATAAGCATCATTCCCTCCATCGCGGGCGGCTGTTGTAGCTAGCGCCACCGTCCCAAGCAGCGCCTCAGTGAGGAATTCCTACCCGGCCGCGGTAATCCGAGTAGAATTAAAGTTTTGGAGGAGCGGGAGAATAGCAATGGTTACGAAAGTTCAGCCAATGGCGGGGAACGCTCCCGCTGCTCGTCCCGATGCAGGCGGGGCGGGACTGTCGAAAGAAGAGATTCTGCGCTACAGCCGCCACCTCATCATGCCCGAGGTGGGCATGGAGGGGCAGCTCAAGCTCAAGCAGGCTAAGGTGCTGCTGATCGGCACGGGCGGTCTGGGCGCGCCCCTCGGCCTGTATCTCGCCGCGGCGGGCGTGGGCAGGCTGGGGCTCGTGGACTTTGACGTGGTGGACTTCACCAACTTGCAGCGCCAAGTCACATTTGGTTCGAGTGACGTCGGGCGTGCCAAAACTGAAGCGGCGCGCGAGCGGCTGGCGAACCTGAATCCCGACATCCAGATCGAACCCTTTGAGACAAAACTTACCAGCGAAAATGCCCTGGAGCTATTCAAGGATTTCGACATCATCGTGGACGGCACGGATAATTTCCCCACGCGCTACCTGGTCAATGATGCTTGCGTCCTGCTCGGCAAGCCGAACGTGTACGGTTCCATTTTCCGGTTTGAAGGCCAGGTGTCGGTATTCGGAGCGCCGGGCGGCCCGTGCTACCGGTGCCTCTATCCCGAGCCGCCCCCACCGGGCCTGGTTCCATCCTGCGCCGAAGGCGGTGTGCTTGGCGTTTTGCCTGGAATCGTCGGTTCGATCCAGGCGATGGAGACGATCAAACTCATCCTGGGGCGCGGCGAGAATTTGATCGGCCGGCTGCTTCTGTTCGATGCGCTGGCCATGAAATTCCGCGAGATGAAGCTGCGCAAGAACGCGAACTGCCCGATGTGCGGCCAGCATCGAACGATTACAAAGCTCATCGACTATTATGAGTTCTGCGGCATCCGAGGCGAGGAAGCGCCCGCGCCGAATCTCCAGGTGCCGGAAATCACGCCACGCGAGCTGAAGTCGCGGCTCGACCGCGGCGAAGATCTCTACATCCTGGACGTGCGGGAGCCGCACGAATACCAGATTTGCAATCTCAGGGGGCACCTGATTCCGCTCGGAGAGCTGCCGCGGCGCGTCCATGAGCTCGACTCTTCGCGCGAGATCGTGGCCCACTGCCGAAGCGGCAAACGCTCCGCCGAGGCGGTGGATTTTCTGAAGAAGGCCGGCTTCCGCAAAATCTGGAACCTCAAGGGCGGGATTCTTGCCTGGTCGGAGGAAGTCGATCCATCAGTCCCGAAGTACTGATTCTGGCGTTTGGGAGGACCGGAGTGGCTGGCACAAAGATCACCGTTGCTCATAATGGGCCGATTCGCGTCGAAGGCGATTTCGAGGTGCTCGATCCCGAGGGTAAGGCGTTCTCGTTTCCCGGGCGAACCGTCGTGGCCTTCTGTCGGTGCGGCCATTCGGCTAACAAGCCCTTCTGCGACGGTTCGCACAAAACGAGTGGCTTTGCAGACCACGTATCAGCTCGCGAGTTACCTCCTCCCAAGCCCAAGTTGTGAGTGATCCGCCGTCTCAGCGCTGAGAATGTCTCACGATGAGACGCACGGAGAGACGCCTTGAACTTTTCCACAAGGCCGCAGTAACCCATACATAACACAAAGATTACCCTCTTGCATTCGGCGCAGGATTTGCTGCAAGGGCGTCTCGCGGCCGAGTTTGCGAGTCCTCCCGGCTGTTCGTCCTCTTGTAACCTCTTATATATCAGTCTCTTAGGAGCACAATATTTTGGACGGAAAAGGTCACGCATTTGCACTGCAGTAGGGTTGTTGAGATTTGTTCGGGTTTTGGGGGGAGATCGTGGGTATTTGGGCCAAAATCGTCGGGTTTGTCCGGAATGAAAGAGCGCGCCTCCCGGTCGCGATTTCCGTAGCCGGAGTGTTGGCCTTCTCGGCGTCGATCTTCTGGCTGCGCACTTCCTCCTTTTCCGGAACCGCACAGAATTACCTGTACCTTGAAATTTGCGGGACGCTGCTGAGTTTCTGTTACGCGGCAAACGCCGTGGTGCGCTTTCGCGGAACACACGACCGCACGGCGCTGATCCTGGCCTTCGGCTTCGTACTTTGCGCAATCCTGGAGACTATCGGGTATTTGAATCTTGTCAGCTTCCTGGCGAATGGGCCGGTGTGGCTCTACCGAGTACCCATGAGCTGGATGGTCAGCCGGACGCTTCTCGGCGTGCTCCTGCTTGCGGCGCTTGTTGTCGAACGCCACATGCCCACCTCGCGCCAGCCGAGCCGCGAATTGGCCGCCGCGCTGCTCGTCGTGGCCGGCGGAGCGTACCTGACGAGCGCCGCGTTTCTGGCCGCGCCGGCCGCCCCTCTAACCCACAGCGCGAGCATTTTTTCTCGCCCGTGGGAACTGCTTCCGGGGGTGTTGTTTGCTTTGGCGGCGTATGGTTACCGGCGCGGCCGGCACCAATCCGCGCAATTCGGAAACGCCCTTTTCGTGGTGGCGCTGCTCAATGCCGCCTGCCACGCCGCCGCGCTGTTTTCGCGCGAACTCTTTGACGGCCCGTTCTTTGCCGCCGAGCTGCTGAAGACACTCAGCTACGCGGTGATGTTCTTCGGCGCGCTGCTCGACCAGGCGCGGCTGTTCGAACAGGTTCGGCGCATGGCGGTGAGCGACTCGTTGACGGGGCTGGCGAACTACCGCCGCTTGATCGCTGTTATGGAGGCGGAACTCGACCGCTCGCGGCGCACGGGCCGCTCGTTCAGCGTCGTCCTGCTGGACATGGATGGTCTAAAGGCCATCAACGATCAGCACGGGCACCTCGTAGGCAGCCGGGCGCTCTGCCGGCTGGCCAACGTTCTGCGCGTGAATTCGCGCTCGATGGATACACCGGCACGCTACGGCGGCGATGAATTCGCGCTTGTCCTGCCGGAAACGAGCGCCCAAGTCGCCGAGCTGCTCGTGCAACGGATTCGCGAACGCCTGGCGCAGGACACCGAAAAGCCGCCGCTCTCGGCGAGTGCCGGAGCCGCCGTTTATCCCGCAGACGGGGAGACGCCGGAAAAACTGCTTGCCGCGGCCGACCGCGCTCTCTATGGCATGAAGAATCGCCGCGGGAGTTTGCATACATTCTCGCGGATCGCCGCATGCCTGTGAGGAACGGAAATGGCGCAAACCAAGACATTTCCGTTTCCACGTACCGAACGCCGCATCCCGATGGAAGTCCCCGTGACTCTCGACGGTCATGCGCAATTGCCCGGCAATGAAGCCACGTTTACGGAAAACGTGAGCCTGCGAGGCGCCCGCGTCATGACGATCCGGCGCTGGGAAAAAGACGACCGGCTGACGATCGCAGCGCGCGCCGGTGAATTTCGCTCCACGGCCCGAGTGGCCTACTGCCAATCTCTGCAAGACCAAGGCTACGTGATTGGCGTGGAATTCCTCGAGTCCAAGGGGCGATGGGTAGTTCAAACCGCAAAAAGCTCGACTCGACGATTGAGCGGAAAGGAGGGAACGCCTGGAACAAACAGCAGAAACTAGCGCAAATGGTTTTTGAAACGCCGGGCAGCAAGAGAAAGAGCCGCCCGGCGTTTCTCTTTTTCCCCGGGTCCCACCGTTTGCTCCCTCAAAAATCCGTATACGCCCCGCAGGACGCTGATAGAAAGCACATCCGATTTGCGTTATCCTAAATGGGTGCTCGCCGAGGGCAGAAAATAGGGGAGTTTTCCAGTCCTCGCCGAATCGAACACCGGGATTCATACGTCAAACAGAAAGATATAGTTCCGCATACATACCTATGAACCGACACTATACGTGGAGAGGGAGACTAGCTGTCTCTTTCGCAGCCGCCCTGGGGCTGGGTGGCTGTACGTCGCAACAAGCCGCTGCGCCCGGCGCGCCGACGGTGCCCGTCACGGTGGCTCAAGTAGCGAAGAAGAGCGTCCCGCTGGAAATCGAGGCCATCGGCTCGGTGATGCCCTACAGAACCGTCTCGGTCGAGCCCCAGGTCACGGGCCAGCTTCTGAGCGTTCATTTTAAAGAAGGCCAGGACGTCAAAAACGGCGATTTGCTGTTTCCGATCGACCGCGCGCCGTTTCAAGCCGCGCTCGATCAAGCGCTCGGAAAACTCGCGCATGACAAAGCGCAAGCGGCGAACTCCGCCCTGATCCTGCAACGCACGCAGCGCTTGGATGCCGAGAAAATCAGTTCCAAGGAACAGCTCGATCAAGCCCAAGCCGCCTCCGCGCAGGATCAGGCCGCTGTGCGAACCGATGAGGCGGCCCTCGAGTACGCGCGGCTGCAGCTCAATTATTGTTCCGTTTATTCGCCGGTGGACGGCCGCACCGGCAGTTTGCTGGTGCATCCCGGGAATCTCGTGAAAGCAAATGACCTGCCCGTTCTGGTGGTGATCAATCAGGTCACTCCCGTTTACGTGGCCTACGCGATTCCGGAACGCTATTTGGCTGAGGTGCGAAAGTATATGGCAAAGGGTTCGCTGGGAGTTGGGGCGGTGATTCCCGACGACCCGCAGCACCCGGAAGCGGGAACGCTCACGTTTGTTGACAACACCGTGGATCGCGCGACCGGCACAATTCAATTGAAAGCGACGTTCCCGAACCGGAACCGCAGGCTCTGGCCCGGGCAATTCGTGAATACGATTGTGCGGCTGGCGGAACAAACAAATGCCATCGTCGTTCCCTCGCAAGCCGTCGAGACGGGCCAGAAGGGCACGTTCGTCTACGTCCTGAAGGCGGATCAAACGGCGGAGATTCGACCGGTAAGCGTGGAGCGGAACGCGGGGGCGGATGCGGTCGTCTCCAGCGGGCTGCAGCCCGGCGAAACGGTTGTCACGGACGGGCAGATCATGATTTTTCCGGGTGCGCATCTCCAGGTGAAAAACTCCACGCCCACGCCGCCGGCGGCCAGCAAGTGAGGAAATCGTCATGAATATCGCCGAAGGCTTCATTCGCCGGCCGGTGATGACGACGCTCTTCATGGGCGCCATCCTGCTTTTTGGCGTAATCGCCTATCGAGCACTGCCGGTGAGTGACCTTCCCAACGTGGACCGGCCCACGATTCAGGTTTACGCGGGCCTGCCCGGGGCGAGCCCTGAGACGATGTCATCCGCCATCGCCACTCCCCTGGAAAAGCAGTTTTCCACCATCGCTGGTATCGAGGCGATGACCTCCACGAGCTCCCAGGGCTTCACTACGATTTCTGTGCAATTCGAATTGAGCCGAAACATCGACGCTGCGGCTCAGGACATCCAGGCGGCCATCTCCACCACCATGCCGCTCCTGCCGCAGAACATGCCAAGCCCGCCCACCTTCCAGAAGGTGAATCCCGCGGACCAGCCCATCCTCTACATGTCCGTGAGCTCGCCGACCATGCCGCTTTCCCAGGTGGACGAGTATGCGGAGACGTTTCTCTCCCAGCGGATTTCGATGATCAGTGGAGTGGCTCAGGTCAGCGTCTACGGCCAGCAAAAGTACGCAGTCCGCGTTCAAGTGGACCCGCGCGCCCTGGCTTCTCGGAAGATCGGCATCGACGAAGTTTCGACTGCCGTACAGCACGGCAACGTCAACCTGCCTACGGGAACTCTGTATGGCGCACACAAGGCGTTCACCCTGCAGGCCAACGGTCAGCTCGTGCGCGCCGATGGCTACCGCCAGCTCATCGTTGCGTATCGCAATGGCTTGCCGGTGCGTTTGGGAGACCTTGGCGTCGTCGCGGATAGCGTGGAAAACGACCGCATCGCTCTCTGGTACAACAACGAGCCTTCCATCGTGTTGGCCATCCAGCGGCAGCCGGGAACGAACACAGTGCAAGTGGTGGACAACATCAAGAAGGTGTTGCCCGTCATCCGTCAGCAGATTCCCCCGTCGGTGAGCCTCACGATTCTCTACGACCGTTCCGAATCCATCCGCGATTCCGTTGCCGATGTGAAATTCAGCTTGTTCCTGGCCGTTTGCCTCGTCGTGCTGGTGATCTTCCTGTTCCTGCGAAACCTTTCGGCCACGCTGATCCCCAGCGTCGCGCTGCCGATGTCCATCATCGGCACCTTCGCAGTGATGTATCTGCTGAACTACACGGTGGACAACCTGTCCCTGATGGCGCTGACGCTCTCGGTGGGTTTCGTCGTGGACGACGCCATCGTCATGCTCGAGAACATCGTGCGGCACATGGAGCACGGTGAAGGGGTGATGGAAGCGGCGCTGAAAGGTTCGAAGGAGATCGGCTTCACCATCGTTTCGATGACCTTGTCGCTTGCCGCCGTATTCATCCCCGTGCTCTTCATGGGCGGGATCCTGGGCCGGCTGCTGCATGAATTCTCCGTCGTCATCATGGTGGCCATCCTCGTTTCCGGCGTCGTCTCCTTGAGCTTGACGCCGATGCTGTGCAGCCGGTTCCTGCGCCCGCCGAACCAGCAGCGACACGGCTGGGCGTACATGAAGCTGGAAAACTTCTTCAACGGGATGCTCCGGATCTACGACCGCTCGCTCGGATGGGCGCTGCGGCATCGCCTGGCGACGATGTCCATTGCCGCCGTCATTCTGGCCGTGACCGTGTGGCAGTTCGTCGTCATGCCGAAGGGTTTCCTGCCGAGCGAAGACGCCGGGATGATTTTTGCCTTCACCATGGCCGAGCAAGGCATTTCTTTTGAAGCGATGAAGGAGCATCAGTTCCGGCTGAATGAGGTCGCCGGGCGCGATCCGAACATTGCGCAATTCTTTTCGTTGTGCGGGGTCACCGGGTTTCTTGGGGGCGGTAATACGGGCATTCTTTTCGTTCACCTGAAGCCGCATGACCAGCGGGAATGGGTCGGCAGCGAGGCATTCCATCGAATACTGCTGAAGGCCGGTCACACGCCCGTTGTGGGGGCGTTCCTGCAAATCATCGGGCCGTTTTTCGGCCACACGCTCACGGTGGACGAGGTCATCGACGAACTTCGGCCGAAGTTCGCGGCGGTGCCGGGGATTCTCGCATTCATGCAGAACCCTCCGCCGATTGAAATTGGCGGACACCTGACCAAGGCGCAATACCAATTCACTCTGCAAAGCCCGAACACGCAGGAGCTTTATCCCGCGTCCAACCTTTTCCTGCAAAAAATGCGGACGGAGATACGCGGGTTGCAGGACGTCAACACGGACCTTCAAATTTCCAACCCGCAGGTCAACGTGGAAGTGGACCGCGACCGCGCCGCCACGCTCGGTCTTTCGGCGCAGCAGGTGGAAGACGCCCTCTTCACCGCCTACGGCCAGCGCCAGATTTCCACGATCTACATGCCGAACAACGAATACCGCGTCATCCTCGAGCTCGAAGAAAAATTCCAGCGCGACCCGTCTGCGCTCACCTTGCTGTACGTGCGCGGCTCCAACGGGCAGTCGGTGCCGCTGAGCTCGGTGGCCAATTTGACGACGGGCCTCGGGCCGCTGGTCGTGAATCACCTGGGTCAGCTTCCCGCCGTCACGATTTCCTTCAACTTGAAGGCGGGCACGTCATTGAGCGAAGCCCTCGAATCGGTGCAAAAGCTGGCGCGGGAAACTTTGCCTAGCACGGTGAGCACAAGCTATCAGGGAACCGCACAGGCGTTTTCGCAGTCGGTGGGCGGGTTGGCCGTGCTGCTCATCGTCGCCATTCTGGTGATCTATATCGTTCTCGGCATTCTCTATGAAAGCTTTCTCCACCCCGTGACCATTCTCTCCGGTTTGCCCTCCGCGGGTTTCGGGGCGTTGCTGACCCTCTGGCTGTTCCACTACGAGCTGAACTTGTATGGCTTCGTCGGCATCATCATGCTCGTCGGAATTGTGAAGAAGAACGCAATCATGGTGGTGGACTTCGCGTTGGAAGCGCAGCGCTCGGGCGGGAAGGATGCGGCGGAAGCGGCGCATGAAGGCTCGTTGGTGAGGTTCCGGCCAATCATGATGACGACGATGGCGGCGCTCATGGGGACGCTGCCGATTGCGTTGGGAGTTGGCGCGGGGGCAGGCTCGCGCCGGCCGCTGGGATTGGCCGTGGTCGGCGGGCTAATGTTCTCCCAGTTGGTCACGCTGTATC
>QHYP01000339.1:5194-7802 GCA_003224195.1 Acidobacteriota bacterium | reverse complement strand
ATGCCGACGCGGGGCCGGGCTTGGGTATCTTGCGTGTCGTGGGCGGCCATGGGAACCCAAAATCCTAGCATTGGGCGCGAAGGAGCGGCAACTTGACAGGTCAGGCCGGTGCGTGATGCAGCGGGCGCGTGCGGCGTCGAGGCAGAAGTCGGGATGGCGGAAGAAGGCGGGTAGAGCTGCGAGACAGGTAATGAGTTCTGCCTGGGACGCGGCCCACTGTTGTTCACTTTATTTGCGATGCACTACGGCGGCGGTTGATGGCTACGACTTCGCAGACTTCGCCGAAGGCTTCGATTCGACGCGGGGATCGGATACCGCCAAGACTTTTTGTGCCTGTACAGCGCGATATTTGCGAATGGCCTGGCGAAATTCGGGATGTTTCGCACCCAGTATGGCCGTGGCAAAAAGCGCGGCATTGACCGCGCCCGGCTTGCCGATGGCGAGCGTACCGACGGGGATGCCGCCGGGCATTTGCACGGTCGACAGGAGTGAATCGAGACCTTTGAGTGAGGGCGACTCCATGGGCACACCGAGGACCGGAAGAACCGTCTTCGCAGCGGTGACACCGGCCAGGTGCGCGGCGCCACCGGCAGCGGCGATGATCACCTCCAGGCCGCGGTCTTCGGCGTTCGTGGCGTATTCGAGGAGTTGGTCGGGGGTGCGGTGGGCGGAGAGAACGCGCACTTCGTGCGGCACGCCGAGCTCTTCGAGCGTGTTCGCGGCGTGCTCCATTGTCTCCCAGTCGGACTTCGAGCCCATGATGATGCTGACGAGAGATTTGCGGTTTCTTTTCATCACGTTTCCATGCGCGCTCGTAGAATTTCGTCAGTGGCTCGGCCACTCAAGAAGCTGAGCTCCTTCGGCCCCAAAACGGAGCCTCAGGATGACAGACCAGGGAGTCAGGGAGCAAGCACGCCGGTGCGATTCTTCCAGAAACGGCGAATTTGGCCGACGAGATAGAGCGAGCCCGTAACGAAAATGGCGTCCCGCGGGGCGGCTTCGGCGAGGACGCGCTCGAAGGCTTCTTCCGCATCGGGCACGATGGCGAATCGCTGGGCGTGATGCGCCGTGATTTCGGCAAGCTGCGCGGCGGAGATCGCGCGCGTGGTGCGCGGCTCGGTGAAAACGACTTCGGCGGCGCGGGGAAAGAGTAGGCCTGCGATCTCGTCCACGGCTTTTTCGCGCAGCGCGCCGTAAACCAGCCGGATTTTGCGACCGGCAAAGTTTTGCGACCAGAAAGCGGCAAGCTCGCGCGCGGCGGCGGGGTTGTGCGCGCCGTCGAGATAGACGTCCGGTTGCGAATGGACCTTTTCGAGGCGGCCGGACCACTCGGCGGCGGCGATGCCCTCGCTGACGGCTTCATCCGGAATGCGGAAGCCGTGCGCGGCGAGAACGCGGGCAGCAGCGGCGGCGGTTAGAGCGTTTTGGAGCTGGAAGCGGCCGGCCAGGCGGGGCGCGACGCCGAATTGACGGAAGGAAGCGAACTCCGTGACGAGAGCGCGCTCACAACCATCTTCCGAGGACTGATGTTCCACGCGGAACGCCGTTTCGGTTTCGACGACGGGGCAGCCAAGTTCCGCCGCGCGGCGCAGGATGAGCTCGCGCGCTTCGGTCCGCTCAGGCGAAACGACTACGGGAACTCCGGGCTTGAGGATGCCCGCCTTTTCGCCGGCGATTTCGCGAATCGAATGGCCGAGGAAATTTTCGTGGTCGAAGTCAATGGGCGTGATGAGGGTAACGGCGGGAATGATGACATTGGTGGAGTCGAGACGCCCGCCCAGGCCGACTTCGAAGACGGCGAAGTCGACGCGAGCGCGCGCGAAAGCCTCGAAGGCCATGGCGGTGAGGCATTCGAAATAAGTCGGGTGAGCGCGGAGTTTTCCGGCGGCGAGGAGCTCCTCGATCAGATGGTGAATGCGGGTGAAGATTTCGGCGAAGGCAGCGTCGGAGATTTCTTCGCCGGCGATGCGGATGCGCTCGTTGATGCGCTCGAGGTGGGGCGAAGTGTACAGGCCGGTGCGGAAGCCGGCGCGGCGAAGAATGGATTCGAGAAAAGCGGCGGTCGAGCCTTTGCCGTTGGTGCCGGCAATGTGCGCGCTCGGATAAGCGCGGTCGGGGCGACCGAGGCGTTCGTCGAGGATAGTGATGTTTTCGAGGTCGAATTTGGCGGTCGTGGCCTGGATCGGCGCGGCGAGCTCGCGGCCGAGAGAGAGAAGGTAACGCACGGAGGAATCGTAGTTCATGGAGCCTAGTCCATCAGGAGTTCAAAGGCAGTGCTGAGGTAAGACTTGAGGTCCTTGCGGTGGACGACGGCGTCGAGAAAGCCGTGTTCGAGAAGGAACTCGGCGGTCTGGAAGCCGTCGGGAAGCTTCTGGCGGATGGTCTGCTCGATGACGCGCGGGCCGGCGAAGCCGATCAGCGCGCCGGGCTCGGCGATGTTGAGGTCGCCGAGCATGGCGAAGCTGGCGGTGACGCCGCCGGTGGTGGGATCGGTGAGGACGGAAATGAAAGGCAGCCTGGCTTCGTCGAGGCGGGCAAGAGCGGCGGAAACCTTGGCGAGCTGCATCAGGCTGATGGTGCCTTCCATCATGCGCGCGCCGCCGGAGCA
>QHYP01000339.1:0-5019 GCA_003224195.1 Acidobacteriota bacterium | reverse complement strand
TCAGGCGCTTCGCGTAGGGCTTGGTGTCCACGAAATTGAGCGGGTCGGTGGAGGTCATGCTGGCATCGTGTTCGGTCCAGCGGCCGTCGAGGAGCATTTCCAGGCGCCGGATAGCGCCGACTTTGAAATGGTGCTGGCATTTGGGGCAGACGAAGAGATTGGCTTCGAGGTCTCTGCGGAAGGTGATGGTGCGGCAGTTTTCGCACTTGGTCCACAGACCTTCGGTGCGCACACGGCGCTCTTCGGGCGGCGTGGGCTGCTCGATGGATTTTTTTTCGCGTTTGAACCAAGCCATGCGTTTAGTCCGAAGAGAGATTCCTCGACTCCGGGCCGACTCCGTCGGCCCTCTGCTCGGAATGACAGCGAGCCGGTTCGCAGCAGCTGTCGTTCAAAGCGCCAGTATACCCTTGGTGTAGGGGTGTTTCACCTCGCGCATCTCGGTGACCAGGTCGGCTAGCTCGATCAATTTGGGATGGGCGCTGCGGCCCGTGCAGATCACGTGGACTCGTTCGGGGCGGCCCTTGAGCGCCTCGACGACCTCGTCCGCGTCAAGCATCTTGTAGCTGATGACGTAGTTGATCTCATCGAGCACTACCAAATCGTACTTGCCGCTGTAAATGGCTTCGCGGCCGGCCTGCCAGCATTCGCGGCAGAGTTTGATGTCTTCGGGGTGGGTCTCTGCGCCGCCGACTTTGACGAAGCCGCGGCCCATCGGGCGGATTTCAAACTTGTCGTCGCCGAGGAGTTTGGCGGCGTCGAGCTCGCCGTAGTGCCAAGAGCCTTTAATGAATTGAACCATGAGGACGCGGAATCCCTGGCCGACGGCGCGGAAGGCGGTGCCCAGGGCGCAGGTGGTCTTTCCTTTGCCCGGGCCGGTGTAAACGATGAGCAGTCCTTTTCCTTCAGGCATGTACAGCTCTCCGTAAAGCAGAGGCGCGGAGGAAGGAAAAGAGTTTGCGGGCTCCCGCGACAAAGGTCAAGCGAGAGAGGGGCGGTACGGCCTGGTGGTTGGACGAGCGCCGAACGTCTGGATTCGAAATTAGGCGAGCTGGAGGCGGTGAACAAGCGAGTCAGCGAGCGCGGTGAGGCGCTGGCGGGTGGTCGCGGGGAGGGCTTGAGAAGGCGGCGCGTGCGGGTCGTGGAGGACGATCCACAGGCCCGGGCGGTAGAGCTCATCTCCGGGGCAGATGGCGCCGGTGAGCTGGGCGATTTCGAGGCCCGTGCCGTCGAGAAGCTCGATGAGGATGCCGCGGGCGTCGTCCACGAGGTCGCGGAAACCCTGGCTGACGAGAACTCCATCCACGTCGCGCGGCGTGGGGAATTCCACTTCTTCAAGGTCGTAGTCCGGCAGGGGCTTTTCGAGCGAAATCTCGACCGCCGCCGAAGACTGGCCCTCATCGGGGACGATGCGAATAGCCATAACACCTATCTTTCTACAACATTTTGGAAGACTCGTGCGCGCTATTTCGGGTACGGACTGCCGGCCAGAATGGCGAAGGCGCGGTAAAGCTGTTCGGCAAGGACGACGCGGGCGAGCTCGTGAGAGAAGGTCATGGAGCTTAGGGAGAGTTTTTGGTGCGCGCGCTGGCGGAGCGCCGCGGGATAACCTTCGGCGTCACCGCAGAGGAAGATCAACTCACGGGCGCCGCGATCGCGTTGCCCGCCGAGCCACGCGGCAAATTCTTCGGAGGTGAAGTGCTTTCCGGCGGCGTCGAGGAGAACGACGGTTGCGGCGCGATCCGCGTTGAGTTTCTTGAGCGCGGCGGCCGAGTCGCGGAGCTATGGTCGCGTGATGGCGGATGCGTTGGAGATAGTCGTCGAAAAGCGCGCGGAGTTCGGGGCGGCGAATTTTGCCGAGAAGCAAGAGGCGGATTTTCATGGCTAAGTTCGGAACATCGGAGAGAGATCCCTCGCCGCTAGGCTCCTCGGGATGACGACCCTCATCTGGTCGTCATTTGAGGCCGTACTTTTTGCGTTTCTCGAGGAGCGTTTTCCGGCTGATACCGAGAATGTCGGCGGCGCGGGTGATGCGATAGCGCGTGGCTTCGAGCGTGGCCGCGATCGCCTGGCGCTCGATCTCCTCCAGGGATCGGAGCTCGGAAAGAGACACGGGAATGCCGGAATTGGCGGCGCGAATAGCCTCCGGGAAATTCTCCGGCTCAAGCGTATCCGTCGCGGCGAAAACAAGGGCGCCTTCTATGGCGTTGCGCAGTTCGCGGGCATTGCCCGGCCAGGAATAGGATTCCAAAGCGCGGCGCGCGGCGTCGCTGAAGGCCGCATCGGGGCGACCGCGCCTGGCGCGCAGAGCGGAGAGAAAATGCTCGGCGAGCGGAAGAATGTCCGCGCGGCGCTGACGGAGCGGCGGCAGGACAATAGGCACCACATTCAGGCGGAAAAAGAGGTCTTCGCGGAAAAGGCCGGCGGCGACGGCGGCGGGGAGATCGGTGTTCGTCAGGGCGACGAGCCGCGCGTTGATCTGCAGCGTCTCCGTACCGCCGAGCCGCTCGAAGCTTTTTTCCTGGAGGACGCGCAGCAGCTTGGCCTGGCCGGCGGGAGAGAGCGCGGCCACCTCGTCGAGGACGATGGTGCCGCCGCCGGCGAGCTCGAGCCGCCCGAGCTTGCGTTCCACCGCTCCGGTGAACGCGCCCCGCTCGTGGCCGAAGAGCTCGCTTTCGACGAGCTGCGGCGGCAGGCTGGCGCAATCGATCTTCAGGAAGGGCGCGTCGCGGCGCGGCCGTGCCGCTTTCGCCGGTGATGAGAAGCGTGGCGGGAGCGTCGGCAACCTTCTGCGCAAGCTCCAGGAGTTGCAGCGAAGCGGCGTCTTGCGCGATCCACGGGAGGCGCTCCGCGCTCATCCGGAACGCACTCCTCCGGCGGAGACGTCCGGCAAGGCATTGACCGGCGCGGAACCCGGATCATCGGGAAGCTCGAACTTCGGCGCGGAGCGCCACAGGCGCTCGAGGTCGTAATACCGGCGCGCCTGCTCGCTGAACACGTGCACGATGAAATCTCCGAAGTCAAGAAGCACCCATTCGGCGGCGCGAAAGCCTTCGCGGTGGCCGGGCGCGCGGCCGACGCGCGCAAGCTGTTCTTCCACTTCCTCGCAAACGGCGTGCACCTGCGGCGTGCTGAATCCGGTACAGACGATGAAATAGTCGGTGAACGCGCCGAGGCCGCTCAAGTCCAGGAGGGTGATTCCGGCGGCTTTCTTATTTTGCGCCGCTTCGATGGCGAGCCGGACTACCTGGGGTAAAGAGTCCAATTTCACCGGTAAAGGCCCTGCTTGAGAATGTATTCCTCGACGCGCGTGGAGACAAGCCCATGGATGGACTGGCCGCGGTGGGCCCGCCGGCGAATATCGGTCGCGGAGACATCACTCGAGACGTTGTCGAGCAGATAGACGTTCGTGCGACGCAGTTCGGCTACGAGTGGGCCATCGGACTGAGAATCCTGCGCGCCGCGCGCCGACGGGCGACCGAGCAAATCCGGAGGGATGACCAGGCGCAACGCTTCCTTGCGAATCCCGGGTCGGTTGGCAACGATGAAGTCGCACAGGCCGAGCAGCGTTTCGTACTCCTTCCAGGTGGGAATGTCGAAATGCATCGGCGCCGATGAGGAAGAAAAGCCGGTCGCCCGGATGCGTATAGACGTGCTTGAAATAGCGCACGGTATCCACCGAGTAATAGAGTTGCTGGCCGGTGAAATCATCGCCCGCTTCGGCGATCGAGGGCACGAAATGCGGATGCTCGGCGCAAGCGAGCGCGGCCATGGCAAAGCGGTGAGCGAAGGGAGCGAGGTGCTGCTTGAGCTTGTGTGGCGGCCGGCTGGCGGGGATGAAGAGAATCTCGTCGAAGTTGAAGCGGCGGTCGGCGGCGCGCGCAACCGCCAGATGGCCGTTGTGAATGGGATCGAAGGAGCCGCCGAAGAGAGCCACCTGGCGGGGATGATGCCGAACGGCAGTGCGCTGGGCCTGGGCTGTCGTCAATGCGCCTCCCAAAGCTCCTGTTACGACGGAAATTTCGCCGCTTGAGGCTCCGTGACCCGCGCCGGGCCGGGCCCTTTGCCGTCCGCCTCAGATACCGGCGGCGCTTCACGCGGAATTTGATCCAGCGTATCGGCCATGACGCGGACAAGCTCGCGAACGCCTTCCCCGGTGGCCGCGGAAATGGAGCGGAACCCGAGTTCGCGCGAGCGGCAAAAATCGCGCAGCGCCTCCAGTCGAGAGCGATCCGTGGTGGCGTCGAGCTTCGTCGCGACGACGATCATGGGCTTTGCGGCAAGCGATTCGCTGAAGGCGCGCAACTCGCCGCAGATAATTTCGTGATCGCGGATCGGATCGCGGTCGCTCGCCTCGCTTGTGTCGATCAGATGGACGAGCAGGCGGGTGCGCTCGATGTGACGCAGAAAACGGATGCCGAGGCCCGCGCCTTCGTGCGCGCCTTCGATGAGGCCGGGGAGATCCGCCACGACGAACGTGCGGCCGAACTCTCTGCCCGCGTTCCCGGATCCTCCGTCGGCGTTGACGACGCCGAGGTGCGGTTCGAGCGTCGTGAAGGGATAATTGGCGACCTTGGGGCGCGCTGCGGAAATGACGGAGATGAGCGTGGATTTTCCGGCGTTGGGGAAACCCACGAGCCCGGCGTCCGCAAGTAGCTTCAATTCCAGACGCAAATGCCGCTCTTCGCCCGGCTGGCCGTCTTCGTGCTCCCTCGGCGCCTGGTGCCACGGCTTGGCGAAATGCTGGTTGCCGCGGCCGCCCCGTCCGCCCCGCGCGACGAGCACGCGCTGGCCCGGCGTGGCGAGGTCGGCGAGGGTTTCGCCGGTGTCGTCGTCGAAGATCAGCGTGCCCACGGGCACCTGGAGAAACATGTCCGCGCCGGAATGGCCTGTGCAATTCGAGCCTTCGCCGTGGCGTCCGCGTTCGGCGCGAAATTCGCGGTTGAAGCGGTAGCGCAGGAGCGTATTGTCGTGCGGATTGGCTTCGAGATACACGCTCGCGCCGTTGCCGCCGTCGCCGCC
>QHYP01000033.1 GCA_003224195.1 Acidobacteriota bacterium | reverse complement strand
ACTATGCGAAGCAACTTGGCTCCCGTTCTCGCGCCACGCGCGGTGGAAAACTCTTTGCTGAAGACTTGTCGAGGGCTTGCCTAACGCCCAATAGTTTTTTCCAATGGGGCCGCCATTTCCCCATGGTCGGCTATTCTCGCGAAATTGAAACACATTCGAGGCTTCGCAGGCAACGTTAGTGATGCTCGCCGCAATCCGCCCGACCCCATGTTGTCCCTATACGGGGATCTGGGAATTGGTGACTCCCCAGCGGTACCCCAAACAGCCTCACTGCTAACTGTTGCCAACTGTTGCCAGAATGAGGCATTATGTGGGTGTCCAAAGAACCCGAAAGGGTTTTCAAGGGACATTAGAGGAATCAGTAAGTGGCAATAAACTCTGTGATTTAGCGGTTTTTCTTCGGTTTTCTTCAAGGAGCGGGGGACAATCCCATCGGCTCCACCAGTTTAGCGTCCGAAATTCTGCCTTTTCCCGCGCGCTGCTCGGCCAACTAGTATTTCCAACTGGAGGTGTCAGCGCCTTGGGGGGCGGATTTTTCCATCCAGGCGGCGGCCTTGGGCAGAATGCGCTGGTTCACATCGAAGAGGCCGACGAGGGAATCCTTGTCGGGGTTGCCGGTGAAGCAATGAGGCTGGTGCGGGCCGTACTCGAAGTCGCCGGCGTAGTAGGGATTGTTGGTGTGCTTGAGGAAGTCCTCCATCAAGCGCACGGCGTTGTCGAGGTAATACGTGTCGCGCGTGCCGACGGTGATGTGCAGCTTGCCGACAAGCTGCGGGCCGAGGGTCTTCCAGTCGCGCTCGAGGATGTAGCGCAGATCGTAGTGCTCGCGCCAGTAGGCAGCGACGTCGTGACCGGTCGAGGGATCCCAGATGGGCTTGGGATAACCGTCGTCACCGGCAGGACTGAAGACGGCCTGCCAGATGTCGAGCTGCTCGGCGGAACGGCCGTGGGTGCCGAGGACTAATTCGTAGCGGTTCACACCATCCATGGTGCTGGTGACGGTGCCGTCGGGGCGGCGCGAGGCGGGCCGCGGGAGTTTTGTCCAGGGGCCTTCGCGCCAGAGGGCATTTTTGTCGTCATAGAGATTGACAAGTTGGTAGGCGCGAAAATCGATGGGGTCGGGGCAGAGTCCCCAGGAGCCGTTGAAGTCGCTGGGGTAGAAAATCTGCATGCCGAGCGCTTCCCAGCCGCCGGTGGAACCTCCATAGAGAGCGCGAGCCCAGCCCTGGCCGATGCCACGAAAGCGCTTTTCGACTTCGGGGATCACTTCCCGCAGGATGGCGTCACCGTAAGGGCCGACGTTCGCCGAGTTCACCGCATAGGAATCGTCGTAGTAAGGATTCGCGTGCTGAATCATCAGGATGAGCATGCGCGGCAGACGGCCCGCGGTCCAATCCTGATAGAACTTGTAACCCCCCGCGGCGGCCTGGAACTCGCGGCCCTTCAGATCGGGCGTGGGCGGAGTCGTGCGGAAACTCACGGGGATTTGCAGATCATGGGAGAAGTGTCCCTGGTAGACCATGAGCGGGTACCGCGCATCGGGATGCTCTTCCCAGCCGTCGGGAAGCAACACGACGGCGCCGATTTCCATTGCGCGGCCCCAGAACTTCGAGAGCAATTCGCTGTGAATCTTGAGATGTTTTACGTACTTGGTGTCCTGGGGCGGGTCAATGGGCGGAATTTTTTCTGTGAGGCTGATGCGGATGACGCCGCCGGCTTTGGGATCGATGTGCAGTTTTTCCGGCTTGCTGAAAAGATTGCCGGGCTTGCGATTCCACTGCTGACCTTCGCCGCGGTCCATGGGAAGCTTCAAGGCTTTGCCGGCGGCGAGATGGAAAGTGTCGTAAACGTTGAGAAGTCCCTGAATGTAGTAATCGCCCGCGGGAATCTGCTCGATAGAGTCGAGAGGGTAGCCAAGCGTAGCGCGGTCCACAACGGCCGGCACGCCCGGGGCGAGGCCGTCCGCGTCGAGCCCGAAGATTTGCTGGGTTTCGGCGGTGAAGCGGATCTGGAAGCGCGGCTCGTCGCTGCCATCCTTGGAGATTAGAAGAAAGACGCGGCCATCGAGCGCCGTGGAGTTCGCTTCCGTGGGAAATGAAATTTCGAAGCGCAGGCCTGTCTTTTCAGCCGCCTTGGACTTGGTGGAGCGCTGGGCGGGGCGGTCTGCGCTTGAGGAAGGCGCCCAGGCGAACACCGCCCAGGCAGATGCGAGCGCGAGGAGCCCAGCGAGAATTGCGAGCATTGGAGAGCGCGATGCAGATGGCAGTGAGACATTCGCTTTGCTTAATGACACGGCGTCACCTCCCCCGATCAATCGCTTTTGTGGGCGACCGCCCCGACAAGTCGGGGTGAACTCCGCAAGCGGTCGACTTTATGGGCGACCGCAAGCGGTCGACGCGGAGCCTAGCGAAGAGGCTGCGCTGCGTCAAGGAAAGTCGGAACTCCCTGCCCGTCTCCGGCCGCCGCGGTGCCTTCAAGTTTGATTCGCGGCTTTGCTTGGCTTGGCCTTCGATTACAATACTGGCCCTATGGCCAAACTCACGTTTCTGGGCGCAGCGGGATGCGTCACCGGTTCGAAATACATTGTGGAAGCAAACGGAAAACGACTGCTGGTGGATTGCGGGCTTTTTCAGGGCTCGCATGAGCTCAGCGACCGGAACTACCAGCCGCTGAACGTGGATCCGAAGACGGTTGATTATGCGGTGCTGACGCACGCGCATCTGGACCACACGGGCTGGCTGCCGCGCTTGGTCGGCGACGGCTACCGCGGGCCGATCTTTGCGAATGCCGCCACCATCGAACTGACAGGCATCCTGCTGAAAGACTCCGCGCACCTGCAGGAAGAAGACGCGTTGCATGCGCAAAAAGGAAAGTACAGCCGCCATGCGGAACCGCGAGCGCTGTACACGCCCGAAGATATCGATCCGGTGCTGAAGCAGCTGCGAGAGATGCCGCGCAGCGGAGGCTTCGAGATCGCCCCGGGATTTCAAGTGGTTTCTTATGACGCGGGGCACATCCTTGGGTCTTCGAGCCTTGAGCTGACGATAACCGAGAACGGCAAAAAGACCGTGGTGGTCTTTTCTGGCGACGTCGGGCGATATGACCAGCCGATTCTGAAAGACCCGACGACTCCGCCGCGCGCGGACGCGCTGCTTTGCGAATCCACGTATGGCGATCGCGATCATCCCAGCGGCTCACCGATGGATACTTTGGCGGACGTGGTGAATCGCGTGGCGAAGCGCGGCGGATCGATCGTGATCCCCGCGTTCGCGATCGGACGCACACAGACGCTGATGTACTTCTTGCGGCAGCTCGAAGATTCGCAGCGCATTCCGCGGATTCCAGTGTACATCGACAGCCCGATGGCGCTCGACGCGACGGAGCTGTACTTGAAGCACCGCGAGGATCACGACTTGGAGTTTTCGCGCGAGGAGAGCGGCGGCAAGGGCGACCCGCTGAACGTCCACGAATTTCACCTTACGCGGACGGCCGACGAATCGAAACAGATCAACAACGTCACGACACCCTGCATCATCATTTCCGCGAGCGGCATGGCCACCGGCGGGCGCGTCCTGCATCATCTGGCGCAGCGGCTGCCCGATCCGAGAAATGCCGTGCTGCTGGCGGGGTTTCAAGCGGAGGGCTCGCGCGGACGGGCGTTACAGGAGGGCGCAAAGCTGCTGCACATGTACGGGCAAGAGGTTCCGGTGAAAGCGGAGATTGTGGAACTCCACCAACTTTCGGCTCACGCGGGCAAAAGCGAGCTGCTGCGCTGGCTGAACGGGTTCGCCGCGCCGCCGAAGCAGACCTGGCTGGTGCATGGCGAGCCGCCGGCGGCGCAGTCGCTTCAAGCGGCAATCCAGTCGCAAATGAGGTGGAACGTCTCCGTGGCCCGGTATTTAGATACCGTTGATCTCAGTTCTTGAGACGATTTGCCTCTCGAAGGGGCATCAAAGACTCACGGTACAGACGCGGCAGCGTTTTTCTTGGAGATGGGTGTTGTAACCGCCGCCTGGCGATGGCAAGAGCCTGGGTAAGTTTTTTGCGGGGGCGAGGAAACTTTTAGGCGGGGGGCGCCGTCTATACAGGTAAGACCACTCGCGGGGTAGGAGGCTAACCACCACAGGGCAACCGACCGTCAGTCTCCTACCCCTGAATTCTCCCAGCGGATTCCTCTAAGACATTGGAGACACTAAACTTAAGTAGCCATTACCGCGCGTCTGGTCGGCGTCTCGCGCGACATGGGCGGTATCTCGTTTAGATCCAGACCGGCAACAAACATCGGGGTGGGAGCGACTCGGCCCCAACGGTTCAATTCCCAGCGTGCGCGGATGAAGCGGATCTCGGGACGAAGCGAGAGATCCAAAACCATTTTCGTATCGCCGCGATAAAACTGCTGAGGGAGTTTCAGGAGCGGCTTGGCACCCCAATTCTGGCCGTCGGGGGAGCCCCAGATGGATACGTCCAGCGACTCCTGCTCAATCTGGTCCGTGATGGTCAGCCGGCAGAGGAAGGTGCGCGTGGCGCTCGAGGAAATGTCGAATGGCGCGCCGTGGCCGTTGGCTTCCATGCGTGTCCCGTGCGGAATCAACTGGAAATTCATGGCCGTGCACGCCCTCCGGTACGTCCGCGCACCGCGAACGTTCCGGTGGCGGATTCTAGCACAGGCAGTCCACCGCACCCGAGTCCATACGCCCCGAATCTGATATCTGCCGAGGCCGCTAACTCGCGTCCAGATAATTTTGCCGAACTGAACAACCACACGCAACTTTGTCCTTTGCCGGCGCCTGATTCGATGGTATTCAGAATCGGCGCCCAGCCGATTCCGTATAAGGAGCAAATCCATGAGGCGGTTGTTCGTTGCAGCGGCGGCACTGACGATTGTCTTCGCTTGCTATGCAGCACATTTGTCCGAAGCGCCCACCGGCTTCGACAACAAAAGCAACGGCATGGTCGATGACACCACGCACCAGGCCGATCAAGGAAAATTCGATGAGGTGGAACAGATTGCCGACGGACTCGGGCCACTCTACAACGCGCAATCCTGCCGGGAGTGTCACCAGAATCCCACCTCCGGCGGCGCAAGCCAGGTCAGCGAATTGCGCGTGGGCCACAACGGGCCTCACGGTGAATTCCAGAATCCCGAAATCCCCATCGCCCACGGAACGGAGGTCATTAAAGGGCGTTCGCTCGTAAATGATCGAGCCATTTGTCCAAGCGGAGCATTTCCTGATTCGGAAATTCAGGAACGGGTGCCCGACACGGAGAACATCCGGACGCTGCGCATGTCGGTCAATCTGTTGGGCGACGGATTTGTCGAAGCGGTGGCCGACCAAACGTTCCTGGATCTCTCCCGCGACCAATGCAAGGCCTCGCACGGCAAGATTTGCGGCCAGGCGCTTTACGTCCCCATCGTCGAAGCGCCAGAGCACACCGGGATCGGACGATTCGGATGGAAGGATCAGCACGCCAGTCTCTTGTCCTTCTCTGGCGATGCCTACCTCAATGAGATGGGGATCACGAACCGGTTACAGCCGGACGAAGTGACGAAAATTTGCAACGCGGCGTCCGAGCCCAATGATACTCCCGGGCAGGACGGCCTCGCCGATGTGGATCATTTCGCCCGCTTCATTCGCGCCACGAAAGCCCCCGCTCGCGATACTCAGCTCGCGCAGGCTCCCCAGGCCATCAAAGGCTCCGGGCTTTTTGACAAGATCGGTTGCGCGGCATGCCACGTCGCCGCGTTGACCACGGCGGCCGCGGGGACGAAGATCAATGGCGGCACGTTCACCATCCCCGACGCCCTCGCGGCAAAGACCTTCTATCCGTATGGCGATTTCCTTCTGCACGACGTGGGAACCGGCGACGGCATCGTGATGGCCATGCAGGAGCACTATGGCCGAAACATGTATCAGGTTCAGTGGAGAAATTTCTCGCCCAGCACCTTCACTCAGACAGCGAACAAGATGCGGACCGCGCCTTTATGGGGCGTACGATTGCGCCCGCGCCTGATGCATGACGGGACTTCGCTGACGCTTCGCGACGCCATTGAGCGGCACCGGGGCGAAGCGAGCGAGGCGGAGAAGAAGTTCGATAAGCTAAAGCACCAGGAACAAGAAGAGCTGATTCAGTTTCTAAAATCGCTTTAAGAGAGCCGATGCGCATCTCCTCGCGTTCAGCCGCGAGGATTGCCATCTGTGTGCAGTTCGCCGCGCTGATCCGGTGCCTGGCGGAATATTTTCGGCTGAAGCACGCACTTGGCCCGGCGCTCTCCCTGGCGCGAGTGGGGCCGTTCATTTTGGGCGCGCTGGTGAGTTCCGTGTGCGCGCTCGCGGCTGTCTTGTCCTACTTTGCGGAAAAATACTGGCTCGCGGTGGGAGTTGCGGCGCTTAACGTGGCCCTCCTTTTTTGGCTCAAATTTGCGAGCTAATGACACCAACAATTTTTCAGGGTTGGAGCTTGGCAAGGCGGGCTTCGGCGGCGGCGAGGGTAGATTCTTTTTTGCAGAAGGTGAAGCGGACCTGGGAAGCGCCGTCCCGGGGATCGTTATAGAAGCTGGAGCCGGGGACGGCGGCGACGCCGATTTTCTCGACGAGATACTTCACAAACGCGACGTCATTGGTGTCCGCGCCGGCAGCAAAATGACTGAAATCGGGGGGATTGAAGCGCGAGATGTCCGTCATGATGTAGTAGGCGCCGCGGGGATTGAACACGATGAAGCCAGCCCGCTCGAGGATTTTCAGCAGACGTTCGCGGCGCGCGACGTAATCGCTCGCCAATTTGTTGTAATAACTCTGCGGGAGGCGGAGAGCCAAAGCTCCCGCCTGCTGGAGCGGTGCAGCCGCGCCGACGGTAAGAAAATCGTGGACCTTGCGGATGGCCGAGGTCGCCTCCTGCGGAGCGATGGCCCAACCAACTCGCCAGCCGGTAACGCTGTAGGTCTTCGACATGCCGTTGACGGTGATGGTGCGGTCGCGCATGCCTTCAATGCGCGCCATGGAGACGTGCTCGGCGCCGTCGTAGAGGATGTGCTCGTAGATTTCGTCGGTGATGCAGAAGGAATTCCAGCGAACGCACAAGTCACGGATGAACTCGAGCTCGGCGCGGGTGAAGACTTTTCCTGTGGGATTGTTCGGCGTGTTGAGAATGATCGCCTTCGTGCGGGGGCCGAACGCCGCGGCCAATTCCTTTTCATCGAATGACCAGTCCGGCGGCCGCAGCTTGACGAAGCGGGGAGTTGCGCCGCTCAAGATCGCGTCGGGGCCGTAGTTTTCATAGAACGGTTCGAGGACGACGATCTCGTCGCCGGGATTGATCATGGCCATCATGGAGGACATCATCGCTTCAGTTGAACCGCAGCAGATGGTGATCTCACGTTCAGGATCCACTTTCACGCCCTGCGTGCGCGCGAACTTCTCGACGACGGCATCGCGCAGCGGCTTCGCTCCCCAAGTGATAGCGTACTGATTGATGTCGTCGGCGATGGCTCGCCGCGCGGCTTCTTTGATCTCGGCGGGGGCGGGAAAATCAGGAAACCCCTGGGAGAGATTGACGGCGTTGTGTTTCAAAGCGAGGCGGGTCATCTCGCGGATGACGGACTCGGTGAACTGCTCCGCCTTGGCGGAGAGCATGCGCCGCGCAATTTCTTCCGCTCGGGTGGGGGCCGTGCTCGATTCGGAAGGAGTCATTGCTCCCCTTCACTCATTTGGACGTCTGCGACGCCGCCTGAGAAGCCGGCGCCGCGCCGCCGTAAATCATCCGGTAGGCTTCGGCGTTTCGCAAGACGATTTGCACGTACTCGCGGGTTTCGGTGAAGGGGATGGACTCGACGAGCTCAGCGATTTCTTCGTACTTGCGCTCGGCCGACCAGGCTGTGATGCGGTCCTCGCCGGCGTCATACGCGGCGAGCGCCTGCTCGGGCCCGCCAAAGTCTTGGATGAGTCCGCGGAGATAGGCGGTGCCGACAGTGAGGTTGTACTCCGGATCGATCAGTTTGTTGCGCGAATAGCGAATGCGAAGCTGTTTGGACACCTTGCGTGCGGTTATCGGCAGAACCTGCATCAAGCCGACGGCGCCGGCGTGGGAAAGAGCGTCGGGCTGAAAAGTCGATTCCTGGCGGATCAGGCCGGCGACAAACATCGGATCGAGGCCATTCTTGGCAGACTGGCGGCGCAGCGCGGCTTCGTAGGGTAGCGGGTAAAGCGCCTTCCAGGCCGGCAAGGCCACGTCGTCCTTCTTGCGCGCTTCCGAAGCGGGCACAATCAGGCGGCCGTAACTCAGGCCCGCGGCGTAGTGGCCTTGATCAAATGCAGCTTGAGCAGCCTCAAGCAGCAAGCGAGGTGAACCGCTAGCGAAGTAAGCGGATTTCAGCTCGAGTTCGGCCGAGGCGTCGAGTGCGACGGTGCGCAGAGCCTGCGCGCGCTCCCAGCGGTCGGTGGCCGCCGAGGGAATGGGCTCGTCGAGCGGGCGCAAGGCCGGCGCGGGCGGAATTTTCTCCAGGACCGGGATGGGGTCATCGTCGCCGGATGCGAGCTGCCCGAGCCGCGCCTCCGCCGCATGACCGAAGTAGGTTCCCGGATAGCGCTCCACGTCTTTCTTATAAAAGCTGCGCGCGCGCGCCACATTCCCTTCCCGTTCGGCATTGCGCCCGAGCCAGTAAATCGCGTCGGCGGTGTAGGAGGAACCCGCGTACTTATCCAGAAAACTAAGGAGCAGGTCGTTGGCCTCGGGCTTGCGATCGAGGTAGCCGACCCAGGCGATGCGCCACTCGGCGGTCTGCATGTATTTTCCCGCCGGAAACGCATCGAGGAGGCGCTTGTAGGCCTGCGCGGCGCGAGCCCGATCGAGCTGTACCCAGAAGTAGTTGGCCGCAGCCATCAGGCCGTCTTCCGCCCGGCGGCTTGAGGGGTACTTGGCCGCGAGCTGCTCGATGGCAGTGAACATTTCCGGCTCGTTGTTCTTTGTGCGCCAGGCCTGAGACAGGTCATAGAGGCGCTCGGCATCAAGTTCGGGATCGGAGATGTCCACACTCCCGATGAGCGCGGGCGAAGCATTCAATTGGAAGCGGGCCTGGGCGATGCGGAGTTCGGCGCGCTGGCGGAGAATGCTGTCCGAGTCCTTGGGCAGCATGGCGCGAAGTTTCTCGAATTCCGTCCGGGCTTCGCGCCACTTGTGCGCGTCAAAGAAAGCCTGCGCGCGCTGTTGCTGCATTTCAGCGGTGGGACGCGGGTATTCCTTGCCCAGTTCGCGAGAGAGAGAACTCAAGGCGCTACCGGCGGGTTTGGCTTCATCACTCAGCGGAAACTTATAAAAAATCGTCTGATAATCCGCCGCTGCGCGAGCGAGTTGATGCGCAACCTGGCGGGCTTGAGCGCGTTCCAGGAGAAGATTCGTCTTGGCCGAGGTGGCCGGGTAGGAATCCAGCGCGTCAAGGCCCTCCTGAGGCTTGCCGACATCCACGGCTGTCACGGCCAAAGCTTCCACGAGCTGCTCTTTGAGCACCGTGTTCGGAAAATCGCGCTGTAGCGTCTCCAGGTCCGCCAAAGCCTCGTTGAGGCGCTTGAGCGACCTTTTGGATTGTGCGCTCAGGTAGAGAACGTATTCGCGGAGGAGCGTGTCCGATTTGGCTTTCTCGAACCAAGGTAAAGCCCTGTCGGCGTGATTCTTGGAATAGTCGGCGTATCCGAGCGCGAGCGCAGCGCGCGCTCCCCAGATGTTTGCCGCGTTCTTCGCCGCGAAGACTTTGAGTTTTTCGTACGCGCCCGGCGCATCGTTGCGCAGCGCCCGGGCCAGGTCTCGAAGCTCCTTCTGCGAGGCTTCGTCTTCCGGAGAGGAGGCCGTGAGATCGGGAGCCGACGTGGCAGGCTTGCACTCCGCGCAGGGAGAAGCCTGCGGTTTGCGCGGCTTCCTTCTGTGCCGCGGAGCTTGCGCTGCCGCTTCAAATGGGGTGGCGGCGAGCACGGCGAAAATCCACAGCCAGGCGAGCACAGCGGTCAGTTTGCGTCCAGGCGCGGAGCGGCGCGGTTTCCAAGCGAAGCGTACGGCGAACGGCAAATCAGAAATGCCGGGCTGGGGTCGCGTACGGATACTCGCCGAGAGCTTTCGGATCGCCGTCGGCAAGGATCTGCACCATCCAGTGATAAAAATAATCCACCGGATGGGCCATGATGGGGCGGAAGCGACGGTCGTATTCCCTGTGAGCTTTTTCAATTTCATCCCGCAATCGATTACAGAGATCTCTGTGTTCACGGCCCAGGCGCACCTGTTCCGGACGAAGCATTTTAATGTCTTGCATGGAAACTTTGGCCACTCGATTTGCGCGGCGGTGCAATTCCTGCTCCTCCGGCGAGAGGCGGTTGAGGTCGAAGGTCCGGGAAACGTCTGGCACCGTGGCCAGTGGCTCGTCGGCTGGCTCTTCGATGACGAAATCGGCGAATGCAGCTCCCGGCGCCGAATCGGCCATGGGCGTGGGGATCGGCGCGATGGGGCGCTCGGGAGCCGGCGACGGCTCGCTCATCGGAAGGCTTACCATGCGCGTCACCTCTTCGAGCGGAGTGCGCGGTCCGTGTTGAACGATGAGAGCGATAAATCGAGACAAGACTTCCAGCGTCGCCGATAGCGATGCGGCGGCGGTCTGCGCGCGGAGAATCGGCGGCAAGGCATTGGAAGGCTTGGTGCTGGAGCAGGCGGCGACAAGATCGTTGATCGCTTGCTGCAATTCGTTGGTAGTGCGCTGCACGCGCTCGAGATTTTCCCGCAACGCGCGCGTGACCACCTGTTCCATCGGATTGGATTCCTGCGCCATGCCGTTCAGCGGGGATGTTCCGCCCAAAATTCCCCTCTCTCCATATTGAGAGTAGAGGATTTAGGAGTCAACCGGACAGCGGCACGGCTGTGCTCAATCATTGCCCAAACTCAGAGCATTTGGGACGGGAGAGTGATTCGCCAAACCTAGGGGTGTAAGCGCTGAATGCGGTGAACAGAGCGAGCTAGGGTCTGGCTGACCAGAGATAGTAGAATAGGGTTAGTCGGGGGCGACACGGTTTCGACGGAAGCTGTAGCGACCCGAAGGCATGCCGGGAGCCACCTGCCCGCAACAAGGTGGAAAACTAGAACTGCCAATTCTCAATTGGCACTTGCTGCCTAATTAACTTAGGCGCAACGTCTCCCCGGGCTTTGCTCACGGGCCCGGTAAGAGGCGTCGCACAGTGAGCTGGCTCGGGCGTCTCGGTCCGTGATGCTCGGGCGAGAACCATCGGACTAGCCGGCTGCGTTTCTTGCTCGTTCTGAGCGCGGCGGGCGAACGCGCGGCAGACCCTCACGGGCCGGACCGCACAGCGAACTGAGCTAAGCATGTAGGCTTCGGGCCGTAGCGCTTTTCGGACGGGGGTTCGACTCCCCCCGCCT
>QHYP01000338.1 GCA_003224195.1 Acidobacteriota bacterium | reverse complement strand
AAATGACTTCCTGGCCGTTGGGCACGCGGCGCGTGGCCACGACGCGGGGTACCGTAACGCGCTCGGCGCGGCGAAGGTCGGCGGAGGACAATTCGGCGCCGCACTGCGGGCAGGTGGGCTCTTGTAGGGGCACGATATATCGTGCCCCTACAGATGCTGCACCGTCGGCGTTCGCCGCGTTGGCCGCGGATTCACTGTTCCGCACCGGGGTTTCTTTGCCGCAGGACGGGCAGACGTACGCGTCTTCGCCGAGGGGAATTTCGATGGCTTCGAGGATGTTTTCATCGTGGAAGCCGAAGCGCTGGCCGTCCGCAACGTAGCGCACGTAGCCGCCCAGCTTGCCGTCGGTCCATAGGAAATAGCCGATGGCGGTGAGCAAGTGCTCGACGTGATTGTTCTGCTCGATGAGCGTGGCCACGTCGCTGGCGGCGCGCGCGGCGGAAATGTCTTCGAGCGACTGCGCCGACTGCGGATAGAAGCGCACGCTCGGCACGTCCTGCGAAAGCAGCGCGATGAACGACAGGCCGAAGCCCTGATAGAAATTCGTGACGAACTGATAGCGCGGCATCTCCTCGAGCTCGCGGTCGTCGGAGAAGCGCTGCTCGAACGGCAGGTGCCAGTTCATGTCGTTGGGGTTCCACCAGGCGTATTGCAGGCCCTGCCAGAAAAGCCGCGCCTGGCGAATGCGGCGGATTTCGTGCCGGCGCGCGACGACGCCCTCTTCGCGATACTGGCGGACCAGGTCGCGCAGGGCGAGAACCAGCTTGGGCTTCAGCTCCTCGAGGCGCTCGTTGTTTACCCCCAGATCTGCGGCGGTGTAGCCGCCCTCTTCAGAGGGCGGGGTTTTGTGCGCTTCCGATTCCGGGAGGGACCCGCCGGAGAAGTCCCGCGGTCTAAAGACCGCGGCTACAGCGCTTCCAGCGTTTCCGTCGGCGGGAGCGACGGCGCCGGGCGTGGCCGTCCAAGTCTCAGCTGTGGGATACGGGTCCATTCGGTCGTCCTGATTGATTGAAACTCATGTAGTGGCCGGTCTTTAGACCGGTTCCGTTTGTCGTGGCCGGTCTTTAGACCGGCACCTGCCCTTGTAGGGGCACGATATATCGTGCCCCTACAAAACCGTGACAAAGCGCCAGCCTAAAGGCTGGCCACTACAACTTCGGTGCTTCGTTGCTCCCCGCTTCCGCTTCTTTCCAGGCCTGGATCTGGTGCCAGGAACGCTTTCTCAGGCGAGGCAGCGGCTGCGGCTTCGGCGCTTCGGGAAAATCGACGGGCGGAAAGCCCGCCGTGCCGAGGAGCGAGTTCACCAGGGCGCGATTCTCCGCGCGCAGCCGGGCAATTTCTGCACGCTGCCGCGTGACTTCAGCGCGCGCCCGCGCGACCTCTTCTTCGAGGAGCGCCCTCTTCCTCGAGCATTCCAACGTATTTTGTTTGTAGAAATTTGTGCAGCCAATTCAACATCGAGCACCAGTAGCACAGGCACTCTTGCCTGTGCCGATTGACGTTGCCAGTTCGCGTACGGGCGCGAAATATGTAGGGGCACGATATATCGTGCCCCTACACTACCGGCGGCGGGGAAATTTTTGCGGACGAAATTGCCGGCGCGCTTCGGCTTCGAGGCGCTGGTAATGAATGGCGCGCGAAGTCGGGTCCGTGGCGCTGACCTGGCGCGCGATTTGTTCATCGAGGGGCATGCCGGTCACAAAATGCGACGTTTTGCCGAATAGGGGCGCAGCATGCTGCGCCCCTACGCCGGACGAGCAATATGCAGGGGCACGATATATCGTGCCCCTACAAGAGCCGACAGCGTCGTGTAAGCCGGCAAATCGCGCGCCCGACACAAGGCCGTAGCGGGCGGCGTCGGCGGGATCGTCGCCGTCCATTTTGCGGATATCTTCGATGTAGCGCTCATCGCGGACGAGCAGGGGCAAGCACTCGATGAGCTTCGCGCAGTTTTCGGTGATGACCCAGGCGTCGTTTTCGAGCAATTGATACATCCACTGCCAGCCGCCGACGCGGTCGTCATCGGCGGGCGCGGGGCGCGGCAGGCCGTTGGCAGTGAGCACGTCGCCGAGCTGCTCGGCGATGGAGGCTTCGGCGGTGCGGTGCGCGAAGGCGTCCGGCGAAAGATAAATTTCTCGGATGTTTTCGCGGCCGCTGCGTTCGGCGATGGCTTGCGCCAACATGCGCGGGGAGAGGCCGTTCTGCACGAATTCGCGGTAGGTGACGATCCGACAAGGATTGTCATCCCGAGCGAAGGCTGCTGCATTTGCAGCCGAAGCCGAGGGATCGAGGCAAGACGCGTCGCTGTAGCCGCCCTCTTTAGAGGGCGGGCCTTTCTCTTCGGGAAAACCCCGCGGTCTAAAGACCGCGGCTACACCCGTCGGCGCGGCGGAGTGCCAATACACGGCGCTGGGGTGCTGGAAGCCCCAGTCAATCGAGATCCAGCGCGGCCACCAGGGCTCGAGGCGAATCTCTTCGGGCCGCGCGGTGTGGCGGCCGACGTCGAAAATGTCGAAGTACTGCCCGGCGAAGACGTTCCAGTCGCCTTCGAGGAAGGCGCGGCGAAGGTGTTCGGGCAGCGCTTCGAGCGTGCGGCGATAGGCGGCGTCGTTCGCGTAAATCGGATTGTCGTCGAGCCGCGCACGGATGAAATCGTAATCGCGCGGATCGTAAAGCTCGGGGCGCTCGAAGCCCGGCGGCGGCACATGGTCCACCCAGAGCGCCTTTACCCAGGCGTGGCCGATGTTGCCGGGGTTGGTCGCGCCGGCCATGCAGGCTCTCACTCGTTTCCCCGCCCGCGCCCCCGCCTCGTAAAGGGAAACCGGACAGCGGTTGCGCGACGTGAGGAACTGCCACTGCTTTAGCGTGAAGTGCGTCAGCTCATCAATACCGATGAAGAGAAACTCCGCGCCCTGGTACTGATAGACGTCATTCTCATTACGGCAGTAGCCGAAGCGCGTGGTCGAGCCGTTTGGCCAGGTGACGAGGTGTTTCGACTCGTTGTAGCTGCGATAAAAGCTGCGCGGCACGTCGCGGCGAAAGTACGCCAGGAGCGAGGATTCCAGCTCCGGATAGGTGCGCCGCAAGAGCAGCGTGTCGCAACCAGGAGTCTCCATCGCCTGAAAAATGACTTCCCAGAGCAGCGCTTTCGTTTTGCCCGGGCCGGCGGCGCCGCCGAAGAGGCGATATTTCGCGCGGGAGCGATGGAATTCGTCTTGGCGAGGGAACGCGTGGTAATGGTCGCTCGTGCGCAGCGCGCCTCGCGCCCGGCTCGCTCGTCCTTTGTTGTATCTCGGGACCGACATACAAATGGAGAAGGAGTTTCTGCACAGGCTAAAGCCTGTGCTACTGCGCGCGGAGTTTTTTGCCGATGTAATACGCCGCGCCGCCGCCGACCAGCGCCACGGCGGCCGCCACATGATGAAGGCTCATCACCACGCCTGCGACGACGGAGCCGACGCCAGCGAGCTGCACGATTTGTCCAATAAACTGCTTGCTTGAATTAGCCATTGCACTTCCCTTCCCGTCTGCTTTGGAGCGGATTTCACTACTCGCTCGGCCGCGGCGCATCGAGGATAATCGACTGCGGCTCATCGCCCGGTCCGCCGGCCACACTGACCTTGCCGAATTTCATATCGCGGAGACGATCGAGCTCGGCTTTTTTGATTTTTTCGTCCTTGGAGTCGAGCAATTCCACGCTGACCACCACCAGGTCCTTGCGCACGGCGACGGCATCCACGAACGCAACGGCATCCTGCATCGCGGCGAGATCCGTTGGGTTGGCCGGCGCTGTGCCGCTTGCGGATTCGCCGGAAGGGCGCGGGGCCGCGCCGTTCCGCTTTGTGGGGTGGGGCGCTTCGCCGTTCGTTCGGTTCGTTTTGAGGGATCGGGGCACAGCCACCTCGTTATTGGCGACAGCACAGCGGTCACCGATAAAGTCGATCAGAAGATCTTTGCTGCCAGATTTTCGTCCAAGAGTTCGAGTTTGCGCCTCTTCTGTCCCCCGCCAGGGGATGTAGCCGTTGCGGACTTGAACGCGACGTAGCCGGCGGACCAAGCCCCGATGCCTCCCGCCGCGCTGCGCTGATCCACAACGATGTCGAAATTCCGCGTGCCTGCGCTCGTATAGTAGAAGTGGCACCAG
>QHYP01000337.1:4221-4610 GCA_003224195.1 Acidobacteriota bacterium | reverse complement strand
CTGCTCTGCGCGCCTCATCCTCCCGCCTCTCGCCGCGGTCTACTTCAAGCTTCAGGTGGAATAACCGGGCACACGGCGGTGAATCCTTCGTCGCGCACCCTCTCCCCGCATGTAATATGAAACAAGCCGCGAGGAACATCAGTGTCCAAGAACTACGCTGTCCGGCTGCGCTGTCCGTACGGCGACAACGAGAGCTGGATCATCCTCGAGAACCGCGACGAAACCCTCGAGCAGATTCTCCGCACGTCCTGGGACTTTGAATGCGAAGCTCACGGCGTCCAGCGCGAGTTTCCCATGGAGGCATCTGCGAAAGACACGGAGCTTGCCTCCAAACCGCAGGCAGCGAAACCCGCCGCGCCGGGCGCCGAGGAACCATACTTTCGTTCCAG
>QHYP01000337.1:0-4138 GCA_003224195.1 Acidobacteriota bacterium | reverse complement strand
GTTGGAGCGACCCGCAGGGCGCATTCCACGAAGAGGCTTCCACGATGGTCGTGAATTCCAGCGGCACTCTGGTAACTCTGGCCGCAAAGGTGAAAGCCGGTGATCTCGCTTTTCTCGTGAACCGAATCTCCGGAGAAGAGCAGGAAGTCCGTGTCGCCTATGTGGAGCAGGAATTCGAGGACAAGCGTTGCGTTGGTCTTGCCTTCAAGAACCCTTGTCCATACTTCTGGCGCCGCACCCGCCAAAAACCGCGCATCCCCGAAGAAATTCGCGTGATCGTGCGCGGCACAGACACCAACGGCAATGCTTTCGTGCACAGCGCCTACACCGTCGACATCAGCAAGTCCGGGGCGCGCTTGGACGGCGTGGGCTATTTGGCCAAGCCCGGCGCCACCATCGAAGTCAAGCGCCGCTGGCGCGGCAAGGCGAGTTACCGCGTAATGTGGGTCGGGCAAGTGGGTACCGATCAGGTCAACCAGGTCGGACTGTTCTGCCTGGATACCGAAAAAAACATTTGGGGCGTAAGACTTCCGGAATCCGAGGCCGAGGCCTCCGCAAAACCCTCCTCGCCCTCGAAGAAGCGCCGCTCCTCATGAGCGTTAATTGATTGGTTGACCGCTCAGCGGTCACACTTGAATTGACCGCTTCGCGGTCACACAGAAAATTGCTTCAAAAAAATTTGGGGCTCAAGCCTCATACGGCAGCGTGAGCCCCAACTCAAATCGCTTCTGGAAGGTGTTTACGCGCCGGCGCCTTTCAACTCGTCGTGCGCCTGCTTCACGGCGAACTTCTCTTCGGCTTTGGAATTCGCGGCCGGCTTGAGCGCATGGATGGACTTGCCCAGGCTCCACGCCTTGGCGTTCTCCGGCCCCTTGCATGCCGACATATCCGCGCCCGTCTGCACGCCCGTCAGGTCCCACTTCATGCAATTCCATGGAATAGCCAGATTGTGGCTCACGTGAAGCCCGGCCATGCAATGACCCAGCTCCTTGAATCCCGCGCACGCATCTTGGAGGTTGGTGTTTGCCGGCAGCACGCCCTGTCCTTGCAACCCGGCCGTTAGCCTTTTGTAGAGGTCGTTCTGCGCGTCCGACTTACTGGTTGAAGCTTTCGGGTTCTTCTTCACCCATTTCACCGGATTCAGGGAATGCCCCGAGTGCGCGCTGTCCGCCGAAGTCTTGATTGTCTTCGCGCCGGCTCCCGCGCCTGCCGGCCCCTGCGCTCCAGCGCGGCTCGCACCAAGAGAGAGACCCACCGCGGCGCCCATGCTGACGATACCAACGACGATCCATTTGTTTTTCATTTTCATTCCTTCGCGGGCCGTGCGTGGCCCTGCACCCTAGTAAGCCACGCTCCGCGCTTCGCAAGAGGATTTGCGGGCAAGCAGGACTCCAATGCGTCAAGCTGTCCTTCCGGACAGGGTCCTGGCAGGACCAAAGTGGAGTGCGTCCACCTCGCGCGCCGGCCTGTTGACCGCTTGCGGAGTTTACCCCGATAAAATCGGGGCGGTCACACGTGAAATGGATGTGATGCGTCCGCTAAGCCGCCGAACTGGACGCCCGAACCTCCGTCAAGCGTGCCCGTGCAACCCGCCAGCCGCTGCCTGTCGCGAACAGAATCAATGTCATCCGAAGCCCGCTGGAGCCCGCTGCCTTCGCTTTCACCCCAGGCTCCGCGTTCCAGACGATAGAAGCCGTCGCGGCGTCCGACCCAACGAACTTCGCGTCCTCGACGCGCCCCGGGCTTGCGCCCTGTTGGAAAGAGCCGAAAACACGTGCTGCGCCCTTTTCAATATCCGCTTTTCCGCTCCACGTTAATCCCTGAGGGTCAACGAACTGGCCATCTTCCGCAAAGAAGCCCGCGAACTTTTTTCCGTTACGCTCATTCCAGGCGTTTATCAATTCCGATAAGGAAACAGCCGTCTCGGCCATTCCTCCAGCAGACATCTGCTTCTCCAGGAGCGCCGCCCGTTCCTGCAAGCTGCGGCCGCCCTGCGTCTCGGAGCGTTCCGCCAGTTCCACGCGCAGCGTATTTAGCGCCACGCCTCGGTTTTGGAGGACCCGCGCTGCAAGACACTTTTCCTCTCTCAGGATTCCCAGCAGCAGGTGCTCCGTCCCAACGTGCTTATCACCCAATCGCTCGGCTTCTTCAAAAGCCCAGTTCAAAATGTGCTTGCTCTCCACGCTGAGCGGCATTTCCACTGATGTCGAAACGCGCTTCCCGATCGTGATCTGGCCCTCGATCTCCTTCCGAATGTCCTCTGCCGTTCCCTTCTGGCGCAGAATCCTCTTGTTCAGCGCCCAGTCCTCCCGCAGCAAGCCCAGCAGAAGATGCTCGCTCTCGATGGAAGCAGCGCCGTACTGGCTCGCCTCATACCGCGCGAAGAAGATCACTCGCCTCGCCTTCTCCGTGTATCTTTCGAACATCGTCCCTTTTCCTCGCCCAACTACTCCGGGGGGTGAGGGTGCCCCACCCTCGGTTTTTGAGGGTGGGGTTTTTCCCCCCTTGTTCTAGAGTCCCCTCATAGATTCACAGCGTCCATCCGGATCAATCCTATTTCGGGGGGTGCCCCACCCTCGGTTTTTGAGGGTGGGGTTTTTCCCCCTTGTTCTAGAGTCCCCTCATAGATTCACAACATCCATCTGAATTTCGGGGGGTGCCCCACCCTCGGTTTTTGAGGGTGGGGTTTTTCCCCCTTGTTCTAGAGTCCCCTCATAGATTCACAACATCCATCTGAATCAATCCTGTTTCACCCCGTGCGTAATACGAAAAACTACTCCACACCCAGTCCTTCGGGTGTTCCACCAACCCTCGCTGCACCGGATTGGCGTGCATGTATTCCAGTTTCTCCTTCTTTTTCTCGTGGCTATATACGTTGAAATCGTAAAACCGCGGCTGCCAAAATTGCGACAATCCCCCGATGAATTCTGGAAACGCACGTCTCCCTTGTGCTTTCGGCACTGCCTGTTTGGTCTTCCGCAGTTTCCGGGACACCCGCTGCTTGAGCATCTGCAACACCGTCGAAGGCGTTCCCTTTTTCGGTTCGCTGATCAAAAGGTGCACGTGATTCGGCATCAACACATAGCCCACCAGGAAAAACCCATACTCCTGGCGCACTCTGCCGAGCTCCTTCACGAACAGATTGCGCGCATGCATGGTTCCAAGGAGCGGCAGCCGCCGGTAACAACTGAACGTCACGAAGTGGAGTTGACCCTGACCATAGTAGCGCTTCAACTGTTTGGGCATCGGGCCACACCAAAACCCCCACCCTCCGAACCCGAGGGCGGGGCACCCTTGTCATACTACGCCACGATGAGTTGAATGCGGTCGTGTGCTCTTATCGCGCCCTGCTGCCAAGAGGGAAAAAAACAGAACGAGACCGGCCCACCCGCCGAAAACTTTCTGTACAATTCGCGGAGCCTGGAATTGCTCGTCCATGGGTGCTTGCCAAAGTGGTAGCATTCAGTGAAGCAGAACAATTGCAAAATCGTATTTCGCCGAAAGGAGGCTCCGGCCCATGCCAACATCGTCTTATCGTGCCTTGCGAATCCTGTTGAGTATCTTCTCGGCGACCGCCGCCGTTGGCGGTCTGGTTATGATTTTCGGCGGCAAGCCGCTCATGCTCCGGCTGTTTCTTCGGCCTCCCGAGCCTGAGCTTTCCACGTTGCTGCTGGTCACGCTGAAGGAGCTGGGCGGAATCGTCCTCATGCTGAGTCTTTTGTTCTATTTCGCCTCCCGCGACCCGGTCCGCAACGTTGCCATCATTGACGCTCTGATCGTCGGCGTGTGCGTCTTGGCCATTACGCCCCTGCTATCTCTTTATACGCTGGACCTGGGCCGCCTCTATCCGGCTTACCTGATTTGGGGCCGCTCCGTGGTGCGCTTGGCCGTGGCAGGACTGCTTTATTACCTGCGGCCCCGAGAGCGTGGCGCTCCGCAGCAGTAGAAAATCCCGGGTGGCACTCCCTAGAAGCCATCTCATAAATAACTCGCGGGAGGGCACGGCTTCAGCCGTGCCGAAAAGCTCCGGAAATGCAGGGGTTTTAACCCCTGAGGTCGGCAGGGCGCGCTGCGGGTGCCCCGCCCTTGATTTGAACCTGTGAAAAAACCCCGTGGCACAGGCTTGCCCTGAGCTGAG
>QHYP01000336.1:12802-13245 GCA_003224195.1 Acidobacteriota bacterium | reverse complement strand
ATCGGGCTGAATTTCGCGCCGGAGCTGATCATCGAAGGCGACCACACGATGAAAGGCGGGATGCGAGCGCTGCTGGAATTGCTCAGCATGCGCGAACGTCCGACGGGGGTCCTCTGTTCGAACGACATGACGGCCATAGGCGTCATGCGCGAAGCATATGATTATGGGATTCGCGTTCCGGAGGATCTCTCAGTGGTTGGGTTCGACGACATTCGCCTGGCGCAGTTCATGATTCCACCGCTGACGACGGTGCAGATGTCTCAGACGGAGTTGGCCAATCTGGCCTTCAAGGCTTTGCTGAATCATGTGGAGAGTGATTCTTCGGCGCTTAAACACACCGAGTATGTTCTACACACGACTCTGGTAGTGAGGAAGTCCACGGGTCTTGTCCCCTCCATTGCGGTCGCAGAAAACCTTATCAAGTCACGCCGCCTGGCATCTGG
>QHYP01000336.1:9539-12721 GCA_003224195.1 Acidobacteriota bacterium | reverse complement strand
CCGCGGTCTTGGGATCTATAAGAAAATGCTTGACAAGTTGCGGAAATTGGCGCAAAGATGCCGCGGTCCAGGGAAGTAAACGTATACTTAGGAGGTTCTCTATGGCTCACCGAAGGCGATTGGCGGCCACTCGTCTCGGCGTCCCCTGCAGCCTCTTGGCAGCGCTCTCATTGTGGGTGCTCGCAGTTCCGGGACACGCACAAATTACCAGCGGCACCATCCTGGGCACTGTAACGGATAAGACCGGAGCGGTTGTCGCCGGAGCTAGCATCAAGGCAACGAATCTCGAAACAGGGTTCACGGGGACCACTCGCACCGACAACGACGGGAACTACCGGCTCGCGAACATGCCGCTCGGCCGTTACCAGATCGTGGCCGAGGCTTCTGGATTCAAGTCGGCGATCGGAGCGCCCGTGAACCTAATCGTCGACCAGAAGCTCCGCTCGGACTTCGTGCTGGAGGTGGGCAACGTCAATGAGACCGTGGAGGTGCGGGCAACGGCGGAAACGCTGCTGGTGACCGACCAGAGTGAAGTCAGCCAGATTGTGCAGGACCGCGAGATCAAGCAACTGCCTCTCAATGGGCGCGACTTCTTCTCTCTGCTGTTGCTGAGCAACGGCATCCAGGACACTTCCACCGACCAAGGCGGCGCGACCACCAACGTAACCTTTTCCGTGAATGGTATGCGCCCGGAATCGAACTCCGTTACCTTGGACGGCATAGAGATGTCATCGATTCGCGAATCAGATGTGGACCTTCGTCCGAACATTGATGCCATTAGCGAGTTCAAGGTACTCACCAACGCGTACTCGGCCGACTACGGCCATACCGCGGGCGGTGTAATTTCCATTCAATCCAAAAGCGGCACGAACGACTTTCATGGTTCGGCTTTCGAGTTTCTTCGCAACGACGCCTTCAACGCGCAAAACTACTTCGCTAATCCTGTGAATCCCAGCGAGAAGCCCGCGTTGAAGCAGCATCAATTCGGCGGGACTTTTGGAGGTCCCATCATTCACGACAAGACCTTTTTCTTCCTGGACTATCAAGGGTACGTGTTGCACAAGATCAATGAAGGTTTTGCGAACGTGCCTGAATTGCCGTTCCGAAGCGGCGATTTTTCGTCTTTACTTCCACCCGCTAACGACTGCACCCAAGCCGATGGATTTAAGACAAGTTGCATTTACGATCCGGCAAGCTTCAACCCCAGCACCGGCAGCACGCAGCTAGTCCAGGATCCAAGCCGGGGCACGCCAAGTAATCCCCAAGGTCTAAATATCATTCCGGCGAACGAGATCACTCCCTTTGGTTCGTACCTCCTGAATGCGATTGCCGAACCCAACCTGCCGCCCGGGTATGTGGGCAATTATTTGACGCACCAGCGCAGGCGATACAAGCAAAATGATGCCGGTCTGCGTGTTGACCACACCTTCTCCGCTAAGGACACCGCGTTCTTCCGTTACCGCTGGAACGACAGCTTGCTCAATGACGCCAACCCGCTGGCTCGGGTGAATGACGGACCTAGTCCTGGCCTCGATGGAGCGCTGGGAGATGAGGGCCGGGGCATTCCGCAAGGCGGCACTCATCGCGACCGTAACAATAATTTGGTGCTTTCCTACATTCACGTATTCAACCCATCTTTGTTGAACGAGCTTCGAGCCGGTCTCCACCGCTATCGTCTCAGCGTCCAGGAGCACGAGCAAGGTTTGAATTTGGCTCAGAAGTTTGGCCTGCCTGGTATCAACACGGATGAGTTATCCTCTGGGCTTCCCGCCATCTATTTGAACGCCTACAACAGCATTGGCGGGAGCGATTTCAAGCCTCTTCATTTCCGCGAAATGAGTGCGCAGTTAACGGATACTCTGAACTATCACTTTCGCCTACACACCCTCAGGACAGGTTTTGAATTTCGGCCGCGATGGGAAAACAATTATTACGCGTTGTTCCCCAATGGCGCGTTCTACTTCTTCCCCTTTAGGACGAGTGCGCCGTGCACCATATTCGGGGACCCGACCTGCGGCAACGGAAGTTATGCGGGGCCGAGTTACTGGCAGGGCCACGAATTAGCAGAGGTCCTGGTCGGCGACCCTCTCATTAGTTGGGTTGGACGCCGATTCAGTGGCGCTATGTTGCGAGATAACCAATATGGCTTAATCTCGTCGTGCGGGCTATAAAACGGCTCACCCTTAATTTAGGTGTGCGTTACGAATACGCTAGTCCGTTTTATAGCCCGCACGACGAGATTTCGATGTTCGACGTTAGTACGGGAGTCCTGGCACTGGCGGGCCGCAATGGGGTCAGCCGTTATATCGTCCGTCCCGACAAGAACAATTGGGCGCCTCGCGTGGGTTTCGCCTACCAAGTCAATCAGAAGACTACAGTCCGCGGCGGATTCGGCCTGTTTTACGATCCGGCGAACGCTTTTCGTGATGATGTGAAGTTTAATCCTCCTTTTTATCGTCAGGTCACGCAGTTCGACGATGGCAGCGGCCCCGTACCATCGAATTGGAATTTCTCAAGTTCAGGCCCCCCGACGCTGCCAGATCCCGGTTCTTTTCCCACGGGTTACGAACTATTTAGCACTGATTTCAACTTCCGAACTGGCTATTCCGAGCAGTACAGCCTTGCCTTCCAGCGTGAGCTGCCGTGGCAGACGCTGGTCGAGATCGCCTACGTCGGCTCGCAGGCCCACAAGCTGCCGTTCCGGGTCAATATCAACCAGGATCTCCCAGATGGTACTCCGCAGCCATTCCCTTCATTGGGGCCAATCCATTCTGTTGAGAACATTGCTGATATGGTGTATCACTCCGCCCAATTGAAATTGGAGAAGCGCTTCAGCAAGACCTTTTTCTTCCTTAGCTCCTACACCTACTCGCATTCCATTGACAACGCTACCTCGTCAGAACTGGATAGCCACGGCATACAGAACATCTTCGATATTGCCCAAAATCGCGGCAGCTCGGATTGGGATATCCGGCATCGTCTCGCTTTCAGCTACGTTTACGATTTACCGATTGGCCGCAGGCATTCTTTCTTAGTCAATGCGAGCGGAGCAACAAATGCGATCCTCGGAGGATGGCAGACCACAGGCCTTCTGGTGCTAAGTTCGGGACAGCCTTTCACGGTAGTGGATGGAAGCGGGAATCCGGATTTTGATTCCCGGCCTGATTTGATTGGTGATCCGT
>QHYP01000336.1:623-9444 GCA_003224195.1 Acidobacteriota bacterium | reverse complement strand
CTACCAGGCGACGAGCCACGCAATTTCCTGCGAGCGCCCGGCTACAGAAACTTTGACCTAGGATTGATCAAGGCGATTCCATTAACCGAGCGCACAAGGCTGCAAGTCCGTGGCGAGTTCTTCAATCTAACCAATACTCCCCATTTCGCCATACCTGTACTTGAGCTTTCAGATCGAGCGGCAGGCCAACTGACCCACACGCGCAATTCGGTCAATTACGGTTCCTCGGCAACATCTTACGCCAATCGCATGATTCAATTGGCGTTGAAGCTGGAGTTCTAATCGGGATTACGGACAATGCCTATGGATTCTGCAACGGCGCGGGAGTGTTGTCGGATCGTCCCATGATGATCGGCAATCCGCTCCCGTCGGGCTTCCAGCAGACCCCGAGCCACTGGTTTGACACGGGCGCATTCGACTTCTCCGGGACGTGTCCAGCGGGTGGCTTGGTAGATCTGACGGGTCCATTCGATGTCCACAAGGCCTTTGGGAATGCGCCGCGCTACTTCTCCAATATCCGAAATCCCGGCGTCAACAATTTTGACTTCTCCCTGCAAAAGGATTTCAAGATCCCTACTCGGGAGCAGATGCGCCTTACGTTCTCGGCGGATTTCTTCAACTTGCCGAATCACACGGAGTTCGCGGAGCCCAACGCCGATCCGACAGATCAGCCGGACGGCGTTCAACAGCAGGACGACCCAGCTTGGATTGCACTTTTATTTCTGAACGGGCATTGGGTGTCGACATAGGTGGCCGGCGCGGGTGCGCAAAACGGTCGCGGAGGTTTCGATCCGCGGTGAGAACCTGGTTTGCTGATTTTTCGTGGTACAACCGTTGACATGCGGGACCAGATCGCTCGGACAGATGGAGAGATTGCCCGCGGGACGAGATCGAGATTGACAAACCGGGTCCGCTGGACCAAGTTTTCGCTGTTGAGTAAGCGGCCACTTACTGTGGTCGTTATGGCGTCGTGAGTCATAATCATAGCGATGCTGCAACGCCTGCGCGAAGAAGTGCTCGAAGCCAACCTGGAACTAACCCGAAGAGGGTTGGTGCTGTACACCTTCGGAAACGTCAGCGGGATCTGCCGGGAAGAAGGGCTGATCGTCATTAAACCGAGTGGAGTTCCTTACGAGGAGATGAGGCTGGAACACCTGGTTGTCACGGATCTCGGTGGCAAGATTGTCGAAGGGAAGTTGAAACCCTCCTCCGACCTGCCGACGCACAGCGTCCTTTATAAAGCATTTCCAAAGATTGGCGGGGTGGCTCATACCCATTCCGAGCACCCGACGGCCTGGGCTCAGGCGCGCCAGCCAATACCCTGCTTCGGCACCACGCATGCGGACTCTTTCCGCGGGCCAGTTCCAGTGACCGCAGTGATGACAGAGCAGAACATCGCTTGCGACTACGAAGAGAACACGGGACGCACGATTGTCCGGGCATTTGAGCACGCGGACTACGAAGCCGTTCCAGCAATTCTGGTCGCCAATCACGGTCCTTTCACTTGGGGACTCGATCCAGGAACTGCGGCGCACAACGCCGTGATTCTCGAAGCTGTGGCACGGACGGCGTATCTGACGATTACGATAAATCCCGCGGCGCAGCCAATTGCGAGCGGACTCCTCGACAAGCACTACCTGAGAAAGCACGGGAGCAACGCATATTACGGGCAGCAAAAGGGAAAAAAATGACGCCGCTCATGTCTGTGTTCGCGGCGAGACGGCAGTCTTAGAGGTGGATCTTCTCAAGAGGGAATCATGATGCCCCATAAAAAAATGACCGTAGGCATGATTGTAGGCAACCGCGGTTTCTTTCCGGACCATTTAGCGAAGACTGGCCGAGAAGAGATGATCCGCGTGCTGGATGCGGCTGGTATGGATGTGATTGCACTTGACCCGGAGCAGAGCAAGCACGGGGCCGTAGAGACGCGCGAAGAGGCCAAGCGCTGCGCGGAGTTGTTCAAGCGTAATCAGGATCGTATCGATGGGATCATCGTCGCGCTGCCGAATTTCGGCGATGAGCGGGCCATTGCCGATACATTACGTCTGGCGGGCCTGCACGTGCCGGTGCTGATTCAGGCGACGCCGGACGATCCGAACAAGATGGCTATCAACGCGCGCCGCGATAGTTTTTGCGGGAAGATGTCGGCCTGCAACAACCTGCGGCAGTACGGCATTCCCTACTCGATCACCACGCTTCACACGGAGAATCCCGATTCGCCCGAGTTCGCCAAAGATCTCAAGTGGTTTGCGGCCGTGTGCCGGGTGGTGAACGGCTTCCGCAATCTGCGCGTGGGAGCGATCGGCGCGCGTCCCGCAGCCTTCAACACCGTGCGCTACAGCGAGAAAATCCTCGAGTCACAAGGAATTTCCATTGAGACGCTAGATCTGTCTGAGGTGCTGGGCAGGATCGGACGCCTGAAGGACAACGACGACCGGGCGCAAGGCAAGCTTGCAGCCATCCAGAAATATGTGGACTCGAGCAAAGTGCCGCAGACTGCTCTGCTCAAGATGGCGAAGCTGGGCGCGGTAATCGACCAATGGATGGCAACGAACGATGTGGCCATCAGCGCGGTGCAGTGCTGGACCTCCATCGAGGAGAACCTGGGGGTGGTGCCCTGCACGGTCATGAGCATGATGAGCAACGAACTGCTGTCAAGCGCTTGCGAAGTGGATATCTGCGGCGTGCTGGGCATGCACGCGTTGCAGCTTGCTTCGGGGACGCCCTCGGCGCTGCTGGATTGGAACAATAATTACGGATCGGATCCCGACAAAGCGGTTTGCTTCCATTGCTCCAATCTGCCCAAGCACTTCTTCCGTTCCGTGAAGATGGATTTTCAGGAGATCATTGCGGGGACGGTAGGAAAAGAGAACACGTTCGGCACCTGCGTCGGCCTGATCAAGCCGGAGTTGATGAGCTTCGCGCGTTTTTCGACCGACGATACCACGGGCAAAATGCGCGGCTACGTTGGCGAAGGCCGATTCACCGACGACCCGCTGAATACCTTCGGCGGGGCCGGCGTGGTGGAAATCCCGAAGCTGCAGAACTTGCTGCGGTTTATTTGCGAGAATGGCTTCGAGCATCACGTGGCCGCCAATCTTGCGATCGTGGCGTCTGCCGTTCACGAAGCGACCACCCGATACCTCGGATGGGACATCTACTGGCACGAACGGAATGACCGAGTTTCCTGATGGCGTCTGTGGCTGGAGTAGACTTCGGGACTCTCAGCGTTCGCGTTTCTATTGTGGACAGCGAACGAGGGCTGCTCGACTCCGCGGTCGTCGAATACCCACTGCACCGCAAGCGCGAGGACCCGGAATACGCGACACAATCGCATGACGATCACATGCGTGCTCTTGCGGCCGCCACCCGGGAGGCGCTGAAGAAGGCCGGCGTTTCCCCCTCGATACAACGGGCTCCTCAGTCATTCCGGTGGGGAAAGATCTTCAGCCGTTGGACGAGTATTACCTGTGGTGCGATCATCGGGCTAAAGGCGAAGCGGCGGAGATCACCGAAGCCGCCCACCGGGAAGGACTAAAGGCCATTCAATGGTGCGGTGGAGTGTATTCGTCCGAGTGGGGCTTCTCGAAACTCCTGCACTGGCTCCGGCACAATCCCACGAAGCGTGCCGAATTCGTCTCCGCGTTCGAACACTGCGACATGGTGGCGGCTACGCTGTGCGGAATCACCGATCCTAAAAAGGTGAAGCGAAGTGTGTGCGCCGTGGGCCACAAGTGGCTGTGGAATCCAACTCTGGGAGGCTTACCCTCCGAACAGTTTCTCGCCAAAGTCGATCCACTGTTTACCGGTATTCGCGAGAAGCTCGATGGCGAGTGCGCCGCCTCGGATCAAATCGCTGGAACACTTTCGCCATATTGGGCCGAGAAGCTTGGCTTGAAGGCGGGAATTCCGATTCCGGTGGGGGCATTCGACGCTCATTGGGATGCCATCGGAGCAGGCTGCCGGGTCAATGACGTCGTTAACGTAATCGGGACGTCCACGTGCATCATCGGGATCACGCCTTCGGTGAACCTGGTTCCAGGCGTGTGCGGGGTGGTGCTGGGTAGCGTACATCCGCGGCGAACGGGAATCGAAGCCGGGCTTTCCGCCGTGGGCGACATCTTCAGCGCAATTGCCGCGCGAGCCGCCACGGACGTAACCACGTTGAGTCAGGGGCTCGAGAGATATCACGCCGGGCAGACTGGCTTGCTCCGTTTGACTTGGGACAACGGCGATCGCACGGTTTTGGTCAATCCAAATCTACGCGGCATAACTTTTGGGTGGAATCTCCAGAGCAGCGCTCAAGATGAGCTATTTGCCGCGATCGAAGGCACGGCGTTTCACACACGGGTCATATTAGATCGCATGGCCAGCCACGGCGTGCACATCAAACGCGTAATCAATGCCGGAGGTATCCCCCAGAAGAACGATGTTCTCAACCGGGTCTACGCCAGTGTCCTGGGACGGCCCGTTCTGGTTCCCAGCAAGAGTGCCGTCAGCCTGGGTTCCGCAATTTTCGCATTTCTCGCTGCGGGCATATTCAAGACCGTCGAGGAAGCACAAGACAGGATCTGCCCCACGCACAGAGTGTATGAACCGGACAGATCGGACCAAACTGTCTACGATGAGCTTTACGCGCTGTACAGCAAGCTCTATTTTGCATTCGGCCAGCCGGCATCAAATGATTTCGGCGCGGTGCTGCCTGCACTGATCCGCGTGGCAGAGCGCGCGCGAAAGCGAGGGGAAGGCGTAACTTAAATGGCGAAGAGTCGCAATCATTTTTTCCGCGGACGCTCGTAAACAGGATCTGTCAACCGCTTCCGGGCACGCTCTTCAATTGGTGCAGGAATTTGAAAGTTTCATAAGGAGATGACTGTGAGACGAAGCCTGAAACGGAGAACGTCCCCAATCTTGGCGAGCATGCTGGTCCTGCTCCCGCCTGCGGCTCTCGCACAGGGCAATAAAACTTTTGCTCCCGATAAGATGGATACAGTGCTCTACGGCGCAGCGTATTACCCGGAATATATGCCCTACGATCGGCTCGACAGGGATGTCGAGATGATGCAAAAGGCCGGCATTACGGTCGTTCGCGTGGGCGAATCGACTTGGAGCAGTTGGGAGCCGCGGGACGGAGAATTTCAGTTTGCCTGGATGGAGCGCGTTCTGGACCGCTTGCACCAAGCGGGCATCAAGGTAATTCTGGGAACGCCTACGTATTCTATTCCGACTTGGCTGTACAAGGAACACCCGGAGATCGTCGTCACGCATCAGGGCACCATACCTCAACTGGCCGATCCCTACGACCCCGCATATCCATCTTCGATGACGCCTGGCTTCTACGGTCCGCGCCAGAATTACGACTTCCTGAATCCCTACTTTCGGCAGCATGCCGAGCGTGTGATCCGAGAGATTGTGGGCCATTTCAAAAACCATCCGGCGGTGATTGGATACCAGATCGACAATGAGACGTTTCCGAATGGGGTTCCGACGCCGTATGCGAACGCTGCGTTCCTCGATCGTTTGAAGCAGAAATACAAGACTCCGGAAACAATCAATAGAATTTGGGGCCTCGTCTACTGGGGACAGCTTGTCGACAAATGGGAGGATCTGCCGCCGCGCAATGGCATTCTCAATCCCGGCTACAAGCTCGAGTGGGAGAACTTCCAGCACGACATCGTCACGGACTACCTTGCCTGGCAGGCAAGAATCGTTTCCGAGTACAAGCGAACGGACCAGTTCATCACACAGGACTTCAGCGGGGGAGTGCACACGAATCTGGATCAATGGGCGATCGCGCGAACTCTCGACGTCGTTGCGGAAAACCCCTACTTTGAAACTCAGAGGCGGCTCAACGCTCGCGGCATCTGGATGTCGGGAGATGTCGCGCGTTCTTTGAAGCGCACAAATTATTTGGTTACGGAAACGAACGCCCAAACGATCGGATGGGATTCGCGGACGCAATACCCGCAATACCCCGGGCAACTACGGCTCGTGGTCTACACGCATCTAGCGGCCGGCGCCAATATGGTGGAGTACTGGCACTGGCACTCACTGCATTATGGCCAGGAAACGTACTGGAAGGGTGTTCTTTCCCACGACCTCGAGCCCAACCGCACGTATGCCGAAGTGTCGCATGTTGCGGGCGAGCTTAAGAAACTAGGGCCTCAGCTTGTAAATCTGAAGAAGAACAATAGCGTTGCAGTTCTTTTCAGCGCCGATTCTGCCAATGCTTTGCGCTACATGCCGGTCAGCGATTCCGTGGATTACGTGACTGTGGTCAGGCAGATGTATAACGCGCTCTACGATCTGAATGTGGAGCCTGATTTCGTACAGGCCGGAGATCCTAACCTTTCACGCTACAAAGTGTTGCTGGTACCCCCCTTGTACAGCGCTTCCGACGAAGTGCTGCAGCAAATCTCCGACTATGTCAAAAGTGGCGGCCAAGTCGTGATGGCCTTCAAAAGCGGTTTCACCAATCAGTATTCGACAGTGCGCGACGTGATGGCGCCGGGACCACTTCGCTCTGCGGCCGGTTTCCACTATCAGGAGTTCACGAATCTCGCTGAACCCAAACGGCTCACGTCCGATCCCTACGGAGTAGGTCAGCAGAATCAGGGTTCGGTGTGGGAGGAGTTCCTGGTGCCGGACACTGCCGAGGTGGTCGCTTCTTTCGATGATTCCCATTGGCATTTCCCGGCGATTACGCGCAACAAATACGGTAGTGGCACGCTAACCTACGAGGGCACGTTCCTGACGGATCCTTTGCAGCGCGAAATCATTCGCGAAGTGCTCAAGCGCGCCCGCCTGACCGGACCGGACCAGAGTCTTCCGGGAGTGGTCAAAGTTCGACACGGCCAAGGGAAGATGCTGCACTACTACCTGAATTTTTCCGATGCCGAGCAGTCGGTTTCATATCCGTACCGCGAGGGGGCGGACGTTCTGAGCAACGCTGCTGTCAGGCCAGGGCAAACCCTCAAGTTGCGACCCTGGGATTTGGCAATCGTGGTTGAGCAATAGAGTTCGGAGCGGCACGCTTAAATGGTTTCGGAGACTCCAAATATCCGGAAGACGAACCTTTGTTTCCCTTCGGACTGCAAGAAGGCCCGACTATGAAACTGACCTCATTCAGCGCGCGTCCACCTATACCGATGTCCTTGGCCATCATTCTTACTGTCGCTTCCGTTTACCTTTGTGCGCAAACACCGACCCGGAACCAAGGCACCGTGAAGGCTGATGTGTGGCAGGTTCCCATCAGCCAGAACCTGATGCCGCACTTCGAAGAGGCCCACGGGCACAAGGTTCTGTACGTGGATGGAAGACCATTCACCGTGTTAGCGGTCGAAATTCCGTGGTGGGACCTGATCTACGGCAGATACAAGGAAACAGAGAACGCTTACGACTACCTTTATCCTGCCGCGGAAAAGATGGCACTGAATGCCCTGAAAGTTCCGGTTAAGTGGTCGATGCTGGAACCGGAGAAAGGGGTGTACGACTTCTCCTATGTTGACCACGCGAAGAGCATGGCGGAGAAACATCATCTGAAACTGATTCTGAACTGGTTCGGGCACTATGCCAGCGGCGATGGCACGATTTATGGCAACCTGAGCGGCGAACTGTACGCGCCGATGTATATAGTCAGCGACGAGAAGACATATCCGCGGGCTGTAGATGGAGATGGCAACGCCCACCACAATGCGGCCTCCTACGATTACGAACCCATTATCGAGCGCGAGATCGCGGCCTTCCGCGCCTTCATGCAGCATGTTAAGGAGCTAGACTCGCAGACCCACACCATTCTCATGATTCAGGTCGAGAATGAGATAGCCGTGTTTGGATGGAATCGGCGTAACCCCAAAATGTGGCGAGATCATTCGCCGGCCGCCAATAAACGATTCGCCGAGAACGAGTTTACAGACGACCTGAAATTTACGGCCTGGGACTTGAGTTATAACTGGATTCGGCGAATCACCAATGCAGGCGCGGAAATCTATCCGATCCCTTTCTTTCACAACTATGTCGGCGGCAAGATCGCAGATTGGATGGTCGGGGGCGCGCCAGGCGAGGATGTAGAAACCTATCTAAAGTTCTGCCCGAACATTTCGTTTATCGGCGTCAATTCATATTTCTGTGCCGAATGGCGTCCTGATTACAGTTGCGGGCGTGCATCGGAAGCAACGGTCGAAGAACTGAGGGAGCCATTATCCCGTTACCGCGTGGGCCGCAACCTACCGGCAATCACGGAAATCAACAGCGGTGCGACTCCAGTCGCATCGCGCCTCGCCTATATTGCGATTGGCGAGTTCGGTGCGCCCATTTTTGCGCCCTGGGCCCTGACGGTTTCGTACCCCGAGTCCCATGCTCCGTATGTCTTGCCTGGCGGCACCTTGGCCAATGGCGCCTTCGCACTGCGCGATACCTACTCCTCTCTCTCCAAGGCGCTTCCGCAGATTTCGTATTACGCCGGAACTGACAAGTTGAAAGTATTCATGTCTACTTTGCCCGGGCAGAGGTTTTCGCAGACAGAGGATGTCAATGGGCTCAAAGTTACCGTCACGGGTGACGACAACGGGCAGGCGATTGTCATGCACCTGTCCGGTCACGAATTCCTACTTGTCGGTTATCGCACGGGCATTTCGTTCCAAACGCCGGCATTTCACTGGCCCGAAATGAAGAGTATCCATGTGGAGAAGGTCCGTTGGGCCGGGGATCACTGGGAACATGACGGGGAACCGTCGTACGGCGTCGATCAAAGCAAGAAAACTTTGGCCGTCCAACTCGATACTCCGCAAGTGGTTCGGTTGACTTGGTGAAACTTCTCAAA
>QHYP01000336.1:0-514 GCA_003224195.1 Acidobacteriota bacterium | reverse complement strand
GCCCGGAGTTTCTCCGTCAAGCCTCTTGTCAGCGGCAACCACTCTATTCGTGCGATATGCGAGCACTCAGCCAGAGTCCGCGATGTGCGCGGGGTACCAGGAGCAACCTGTGCACTCTGTTGGCCGAATTCGCATGAAATAGAGAATTTTTGAAACAGACCCGCATCGGCAGCATTGAATCGGGCTGAACCAGCGCCTTCGACTGCTGTGATAAAAACATGATAGTTCTACGTTCAGAACGCAACCATTCCCATCAGAATGCGTCATAACGCCCGGCGGTGAGCGGCTGAGAAATCAAGTAGAGTAGAGAATTTTCATGACCGATCAGGACACTCCTGGTGTTCTTCAAAACCGGCGGTCGCCGGGTCGCTTTTTCGCGACGTTTGGTCGGCTCACGGCCCAGAGCGCCCACAGTGCCAGCGGAGTTGTGCAGAGCTGTGTAAGAACTCCAGATGTCTAGCGAATCTTACTGAAAACCTAAATGTACTTTCTCATGACATGCGGAACACAATGT
>QHYP01000032.1 GCA_003224195.1 Acidobacteriota bacterium | reverse complement strand
TCCGCTCTATGGACGCCAGCTCCATTCCTACGCCGTCGCTATTGAAAACGCATCGCCAAACAAGCTTAGTCTCCGGCCCGTTACGCGCCTTGGCCTTGTCGTCTTTGACCCGGATCGCTTCGAAAAAGATGCCGCCGGCCGCGCGCAGCTCTTCGGTGGCCTCACCTGGATTGAGATCCAAAAGAACGACGCCTCTTTTCTCGCGTTTCTGAAAGACGTCCTCAACGTCCTGCAGCAATCTTCCCCGCCCGCTCCCGGCCCGAGCTGCGCTTTCTGCCAATACCGCCAAGCGAGCCGTGCCAGAGGCTTCTGAACCAGGCCGACCAAGCCGTAAGCGCGTATCGTTGCCTACGCGTATCGTTTCCACTGCGCGCTGCTGCACTCAAGTTGACGAAAACCCTGGCCCGGCGTAGGGTGAACTTATCGAACACATGGGTAAACGCGGCACAAAGCAAACTATCCGTTGGCGTGACGTCGGGCTTGCTTTCGTGGCTCTTTTGTCTCTCCTCTCCACGCCGCTATGTTCGCCCGCCTGTGCGAATGCTTGGTGCGGCGCCGGGCGGCCAAACACGTCACAAGGTGACGCGTGTCATGCCGCGAAGTCCGAAAACGCCGTGCAAATCGTCACTATGACCGCTGCGTGCTGCGCGCAATTACCTGCCTTGACTGCGCTGGCCGCGGTCGATAGCACACCCAAACTTGCGCCCTCGAAGAGTTCTCCTTCCCGCGCAAGCGTCAATTCCGCCGAACAATTGCATGATCCAACAGAAAGCCCTCGCGTCCGATTGTGCCCCCAAAATGTCGCTTCCCGTTCTTTGTTGCTTACCGCCGCTTCCATTCTTCGTATCTAGGTTACCTCTCTGCCTGGCCCTCTCCGTCCCGCGGTACGTGTCAGTCCGGGCGCGCCCAGCGGAGTCAGGGAATCTCTCTTTCGTCCCGAAAGTTTGCTGAGCTGAATCTTTCATCTGCCGCGGTCATTTGACCGTTGCGCGCTTAGGAGGTTTCCATGAGCGGAACGAGAAGGCGATTCTTTCAAGATATGGCTGTTTTCGGCGCCGGCGTCTTTGGCTTGCGCAAATCTTTGCGCGCAGAGACGAAGATTTCTGATCCACAAACTAGCCATACGGCGCCAACGGGCGCGTCGCGCGCGTCTCACGCGAAAGCTGTCACTCTTTCGCCGGGCCCTTTCGTTCCCATACTGACGCCCGATGTTCCCGATCTGCCGCACGAAATGGATGCCGGCGTGAAAGTCTTCCGCCTCACCGCCGAACCCCTCAAGCGCCGTATCGTTCCTTTCAAAACGCTGGACGTTTGGGGCTACAGCGGTTCTTGCCCCGGCCCAACCATCCAGGTTCGGCAGGGCGACCGCGTCCGCATCATCTTTGAAAACACCCTGCCCGAATCCACCACGCTCCACTGGCACGGCCTCGAAGTCCCCATCGAGCAGGACGGCGTGCCGTTCGTCAGCCAGAAGCCCGTGCCTCCCGGCGGAAAATATTTGTACGAGTTCACCGTCCATCAGGAAGGCACGTTCTTCTATCACGCCCACAGCGCCATGCAGGAGATGATGGGGCTCATCGGCCTTTTCATCGCGCACCCCGCAACGCCCCACTATCCGCGCGTCGATCATGACTTCGGCATCATCCTCCAAGAGTGGGCCGTTCTTCCAAACAGCACCGTACCCAACTCCGCTGCGATGGAGTTTAACTGGCTCACCTTCAACGGCGTCTCCGCTCCCGCCATCACGCCGATGGTCGCGCGCCTCGGCAGCCGCGTCCGTTTGCGCCTGGTCAACCTCGGCATGGACCATCACCCCATTCACCTTCACGGACACCAGTTCGTTATCACCGGTACGGAAGGCGGACGCGCGCCCGAATCCACCTGGTATCCGACCAATACGGTGCTTGTGGGTGTCGCGCAGGCAAAGGTCATCGAGTTCGAAGCGAAGTATCCCGGCGCCTGGATGGTCCACTGCCATCTGCCGCATCACATGATGAACAGCATGTCCGATCTGCTCCGCGACCGCATGATTATGACCGCGGATCAGACGGAAGAACGAGCGATGCGGCAGATGCAGACCCTGGCAAACAGTGTTCCGTTCCAACACGCTCCACCGTCTCCCGTCGCGCCGAACGCCAACGCTGTGCCCGGCTTCCCCCAGGATGCCTTCATGGAAATGCCCCTGGATGCCGCCGTCGCCAAACCGGAAGCCTACGGCCTGCCACCCAACTGGAGCGCCGGAATGATGGGCATGATGACCATGGTACGAATCCTCGCGGATAAGGATTACGAAGACATCGTGGCGCGGATCAAGGCCGGAACGCCCAACCCGCCGATGAAGATGGAGCACGATCCGTCACACGGAACGTGACCAAGGCACCAAAGAAAGCCCGTCAGCGGAACACAGATGCAGAAAGGAACCATAGTCATGAAGAGCTTGCGCGTGGCTTCGGCAATGTTGTTTACAGGAATGACGCTGGCTAGCTACGGGATGGCGCAGCAACCGCTACAGCAACAACAAGGAAACCAGCCCCAGAAGCCCGCACAGAAACCAGCACAGAAAGACAAGATGCAGGGCATGCCCGGAATGCAGGAGCACGCCGGCCACCCGATGAACCCGCGAACCGTGAAACCGGAATTTCCGCGCATGGGGAAAGCACAGGAGCAAGCCAAAGGTCCGCTGATGAGTCTCGCCTCGCTGCAGCAAGCGGCGGCAGAGGGCAATCCCACGCTGCGGCAAGCGGAAGCGGAACTTCGCGCCGCGAAGGCACGGCAGCAGCAGTCCGGCCTCTACCCGAATCCCACCGTAGGCTACACCGGAGACGAAATCCGCGGCGGATCGATGGGCGGCGGAAAACAGGGATTCTTCATCTCCCAGCCCGTTGTCACCGCGGGAAAGCTCGCCAAGAACCGCAAGATTTTCGGCGAGGAAGTCCGGCTTTCGGAGATCGAAGCGGAAGAGCAGAAGATCCGCGTTGAAAGCGCCGTTCGCATCGCTTTTTACCGCGTGCTCGCGGCGCAGGAGATGTTGGAGGCCAAACGCGATCTGGCGCGCATTGCCGAGGACAACACGGAAACCGAACGGCGGCTGATGAATACCGGGCAAGCCGACGAATCGGAAGTCCTGCAGGCCGAGGTTGAAGCCCGACGCATGCAGGTCGGCGCCCGAATGCAGGAAAGCGCTCTCCGCCAGGAATGGCGCGCCCTCGCGGCCATTGTCGGAAAACCGGAAATGCCTCTCCAAACCGTCGAAGGAAACCTGGAAACCGAGCTTCCGCAATTCAATGAAGAGCAGGTTGTCGAAACGATCGCCAAAGAGAGTCCGGCTGTCCGCATCGCCTCGGTTACCACTTCCCGTGCGCAAGCCGTGCTCGGCCGCGCCAAGGCCGAGCCTGTTCCCGACCTTCAACTGCGGGCCGGCGCTGTGTACAGCGGTGAGCAGCTCGCGGGAATCAACAGACCGACCGGCTGGGAAGAACTCGCCGAAGTCGGCGTGACGCTCCCCATCTGGAACCGCAACCAGGGAAATATCGCCGCCGCGCGTCAAGACATCGATCGCGCCCAGAAGGAGGAGAAGCGCGTGGAACTCATGCTCCGCAATCGCGCCGCCTTCATGCTCGACCAATATGCGAGCGCGCGCATCATGGCCGACGAATACCGCGATGGGATCCTGCCCCGCGCCGGCAAAGCGTACGCGTTGCTTGTCGACAAGTACGGCAAGATGCTCGCCTCTTATCCGGTCGTTCTCAATTCACAAAAGACTCTCTACGAACTTCAAATCGAATACATCGCAACACTCCAGAACGTGTGGACCACGGGAATCGCGCTTCAGGGCTACTTGCTCACAGATGGTCTCGAGGCGCCTGCGCGGCCCAGCGATGTGGATCGACCGCTGCGTGAAACCAATGTGCCCATGCCCGAGCGCACGATGTCACCTGAAGTTGGGTCCATGCGTCGGCCATGAGCTCACGCCGGGAATCGCAGGTTCGCGCTTGTCCCCGCGCTGCCAGCGGATCCACGCGCATCGTTCGCCGCCCCTCAAGCCGCGTCGTGAAAGATGATTCCGAGCGTGTATCGCTCGCCGCTCAGCACGCGGCTCACGCCATGCCGGAAATTCGCCCGGTAGAAGCCGCGTGAGCCTTTCACCGGCCGGTAGCGCGTCGTGATCACCACTCCCTCCCCTTGCTCCAGATGAATCGAGTGCCCGATCGATTACGCCCGGGGCCGCTGCTCCACGAGCAACAACTCGCCGCCCGTGAACTCCACATCCCGCCGGCTGAGGCAGAAAATCACCTGAAACGGAAACACAATTTCGCCGTACACGTCCTGGTGCAGGCAATTGAAATCGCCGGCTCTGTAGCGCAGAAGAAGCGGCGTCGGCCGCACCTGCTCCTGCGCTTTGCATTTCTTCAGGAACCCATCCAAGTCGCCTGGGAAGTCACTCCGGAGGGATAGCGCATCCATCCATTCCTTCGCTGTGTCGGCAAGAAAACCGTAGAGGCATTCGCGGAGAGTCGCAACCTCCATCGGAAGCGGATAGCGGAAATATTGATATTCCCCGCGCCCGAACCGGTAACGCTCCATATCCACCCGGCTCCGGAACATTTCCGGCTTGCCGTACAGGCTACGCATCTCCTCGCACTCCTTTTCCGTAAGCACCCTCCCCACTCGCCCGTAACCAACCGACCACAGATTGGCGCGGACATCGCCCCAGGGAAGTCTGGCGATCCGTTCGCGCAGATTGCCTAGTGGTTCCATCCCTGCTTCTCCACCGCCTTCGCCTATCCTCAGCCGTGACACTGGCTGACCGATAGCAGCACTGCATGTCTTCTGAGAAAGCCCAATAAGTCCTTCCATACTATCAATCTAGAGGTGATGCCCCTCCTCTATCTATCCGATACGCACCGGCAAATTCTCCCCACTTGTTTCCGCCTTGGTCCCGGTCGTGTCATGCCGCTCAGCCAATATCAGACCCTCGCCCTGCCAGCCAGACGTGGCGACTCCGAAACACTAGTACCCCCGTAGCGTTGACCATTCAGAAGTTTAGCGGGTAAGGTGCCAACGAGGGGTGGAAGTGTGCTCGACCGGGGTTCAGACGGTCGGGCCACTCGAATCTCTGTTGCGGCACCGAGAGAAAGCTCAGCCGGAATCCCCTCCTCCGCCTGATCCGCTGATGCCCACTCTGACCAAAGCCGGGCGGTATGAAATCGTCGGCGAACTCGGCCGCGGCGCCATGGGCGTGGTGTACAAAGCGGAAGACCCGGTGATTGGCCGCACCGTAGCCGTTAAGACCATCCGCCTCAGTGAAGAAGGCACCGGTCTTTCTCGCCCCGAGCTTTTGCAGCGCTTCCAGACCGAAGCCCGCGCCGCCGGCCTTCTGACCCACCCCAACATCGTCGTGGTTTACGACGCCGGCGAAGAAGACGGCCTCTACTACATCACCATGGAACTCGTCGAGGGCAAGAGCCTCCAGGCGCATCTCGACGATCATCAATCTTTTCCGCTTTCCCGCGTTCTCCGCATCATGGAGCAGACTTGCAGCGCGCTCCAGTTCGCCCACGAGCGCAACGTCGTTCATCGGGACATCAAGCCAGCCAACCTCATGCTCGCCGCGGACGATACCGTCAAGGTCACCGACTTCGGCACCGCCAAAATTCTCCAGTTCGGCACCATCCAACAGACAGCGCATGTTATGGGCACGCCCAGCTACATGTCGCCGGAGCAAGTCAAAGGAAAACCCGTTGACGGCCGCTCCGATATTTTCTCGCTCGGCGTCATGCTCTATGAAATGGTCGCCGGGGAAAAACCCTTCCCGGGGCAAAACATCACCACGGTCATCTACAAAATCGTCAACGAAGAGCCCGTTCCACCTCGTCAGATAGACCCTTCCATACATCCGGGACTCAACTCCATCATCCTTAAAGCCCTCGCGAAGAACCCCGAGGTGCGCTATCAGTCCTGCCGTGAAATGCTGGAGGACCTGCGAAACTACCGTTCGGTCGGCGGCAACGCGCAATCCACGGTCATACTCGGCGCGTCAGCTCCGGTCGCCATGGGCGGTCTGGCACAGCCGGAGTCCACGGTGGGGCTGGGCCAAATGCTTCGCACGGGTGCTGGAAGTCCCAGCCAGACGCCCGGCATCCGCCGCACTGGCTCTATCTCTCCTGTACCTGAGCCAAAGAAGAGCACCTTCGCCACAGTCTTTCTTTCCCTCGTTCTCCTCGGCATCATCGGTTACGGCGGATATAGGTTGCGGCCCTTCCTGCAGGACTTGCTGCAGAGGAGGCAGGCACTGAGGGCCGGCGCGACGCGAAATCCGGCTGCCACGCCGACGGCAGCAGCCGATGCCACATCGAATTCATCGAACACGAATGTGACTTCCCCCGATCCGACTGCCGGTCTTGCGGATGCCGGCGAAGGTTTCTCCTCCCCTACTCCCTCGCCGGTTGATTCTATTGAAAAGCCCGCCGGCAAAAAGCCTGCATCCAGTTTCAGCCCCTCCGCCGCTGAGTTCAAGGGCCGCATCGAAGAAGCAGCGCGTGAAAAAGGAATTGGCAACCGGCTCAAGATTCAAGGAACCGGCAACACGCTCACTCTGGCAGGCAAGCTTCGTGCGCGCGAACACCGCGAATTACTGGCCTTTCTCCGTCAGGCGCCCGGCGACGTTCGCGTCGTGGACGACATCGAGTACGACGACGCGCCTCAGAATCTCTCCAACCCTTCCGACGCGGGCGATCATCCCGTTCCCCCGGCTGGCCGTGGCGCCATCCACATCGTCACCGACGTGCTCGGCGCCACTGCGACGCTCCGCGCACCGGGCCGGGAGGCTGGCCAGCAGTGCGTCACTCCGTGCAGCATCAACGGCCTCCTTCCCGATCGCTACAACTTGGAGGTTCGCAAAGACGGCTTTCAGCCCGTGACCACTGCACTGCAAGTGCGCGCTGGCGACTCCCTCGACCAAAAGATCAACCTCGATTCGCTCGCCAAGGGTTTGCTGATCACGTCTCAGCCGCCCGGCGCCGATGTCTTTATCGATGGCGCAAAGCAATCCGGCCAGACACCCGTGACCTTGCCTCTAGCCGCGGGCCAGTACAACCTCGTTCTGCGCCTCGAGGGCTACGAACCCTACGCCGAGCAAGTTCAAGTCAAGAACAACAGCCTGACTCCCTTGAACATCGAGCTGACGGCTCGCGCAAACCGCGTTTCCTGGGTCGACGTGCGCACTCATCCCGATGGCGCCGAGATTTCCGTAGATGGCAATCCCACGGGCAAGTCTTCACCCGCTCGTGTGCAGATTACTCCGGGGCTGCACGACATCCGAATCAATCTGAAGGGTTTTCTGCCGATCGTTCGGAAGATCGCCGTGGACGAGGGCCAAACGACGTTCCTCAACGAAAATCTCAAAATGAAGTAACTTTCCGCCACCTTTGGTAGAGCAAATATGGTACGAATGCCCCTACCGGACACGTCACAATTTGTAACGTCTCGCGAATGTTGGTTCCAGGACCATAGCCATTATCCACTGAAAACAAATAGCTTACGGTGAACTTGATAAGGATGGGCGCGTGCTCTAATCCTCTTCTGGGTGTTCCCTGCTCGGCCGGTAGCAAGCTTGGCGTTGTTCTCCCTGTCCCGCACCGGTCTCGGTGGCAGGGCTCTGGCTGCGTATAAGTGGGGGAAAAGGCTTGGTCCGTGGGGCGCACAAACTTAAGAAGCCCGGCGCGTCAGCCGAAGAGCGTCTTCAGGGGCGCAACCCGGCCGTTTCAATCCGCCGCGATGTATCTTCCGCCGTTCCCGTGGTCACGCCCGTTCCGCCGCGGGTAGTCGGCCAGCGCGGCGCGGAGCTTCCCAACGCAGACCTCCTCCGCTCCCTGCGCGCATTACAAGTTCTCCTGCGTTCCGCCCGTCTCTATCATAAAAACCATCCACGCCTCACGGAAAGCCTCGACGTCGCTTACGAAGCTTTGCGTGAGGTCGCTGCAAGCCTGAGCGGCTTGGAGCTCTGTCTAGACCCTCGCGGCGTTGTCGTGCCCAAGTTCGGGCCGGCCGTTTTGTCTGATCCTCGAGGAGAACTGACGGCGCTGGCTGCCGATCTCCGCCGTGCCGGAATTCATTCCTTGTTGTTCGCCAGGAAGTTCCATGTAGGCGAACTGGACACGTTCGCCCAACTTGTCCACACGACATTGCTAAAATCCGAGGAGCCGGACAGAGCCGCGGCTTTGTGGGCCATTCGGTTGGCGGAGCAACACGTGGAAGGGATCGAAGTCAACACTCAGACGGAACGCAACGTGGACACCGTTTTGACGAGCCTCATCGGGGCACTGGTGGCTTACGGAGGAAGCTCGCGGCGCGACGCCTCCGATGTAACTCCAATCCGTCCGCCGGAGATCGAGGAAATGGCAGCGTCGCTCCGTTTGCTCGGGCGCCTCACGCCTCCGCTGGAAGTAGCCCGCGGGTTGAGCCCGGAAGAGGCCGCGCGCGGCATCCACGGCGTGCTTGAGGGAGCCAGCCGCGAATGCGTCGCCCTGCTCCTTAGCGCCGTTTCCCAGCATGGTCCGCGCGACGCCGAGCGCCCCCAATCCTATCTGCTTCGCCTCTCGGAATGTTTGATCTTTGAATTCCTGACCGCCGAATTTGGCTCCGGCGCGCTCGCGCCCACCGGTGTTCGCCCCCTCTTCCAGCGCTTGAGCGAGGACATCGTCACCGCAGGCGGCTATTCCGGTCCCCACTCCTCTCAGCATCTTTCTGCTCTGGCCGTCGAATGGGCCAACGAAACCCATCGCGAGCAGCTCATCGAACGCTTCTGGACGGACCTGCCTCCGCGGGAAAGATCGGCCACTCTTCGCGGCCCGGATGTCTGGTGCATACCCGTGAGCGTGATGCGACAGACGCTCCGCCAGCTTGTGGAGGCCGGCGCCGATGCGCCGCGCCGCGAAGCCCGCAATATCCTTCTGAACTATTCGCGCTGCCTCCCTGCGGCCAAACCTTCGGCGCGCCGCGTTGTCGCCGCCGGACTCGGCGAGTTGACCCCCATCATCGAATCGCTGTGGCCCAATCAATTGCCCGAGGAACTAAGCCGCAGCGCCTTGAAAGCCATCTCGGGCGAATCGGTCCCGGAAACTGCCGCGCTTCTGGGCGCGTTTCTTGAGACGCTGGCGCGGATTTGCATGCTCCGCTCCGATTACGCCGGCTTCGAAATCATCCTCCTGGGCCTCGAATCCACCCCACACGACGCTCAGCACGAGCACATGGCCACGCTGGCTCAACGCTTGATCGCGCAGGACCGCTGGCTTCTCCTTGTGGACGGCGCGCTGGCGAATCGCCCGCTCGATCCCGTCCTGCCCCGGCTTTTGCAACGCGACCCGGAGCGGCTGCTTGATCGGTTGACTCTGATTCTGACCGAGCAGCGCGGCAATGAACTCCTCTCCCCGATGGCCCGCCTGCTGCGCACCATCGGCCCGCCCGCGCTGGGTCTCCTTGAAACTCGCTTATACGAAGCGCGTCGCCAACGCGTCCTCGCGGCGATCAAGCTCCTGGCAGGCGCGGATAATGACCGGCTCCTGCGTGCGTTGCCTCACGCCCTGGCAAGCTGGGAATGGAATCTGCAAGACCTTGCTGTTTCGGAAGTGGCGCGCGCCGCGAACGCCGCTTCCGCCGGAAGTGTGGCGTTTGTCTTCTCTGCGATCCTGGCGGACGCGCACCCGTTGGTCGTTCCCATGATGATTGACCAGATTGGCGTGGCGAATCAGGTCAGCGCCGTACCGCTTCTGATCGAGATCGCCGCGGGTGAACACGAGAGCCTCCGCGATCAATTTGTTCGCATTAAAGCGATCGAGGCCCTCGGCCGCATGCGGGCCGCCGATGCCGCAGCGTTGCTCCACGAGCTGACCGAACGCCGCGATGGTCTCTCCTATTCCGAGCCCGCCGGTCTCCGCGCCGCCGCGGAGGAAGCTCTGGCCCTGATTGAGAACCGTCCGTCTTCCGCCCGCGTTCGCGCCGCCTATGAAACCCTCGAGCAAATAACCAAGCCGTTCGCCGTGCACCGGCGCTACGCCCGCATCCCGCTCGAATCGCCCCTGAACGCACAGATTGAGGGCACACCGGCGCCTGTCATGCGTGTCCGGACCATCAGTCTCGGCGGCGCCTATTTGGAATCCAAGCGCAAGTTGTCCGTCGGTGACTCCATCAAGCTCGAAATCCGTTCCGGCCTGCGTAGAATCCACTCGACCGCCGTTGTCCGCAACCTCGGCCCGGACGGTAACGGCATCGAATTCGTGCATATGCTGGACGAGGACCGCGAAAAGCTCCGCCGCTTGGTCCAGCGCCACCTGCGCGACTGAATCCCTTCCCAAATCGCATCCCTTCCGGCGGTCAAGAGCCCGCCGCTGGTCTAGCCTCTCCTCTACGGCAGTGGCGACAAAGGGCGAAATTGCAGCTTGTCGCCTCGTGTCGCTTGCCTTTCAGTCTTGCGCTTCGGTAGGCTCGCTCGCGCCGTTGGGTCTTCCTCACAAGCCAGGACTCAAGGTGGTTGCGGGCCTGGGAGCCTGTGGCACGCGCGGCCAAGATTCCTGTTGAAATGCGCCGTGCGGTGCTGTAGAAGCCCTGATATCAGGGGGTTCCACAGGGTTTGGGGTGAACACACCGGCAAGCCTAATAGCCGCTCGGGGTGCGGCGAGCGCTAAAACAGATCCGGGAGGGATATATGCTGCGAACGTTTCGCGTCCTATTGGCCATGTCGTTCCTAGCCGCGGTGGTGTTGGGAACCGGCTCGTTAATGGCTCAAGTTAATACCGCCGACCTGTCCGGCACGGTGACCGACCCGTCCGGGGCGGCCTTGAAGGGCGTCAACG
>QHYP01000335.1 GCA_003224195.1 Acidobacteriota bacterium | reverse complement strand
GCCTTTCAGCGCCATGCTCACCATCGCGATGGTCTGCGCCGCTGTCGCTCTGGGCCTCGCACCTTCGCGCGACTCCGGCGTTCTCTCTCTCGTGTCTTCGTCCTATTCTCGATCTGAGGTGCTCGCTCGAACTCCTTGGCTGGCCCTCTTTCTTTTCGGATTCTTCCTCGGCGCCGCCGTCCTCGCCAAAGGTCCCGTGGCCATAATTCTGTGCGGAGGCACCGTCTTTTTCTGGGCGCTTTTCACAAATGGCTGGCGCGACGCCTTCCACCTTCTTCATCCGCTCGCAACCGCGTCGTTCTCTCTGACGGCTCTTCCCTGGTACGTTCTCTGCGCAAGCCGCAATCCCGATTTCTTGCGCGTCTTCCTCATCGAGCACAATTTCCGGCGCTACCTCACGCCCGAATTCCACCACGTTCGGCCATTCTGGTATTTCGGCCCTGTCGTGCTGATCGGTTTGCTCCCGTGGGTCACTTGGCTGGCGTGGTTTCCATTCGGAGCACGCAAGGGGGGTGATGCGGATTCACACGCAGTCGCCATGACTTTCTTCCTCGCCCTGTGGGCTTTTTTGCCCGTGATCTTCTTTAGTGCCTCAAAATCCAAACTGCCGGGATATGTTCTTCCGTCCGTCCCGCCTCTCGCGCTACTCATCGGCCGCGCTTTCGTGATTTCTGCGAAGCGAAAACCGTGGTTCTCCCGCGCAGCTCTTTTCTTGACCGCCTTATTGTTTCTGGCATCCGCAATTTGGGTCATGCATGACGTCTATATTCGTCCCCCATGGACACACGTTCCCCGGACGGTACTAATTGGAGGAATCCTGCTCCTCTCTTATGTTGTGCCCGCGATCGTCGGGGGATTGGTAGTAATTGTTGCCGCGGTCTTGAATCGTGTTAGCGCCGGCCGAATGCTCGCGCTTCTCGTTTTCCTGTTCTTAGTTATGGCTTCTACTCACTATTTGCCGAAACTGAATCCACATCTTTCAGTGAAGACAGCCGCCTCAGAGATTAAAACGGCCGGCGACGAGAGCGCCTACGCATACCAATTGAGGCGCAGTTGGCTCTACGGACTGAATTTCTACCTTCACCGAGAGGTGCCTGAGTGGAACCCCTCCGTGAAAAGTCCTGCAATCGTAGTGACACCCCGCGCTAGCCTCACGGAACTCAAAAACCATGTCGAGATTGTCGCCGTGATTTCAGACTCTTGGGACGACGCAAATGTGGTAAGAGTTCGTCCTCAACAAGCACAGCCGCAGAGTGAACCAGCCCAGCCGCCCCGTTGAATCGCTGAAGGTCTAAGCTCTCCGGCTCCCCCACAGCAGAATCCGCGGAAACGGAAAAAAGAACGGCCGCGCATCCTCAAACCGCTCGCCCAGGACTTCGCGGTACCTCGCGACGAAACGTTCAAACGTCTCCTTGTCCAGTCGAGCTTCGTACGTCGTCAGCAGCGTCCCGCGGTACCACTCTACGACGTCATCCAGCGACGGCAATACGTGCGCATACACGCGCAGCAATACCTCCTGCTCTGCAAATCCCAGCCGAAACAGCAGCCGCGCATACTCCTCCGGCGCCAGCGCCTCGAGATGCCGCACATAACCGCCAAGCGGCCCGCCAAACTCTTGCGCTACGTCCCGCGCCGCCGCATGAAACATCGAGTTCTCGTTGTACGGCAATTGCGCGGCAATCTGCCCGCCTGCGCGCAGCTTGCCTGCATAAATCGTCAAAATTTTCTCGTGTTCCGGCGCCCACTGCAGCGCCGCATTCGAGAAAATCAGGTCAAACTCGCCCGCCACGGGATCGAGTTCGATCTGGCCTTTCACAAAGCGCAGCCCCTTCCGTTCCAGTGCCCGCGCTTTTTCCAGCATATTGTCGGAAGCATCCAGTCCAATCGTCTCGCACGCCCCCAATCGCTCGTGCAAGTATTGCGTCAACTCGCCGGAACCGCAGCCCAAATCCAGAATTCGCATCACCGGGCGTGGCCGCACCATCTCGCACAAATCGTAAAACGGCCGGCTGCGCTCCTGTTGGAAGCGATGGTAGGTTTCGGGACTCCACGCGTCACGCACGGGAAGGCTCTCTGGAAACGGAATCTGCCGGCGGGGCGCCGTTCACTTCGGTGGTTTGCCCGTGGCGGGCAGATGAAGAAGGAAAAAGCTTACGACGCGGTTCTCGTAGAGCCGCTTATCATCGTCATCCATGCTGACGAAATTCCCGCGTCCGAGAACCGCCTCTTCGCGCGGCTTCGGCGCCTCGAGGAAAATCTCCCGCGTCGCCTCTGCCAGGTCCGGCTGGTCAATGGCCTCGATGAACAGCTTGGGAACTCCGGCAAGCTGTCCCAGCGATTTCGACAGTGGCGGAACGTCGCGGTACTGGTGATTGATCCAGCGGAAACCGTGCTGCGTCCAATGGATCAAAAACTGGAAACGCCCGAGTCCCGCTTTCTTCACTTCGACCATCACCAGTTGCGCCGGATCGTCATAGACTGAGTCCAGAATGATGGTCCGCACCCGCGGATCCTTCTCCGCCTCGCTCAGCGCCGCATAGGCGCCAAGGTTGTATCCCCACAATCCGAAGCGTGCTGGGTCCACATCAATACGCTGGGCAAGCGTATCAATCGCCGCGCGCACTTCCGCGGCCTC
>QHYP01000031.1 GCA_003224195.1 Acidobacteriota bacterium | reverse complement strand
CGTTTTTACGATCGCATTTTGCGCGTCGTTCTACGCCACCAATTCGCCGTCTTGCTCATTACCATCGGCACCGTGTGCGTGAACGGCTATCTGTTCTACGTCGTTCCCAAAGGCTTCTTTCCGCAACAAGACACCGGTCGCATCAACGGCGCCGTTCAAGGCGATCAGGACACTTCCTTCGCCAACATGTCCGACAAATTGAAGCAGTTTACAAACGTCGTTTTAGAGGATCCCGCCGTGGAAACCGCCACGTCTTTTGTCGGCGGCGGTGGCGGCTCCAGCACCGGCCGCATGTTCGCCCAGCTAAAACCGCTCGAAGAGCGAAAAATGAGTTCCGACGAAGTCATAGCGCGCATCCGCAGAAAAGCCGCAAGAATTCCAGGCGCAGCTCTCTTTATGCAGTCCGTGCAGGACCTCAGCATCGGTGGGCGCTTCGGCGCCGCGCAGTATCAATACACTTTGCAAGCCGAAAATCTGAACGATCTGAACGCGTGGGCGCCCAAGCTCCTCGAAGCCATAAAAAAAGTTCCCGGCATCAACGACGCAAACTCCGATCAACAAGTCCGCGGCCTGCAAAGCACTCTTGTCGTCGATCGCGACACCGCCTCGCGCCTCGGTGTTTCTTTGCAAGATGTCGACAACACGCTCTCCGACGCCTTCGGCCAGCGCCAGGTCTCCAACATCTACAAAGGCCTCAATCAATATCACGTCGTTCTCGACGTCCTGCCGCAATACACGCAAGGCCCCGACGGCTTGAATCACATTTACCTGCCTTCCAGCAGCGGCAAGGTCGTTCCGCTCGGTGCCTTCGCGCACTACGAGCCGACCAGCACCTCTCTCTCCGTCAATCACCAGGGCCTCGTTCCTTCCATCACTTTATCCTTCAATCTAGACCCATCTCTTCCGTTGGGTGACGCCGTAAAAAAGATTCAGGAAACACAGGCCCAGCTCCACATGCCGCCCACCGTCCACGGCGGCTTTCAGGGTACTGCGCAAACGTTTCAGGATTCTCAATCCTCCGTTCTCGTGCTTGTCCTCACCGCTCTCGCCGCCGTCTACATCATTCTCGGCATCCTCTACGAAAGTTTCATCCATCCCGTGACGATCATTCTCGCCACGATCCCTTCCGCCGGCGTCGGTGCGCTTCTATTCTTGCTGTTCTTCAAGATTGAGCTGACGCTGATCGCTTTCATCGGTATCATTCTGCTCATCGGCATCGTCAAAAAGAACGCCATCATGATGATCGACTTCGCGCTGGAGGCGGAGCGCCGGGAAGGGAAGTCGCCGCTCGACGCGATCTACGAGGCCTGTCTGCTCCGTTTCCGTCCCATTATGATGACCACGATGGCGGCGTTGCTCGGCGGTCTGCCGCTGGCACTCGACACGGGCACGGGCTCTGAACTGCGCCGGCCGCTTGGCATCACGATCGTTGGCGGATTGCTGCTCAGCCAGTTGCTTACGCTCTACACCACGCCCGTCGTTTACCTGGCGTTTGATTGGCTGGCCAAACGGATTCGTTTCCGCATCGGCCGTCCGGTCGGGCAGCCGGCTCAGGCGGATTAGACGTTGAATATTTCGTCCAACTTTTCCGCGCCATTTATCCGGCGTCCTGTTGCGACCTCGCTGATCACGCTGGCGATTTTTCTTTCGGGCGCAGTGGCCTTCCGGTTCCTGCCGGTCGCGCCGCTGCCACAAGTGGATTTCCCGACCATCTCGGTGGGCGCGGGACTCCCGGGAGCCAGCCCGGAGACCATGGCTTCGGCGGTGGCCACGCCGCTCGAGCGGCAATTCGGCCGCATCGCCGGCATCACCCAGATGACTTCGACGAGCCAGCTCGGCTCGACCAACGTCACCTTGCAGTTCGAACTCAGCCGCAATATCGACGCCGCCGCGCGCGATGTCCAGGCAGCCATCAACGCCGCCCGCGGCCAGCTTCCCGCCGACCTGCCGGGCCAGCCGACCTATCGCAAAGTGAACCCGGCGGACGCGCCGATCCTTCTCCTGAGTCTGACATCCACCAATATTCCGCGGGGACAGGTGTATGACGCCGCGGACTCCATCCTCGCGCAGAAGCTTGCGCAAGTGGAAGGCGTCGGCCAGGTCTTCGTCTGGGGAAGCGCTCGCCCTGCCGTGCGCGTGCAGGTGAATCCCGCGCAATTGAACGACTATGGCATCAGCATGGAGACCGTGCGCGCGGCGCTCGCCTCGGCGAATGCGAATCGGCCCAAGGGCGAGGTGGCAAACCCCGGCCATGCGTGGAGCATTGGCGCCACCGACCAGCTTTTCAAGGCGCATGAGTATCGCCCTCTGATCGTCGCCTGGCGCAACGGCGCGCCCGTGCGACTCGAAGCGATCGGCAACGTCATTGATTCCGTCGAAGACGTTCGCAATGCGGGCATGTCCAACGGCGAGCCCGCGGTTCTGCTGGCAATTTTCCGCCAACCCGGCGCGAACATGATCGAGACGGTGGACCGCATTCTCGCGCTCCTCCCGCAACTCCAGACGGACATCTCGCCCTCTTTACATCTCGGGGTCGCCAACGACCGCACCACAACCATCCGGGCCTCCATCCGTGACGTCGAGATCACGCTCCTGATCTCAATTTCGCTCGTTGTGCTCGTCGTTTTTGCGTTCCTGCGCAACGTCTGGGCAACCGCCATTCCCAGCGTCGCGGTTCCACTTTCACTCATCGGCACGTTCGGCGTCATGTACCTGGCGGGCTACAGCCTGGACAATCTATCCCTCATGGCGCTGACGATCTCTACGGGTTTCGTCGTGGATGACGCCATTGTTGTGATCGAGAACATCGCGCGACACCTCGAAGCGGGCATGAAGCCCTTTCAGGCAGCGCTCCAGGGCTCGCGGGAGATCGGCTTCACGGTGCTTTCCATGAGCACTTCGCTCGTGGCCGTCTTCATTCCGATTTTGCTGATGGGCGGGATCGTCGGGCGGCTGTTCCGCGAGTTTGCCGTCACCCTCAGCGTGGCCATCGGCGTATCTCTCTTCGTTTCACTCACGGCCACGCCAATGATGTGCGCGCGCTTCTTGCGGCACGAGGAGGGCGGTCATGGCCTCCTCTACCGGATCTTCGAGAACGCATTTAACGGATTGCTTCGCCGCTACGATCTTTGCCTCCGCTGGGTGCTGCGCCATCAATTCAGCATATTGCTCATCACCATCGGCACCATCTGCCTGAATCTCTATCTTTTCAAGGTTGTGCCGAAGGGCTTCTTCCCGCAGCAGGATACTGGGCGCATCAACGGTTCCATTCAGGCCGACCAGGCCATCTCCTTCAGCGCCCTTTCCCAAAAGATGGAGGCGTTCGTCAAAATCGTCATGGAAGATCCTGCCGTGGATACGGTAACGGCCTTCGCCGGCGGAGGCAGCGGCAATACCGCTCGCATGTTTGCCCAGCTCAAGCCGCTCGAGCAACGAAAAATCAGCGCCGATCAGGTGATCGCGCGCCTCCGCGGAAAGCTGGCAAAGATTCCAGGTGCCGCGCTTTACCTCCAGGCTGTTCAGGATGTCAACGTCGGCGGGAGGTTCGGCGGCGCCCAGTACCAATACACTTTGCAGGCCGACCATCTCCAGGACCTCAACCAATGGGCCCCCATTCTGATGCAGCGGATCAGCAGAATCCCCGCATTGCGCGATGTGAACAGCGATCAGCAAATCCACGGTTTGCAAGCCTCGCTTGTCGTGGACCGCGAGACGGCTTCGCGCCTCGGCGTTTCCTTCCAGGCGATTGACGATACGCTGAACGATTCATTCGGTCAGCGCCAGGTCTCTAACATGTACATGGGCCTGAATCAGTATCACGTCGTGCTTGAGGTTTTGCCCCAGTACCAGGAGAACCCCGACGGTCTGAAAAGCATTTATGTGGCATCGAAGACGGGCAAGCTCGTGCCCCTCAGCGCCTTCGCACATTTCGCTCCATCGAATCATGCCCTCACCGTCAACCATCAGGGCCAGTTTCCTTCGATCACTCTTTCCTTCAATCTTGCGCCGGGAGCCTCTTTGAGCGACGCCGTCCGCGAGATACAGACCGCGCAGCGCGAAATCGGCGTGCCCCCCGACGTCCACGGCGGCCTATCAAGATTCGCTGGCGTCGGAGCCGGTCTTAATTCTTACTGCGCTGGCCGCTGTGTACATTGTCCTCGGCGTTCTTTACGAGAGCTATATTCACCCCATTACGATTCTTTCCACGCTTCCTTCGGCGGGCGTCGGAGCCCTCTTGGCCTTGCTTCTCTTTCACAACGAACTGAACGTGATCGGACTCATCGGCATTATTCTGCTCATTGGCATTGTCAAGAAGAATGCGATTCTCATGATTGATTTTGCCGTGCAGGTGGAGCGCTTGCAGGAGAAGCCTGCCGTCGAAGCTATCTACCAGGCGTGCCTCCTGCGCTTCCGGCCGATCATGATGACCACCATGGCCGCCCTTCTCGGAGCGCTCCCACTCGCCCTTCGCACTGGGACAGGTTCCGAACTGCGCAGGCCGCTCGGCCTCACCATTGTTGGCGGCTTGATTCTCAGCCAGCTGCTCACACTCTTCACCACGCCGGTCGTCTATCTTTATCTCGATCGCTTGCAGACCTGGATTCAGCGCTCCGGCGCGAGCCAACCCGCCCCGGCCCACTCGACCGATTAGGCCTCCTTAGCAGGCTCTGCCATTTTCCCGCCGCGCAGGGCGCGCAATGCTGAGAATCCTAGGAGCACGATTGCGATCCCAAGGGCAATCCACAGCGTTACAAGGTGGCGCTCGGCAAAGGGACGAGGATCCACGTAGTTCCTCGTCAGCTCTTCGGGGCCGAGCGCGGCCACGAGATAGACGGGCTTGGGTGCTCCGGCATCCAGAAAACGAGACAAATCGTACTGGGGTGAGTGGGCCGCCAAGTTACCGTAGAGCAAGCGATAAGCGCGGCCGGGCATCCCCAGACTGAGCTGTGACCTTTCTGGCCTGCCCCAATGTGACTAGAGCGTGTTGCACAACCTCGCTAAGTTGTTGAATCCATTGGGTCAAAACCGGTTTGTGCAATAGCTTGTAGCAGCCCCGTGGGTTGAGGGGTGTTCCGGGCGGCAAGAACAACAAGCCGGGGGGCTGATCTTGGCAGCAAGAGGGCGGCGGAAGGCCTGTCCCTTGGTACAGGTTGTGGAAAACCGAGGACAGCAAAGACTAGGCGAAGAATCTCCAGAATCGGACAGCGGCGCTAAACCACTGTATACATGGTAGTTAGATCATTTCTCTGCCTCGCCTAGGCGGTACTAGTAGAATCGTATTGTACAAAAAATGTGTCCACGGTACCATCGCCTTTTGGGCCCCGATGCTGTCTAATGGGACAGGTTCGGGGGATGGGTCCAAAAAGCCATCTCGCGCATCAAAAAGGGGAAGTCGAAACGAATTGATTTTCAGTGGGTTTCAGTCACTAAGGGGATGGGAACAAGGGGACGAATGAGAACAAGAGACCATGGCCGGAAGTGGATGTGGGCATTTCTGAGCGCCGTCATCGCTTTCCAGGTGTATTTTGTCCGGGAACTGCTGGCGGCCTTCGCTCTATTTGCCGCCGGATTTGCGTTCATCTGTGTTTTGATCATCGGATTTCTCCTGCTTCAGAGAGCGTGGGAAGCGGGAATGGCGCGTGTGCAGCAGCGCTCGGGCCCAGTGATTGGGCTGGCCCAGCGCGGGCTGTCGTTCGCTGACGAAATGGTTAAGCGGCCTTTTACCCGGCCGCGCTCCGAACCTGTGCAGTAAAACGAGAAGATTGGCTAGTTCCGCCGGGCCCTCCAAGCCGGCGGTACGAGACCTAACAGACAAATCGAGCCAACCGCGCGAAAGAGCGGTTGGCTCTTTTTGTGTCTCGTCCTCCCGCGACGAATCCTTACATCTCTGCTAATCTTTCCGGCGCTCTTCGCGGAGGTCCGCATGATGCGCCGCCTGTTTGCTCTTATCTGTGTATTGATTCTCGCCTTGCTTCCAGCCCGGGGCCAGACGCCCAAGCGCATCGCCATTCGCGCGGGCAAACTCATTGACGGCAAGGGTGAACAGCCTGTCGCCAACGCCCTGATCCTGGTGGAAGGGGACAAGATCGTATCCGTGACCCCGGGCGGTGCGGCCCCCTCCGGCGCGGAGCTCATCGACCTTTCCCGCGCCACGGTTCTCCCTGGCTTTATTGACACGCACACGCACGTTCTTCTGAACGGGGACATCAGCGCCGAGGAATACGACGCGCAGCTCCTGAAGCAGTCCATCCCCTACCGCGCCATCCTTGGCGCGCGCAATGCGCGCATTGCGCTCGACCATGGCTTCACCATGCTCCGCGACCTCGAAACCGAAGGCGCCATGTACGCCGATGTAGACGTGAAAATGGCCATCGAGCGCGGTGAAGTGCCCGGCCCGCGCATGCAGGTAGCCACGCGCGCCATGACGCCCACGGGAATGTATCCGCTGCTCGGCTATTCCTGGGAGATCGAGGTGCCGCACGGCGTGCAATTCGTGGACGGCGCGGACGGTGCCCGCAAGGCCGTGCGCGAGCAAGTCTCCCGCGGAGCCGATTGGATCAAGTATTATTCAGACCGCGGCTACCATTTCGAAGCTGACGGCGTTCTGCATAGCCGCGTGAATTTCACCGACGACGAAGCCAAGGCCATCGTCGAAGAAACGCATCGTCTGGGGAAGAAAGTCGCCGCTCACGCCATCGGCTCGGACGGCATCGCGGCGGCGCTCCGCGCCGGTGTGGACACCATCGAACATGGCGACGGGCTCACCGACGCTCAAATGGATGAAATGGTGCGCCGGGGCATTTACTGGGTGCCGACGATTACCGTCGGCGCGTACGTTGCCCCGGGCCGCGGCGGCAACTGGGTGAAGATGGTGGACCTCGAGAAAGTCGCCTTCCAAAAGGCTCTGAAAAAGGGCGTGAAGATTGCTCTCGGCACCGATGCCGGCGGCTTCGATTGGAAAGCTCTGAATCAGGCCACCGAGTTTGAATACTACGTGAAGTACGGAATGACGCCGATGCAGGCCATCCGCTCCGGGACCGCCGTCGCTGCGGAACTCCTGGGCTGGAGCGATCGAATCGGCTCCGTCGAAGCCGGCAAATTCGCCGACCTCGTCGCCGTCTCCGGCGACCCGCTCTCGGACGTCACCGAACTCGAGCGCGTCAAATTCGTGATGAAAGCCGGGACCGTTCTCAAGAGTGATATCCACTGATCGTCGGTCGCCACAGGGGATCCCTCTTCCCTGCGCTCGTCGCGATGACGATCCTTAGCTGGACCGTCAGAAAAACACCGCGCCACCGTCCACGTTGATGGATTGCCCGGTAATCGCGCTGGCCTGATCCGAGCACAGAAACAGCGCGGCCCGCGCAATTTCCTCCGCCGTCTGCCCACGCCCCTGGAGAAGCGTCTTCAAAAATCCTTCGAGCTGCTCCTGCGGGCTCACGCCCAGCCGCTTCGCCAATTCCACTCCGAGGTCCTTCGACATCATCGTCTCCGTCACGGGTCCCGGGCAGAGTGCGTTCACGCGCACGCCTTTGCGCGCAGCTTCAGCGGCTGTCACGCGCGTCAGCCCCAGCAGCCCAGCTTTCGCCGCAGCGTAGGCCGAGCCCCATGCAAACGCCGCCTTAGCCGAGATGCTCGAGATGTTCACAATCACGCGCGATTGACGCACATACATTTCGGGCAGCACCAGCTTTGAGAGGATAAACGCCGTGCGCAAATGCACGCTCACGACCGCATCGAAGTCCGCAATCGGATAGTCCTCCACCGCCGCGACCGGCCCGTAGTGTCCCGCATTGTTCACTAGAATATCTATCTGCTCGAATTTCTCCCGGCACGCCGCCACAATTCGCGTGCAGTCCGCTTCTTTCGTCAGATCGGCTGGGGTATATGCGGCTTCCCCGCCGTCGGCTGCGATCTCTCGCGCCGTCGCCGCCAGCTCCGCTTCTGTCCGCGCCGTCAAGAAAACCGCGGCACCCTCCCCGGCGAAAAGCCGCGCAATCGCCCGCCCAATCCCGCGCCCCGACCCTGTAATCAACGCAATTCGTTCCTCGAGCAACATAAGCATCCGAGAATAGAAGTAACGCCCTAGGGAAGCAAGAAACGAAGCCAGCGAGCGCGCGTTCTGTGAATCGAGCCGGCAGCGTTAACGCCGCCGAATGTAAACTACCTTCTCGACACTGGCGCAGACCGTTCCCGAAGAATCGACGAGATCGACCGAGTATGTGCGATCCACCGACCGCCGTGTCTCGAGCGCAGCGCGGATGGCGGCAAGCTCCGCATCGGGCATGCTCAACCGCGCGCGAAGCGTTTCGCGGCCGGCCTTCTTGAAATGGATTGTCGCCGCCTTGTCCCACACCACAAAGTCCGGTCCCAGCCGCTTGATCAGCATAAGCATGTAGAAAGGGTCCACTGCGCCATAAAGGCTTCCGCCGAAGATCGTGCCCACGTAGTTCCGTGTGCGCCAAGAGAGCGGCACTTCAAGCTGCACCTCGCTCCAGTCCGGCGCAACGTATTCGAGCCGCCCGCCCGTGCCGCGATAGCAGCCGAACCTATAAAACGACCAGCAGCGCAGCTTGTTGGCCATCCACCCAGTAATGCCCATGGTGCGCGATACTCTAGCCCATCTGTGCCGCAAACCCAAGCCATTGAGGTGCGTCCTCCGCGAGATCTCTTCTCGCTAACCCATTTGGAATAAGGGACTTGCGAATTAACATAAGGAGACGCCGGGCTGTAGAGGCGCCACGCCGGGAGTGCAATGCGAATCAGGCGCCCACTGCGACCGGAAAGGCGAGGCACGGAACGGTGGGTGTCCTATTGGGTCGGAAAAGGGTGGAACCGCATCCTCGAAACACAAATCGTCAGTACAAGCCAGTTATAGTACAGGCGTACCCTTTAGCCCCGACGTCCTTTTGTATCCGGAGTCCTATTGTTCGCTTTGTCTCCGCCCTATAAAATTCCCTTTGATACAGGAGGCTTGGCCTTGTCCGGTATTGACCGCCGCACGACCCAACGTTTTCAAATGCGCCTGCCCCTGACCGTGCGCTGGACCACCGGATCCGCCATCGGCGAAACCAGCACAGAATCCCGCGACGTCAGCTCCCGCGGTGTTTATTTTTATCTCTCCCGCGACGTCAAGGAAGGCTCGGCCGTCGAAATTCTCCTCACCCTGCCCAACGAGATTACTCTGGCAGGCCCTGTGCGCGTTCGCTGCCTCGGCCGAATCCAGCGCACGGAGAATCGCGCCGAAGGAACAGTTGGCGTGGTTGCCGCCATCGAACGCTACGAGTTCTTGCGCGCCAGCGAAGCCGAGTAGAGATTGAGTTTCTTGCTCGCTACCTGCGGAGGCGGGCAGGATAAGCCGGGGCGCATCGGCCCCTCAGCGGAGCGCCCCGGTTAGTTTCACAACCCACTGCAGACTCCGCTTAGGTTTTTCAGCCAGTTTCTTCAGCTCGCTCAGAATTCCTCCCCCCATCCACCTAGTTCAAAGTCAAGCTCCATTGCAGCCGCGCAGCAGCGGGTTACCAATCCGCGCCATGCCCTTGCGGTCAGGCGACTTCTGCAGCCCATGTGCGAGAAAATCCAAGTCGCCCAGCACAGACGAAACCGGCGAGGAACGAAAGCCTCTGGTTGTCTTGTACCTTGCGTTGACCGCTGTGCGGTCACGCTTGATGTTGACCGCTGTGCGGTCACACTTGACAATGTTCCGCTGGTTCTTAGCGGGGCCCAAACGAACCAAGTGAACGGCGCGAAAGCATGAAGACTGATACAAAAACTGTGGTGTGGGCGATGAACGCGGAAAAGAGTGAGGAGAAGGTTGCAGACAAGGGCGCAGAAAAAAGCGGCATGGCTGAGGAATTGGAAGACTGGAAGGTTCCTCCTTCGCGAGAGGAGCAGGGCGGTGTAATTCCGCTGCTGGAACTCGCGGAGATTCTGGATCAGCACAAGATTTGGGTTGAATCCGGCGGACAGTCTGGGAGCAAGGCCGATCTGTGCTCCGCCAATCTTGCTGGCGCCGAACTGACCGGCGTCAACCTGCAGGGCGCAAATCTGCAAAAGGTGAACCTGCGCGGCGCGGATCTCTCCATGGCGAACCTTCAGGATGCGTGCCTGGTTCAGGCCGACCTCCGGGACGCCAATCTGCTCGGCACGGAACTGCGCGGCGCCAACCTGATGGGGGCGAAGCTCTACGGGGCGGAAGGGACCTGGGTGGGGCGTCTCGGGGGGACCAACCTCTTCGATGCGATTCTTCCGGAATCGATCCACCAGTTCGATGGGGCGAAGGCGGTAAATCAGGCCACGAAGACGGCGCGCTGGCACTACCTGGCCATGCTTGCCGTCAGCCTGTTTTTCGCTATCGTCGTCGGCACGACTTCGGACCTGCGTTTGATGAAAAATTCACCAGCGATTGCTTTCTCGCGATACGCGGGAGCGGTGCCGATGGTGGGTTTTTATCTCGGGGCTCCTCTGTTTCTGTTTTGTTTGTTCTTGCGTTTTCATTTCCTGGTCTTGCGGCTGTGGGGGAGCGTCGCGGCGCTGCCCGCTGTGTTTCCGGACGGACAGACGCTGGAGAAGACCGGGCCGTGGTATCTGATGGGGCTCGCGCGGGGCCACTTTCGCTGGATGAAAGAAACGCGTTCGCCGCTCGCGTCGCTCGAGTCGGGCGTCGCGATGCTTTTTGCCTACTGGGCCGTTCCCGCGATGCTTGCATTCTTCTGGTTTCGTTATCTGACGCGTCAAGACCTCCGAGGCACGGTGTGGCAGATCGTTCTTGTTCTGGCGGCCGTGACTGCGGCCAGCAGCTTGCCAAAGCTCGTCGCGCGCGTCCTTCACCCGGGTGACTCTCCGCAGGCCCGATCCTATGGCACGTCGCATCTGGTGAAGATTTCCGCGGGCGCGGCGGCTTTCGCCGGCCTCTTTCTTTCTTTGGTCTCGCTTGGCGTGTTGCGCGGTGTCCCACCGAATGCCGGCAAGGAGGCTGATTCAGGACGCATCGCCGCATGGCGATGGGTTCCGGAGATTCTGGCCATCGCGGGATACAATCCCTATGCCAACCTAACGGAGTGCGAGATCTCCACGCGCCCCAAGATTTCGGCGAAGGGACAGGAGAATCCGGATTTTGCGCAGGGGGCGCAGTTCAGTCAATTGAGTCTGCGCTACGCTCGCGCCTACCGCGCTTATCTTATCAATGCTCGGCTGTGGCGCGCGAACCTCGAAGGCGCCTATTTGGCCGAAGCGGAACTGCGCGGGAGCAATCTCCGGGAAGCGAATTTGCGCGGGGCTATCCTCGACCATGCCGACGTCAGCCGCGCCATTCTTGTGGGGGCCGACGCCAACCACACGAATTTTGCGGAAGCCGATCTGCGGAATGCGGACGTTTCCTACGCCAGCTTCGAGGATGCGATCTTCGCACAAGCGAAACTCGGCGGGGCGCGGATGTATGGTGCGAATCTGCGCCGCTCACTTCTGGCGCGAGCCAACCTTGAGCGGACCGATTTGCGCGAGGCTCACCTGGAAAGTTCCATCTTCGCGCGCGCCATTCTTCATGAAACTGATCTTTCGGCCGCCAAACTTGTGGGCGCGCAGTTCACGGACGCGCAATTGCAGGGCGCGATCCTGCTGGAAACTGATCTGCAAAGGAGCGATTTTTACGGCGCGGTTCTACAGGGGACTGTACTGCGCGATGCGCGATTGGACGGCGCCAATCTCAGTGGCGCGGACTTACGCGGTGCGCTGGGGCTTACCGCGTGGCAGGTGTGCTCCGCGGTGAATTGGCGCGGCGCGCTCCTCGATCCGAGCCTACGACAAGAAGTTGAGCAGGGTTGCGGCGCGGGACACTAGAGCGTATTGCATAACCTCGCTAAGTTGTTGAATCCATTGGGTCAAAACCGGGTTGTGCAACAGCTTCTAGTGCCGTTCCAACTTGTTGGAGCAACTTCTTTCTTGACGTCTTCGCAGAGTAGATCTGGAAGTCCATATCCTTTTGCCCAGCTCATTTAGTTGGAACGGCACTAGCTCGCAAACACATACGGGCCCGTCGCATCGCTGTCGGGCTTGGTCATCCCAACCGGGCCGTGCACGTAGTCCACGCTCGTCGAGTCCAGGCAGATCTTCTGTGTCAACAAGTGCGATTTCTGGAATCCGGTGAAGTCCATTGCACTCCCGAATCCAGAGTTCGACACCGCGCCATAACGCAGTCCACAAAATCTAGTAAATGTTCATCAGAAGGGAAATGCGCCGGGCAGAAGCGCGCGGTATGCGAGGACGACACCGAGAAGCCCGCTCGCAGAGCCGGCGGCGATGCGCATCACCTTGACCCACATCACTCGTTTTGCGGCTTGAGAAAAAGGGAGACCCAGCAGGGCGCTGAAAACCACCATGCCCGTCAATGCTCCCACGCCGAACACGATGAGATACACGAGGCCAAGCAGCCGCGAGGGGATGGAAGCCAAAACCAGGAGAGCCAGCCCGCCGGAGCCCGCCAAGCCATGGGCCATTCCCACGAGCACTGCGGTTGAGCCGTGTCCGAGCCCGTGGGGGACATTTTTCCAAGCATGAGCATCGTGCACGTGCCCGGGTTCGGCCTCTGGGTGGAAGTGGAGATGCGCGTGAGCGCGAGCGCCATGTTCGTGCGCGTGAAAATGGTAGCGGCCGGCGAAACATTTGCGGACCGTGTGAACGCCGAGCCAGATGAGCGTCAGCGCGACGAGCAACTCGAGTGCCCAATCGAGGCGCGGGCTCATGCGCACGCGCAGGAGGATGAGGGCGCTGCCAACGAGAAAAAGCGTCAACAGATGACCGAGTCCCCAGAATGCCCCGGTGAGCGCGGAGCGCCGCGCGCTGCCGTTCTCGCTCGCGAGTGCGGTCACAGCGACGATGTGATCGCTGTCGGTGGCGTGCTGCAGGCCAAGAGCAAAGCCAAGCAGAATGGATCCAATCATTGAGGAGTCCTGTCCGAAAATGGCGCGTGCGAAAGATCGGATGTCATAATACAGCCTAAGCGAAACGCAGCAACAACTGTCTGTCTGAGACGGAGTCTGCCGCCACCGGCTGGCATCTGGGCGTGCGTAAAGACTCTGGGTCCTTTCCTGGCAACCAAAAACAGTGTTGGATCGAAAATCCGAAAAACGCGCAGCGTATCGCAATGCAAGGCCATTCTGGTCGGGGCGCCGAGATTTGAACTCGGGACCTCCTGCGCCCAAGGCAGTTGCAAAAAATCTATCTTGTTGGTCCGTCTGGCTTTGTTCTGCGTCATGGTACACGGTTTTGGACCTAATTTGGCAGTATTTGGACCCAAGTTGGACCCAACTTGGATCTGAGTCTCCCTTCCTCTTGCGAGAGGAGAGGCCGGCTGCGCCTCATCTGCTTTGCTCGCTAGCGACCGGTCCCAGACCTGGTCGAAGCTTCCTCGGTAACTTGCGCTCTGGTAATTCGAGCAAGGCAGTCCTAGAATTCTGTTCCACTCTCCCCCGTCAGTCGGCCGGAAGGAGTACCACATGATTCGCAATCTCCAGGAAGGACCGAACACGGTCGAAGTTCAGGAAACCACTTTCTCCCTCGATGTATTAGGCCGGTACATTTGCAACACCTACGATGAAGCAATCAACAACGGCGGCTTTCCATTCGATGCCATCGTGATCGGAGCCGGAATGTATGGCTCTTACGTCGCCGAAAAAATCTATCGACAAGGTAAGGGCAACCTCCGAGTTCTGCTCTTGGAAGCAGGCAATTTCTTGGTTTCTGAACATGTCCAGAACCTCAGTCGCATCGGCTTGAATGCCGCCGGACCTATCACGTCCGACCCCGGCATTCCCCGCGAACGGGTTTGGGGACTGCCGTGGCGCAGCAATGTGGGATTCCCTGGATTGGCGTATTGCGTGGGAGGTCGGTCGTTGTACTGGGGTGGTTGGTCACCGCGCTTAACAGACACGGATCTCAAGAATTGGCCTGCCGAATTGCAGACTTATCTGAAGGTAAACTACAACGACACGGAAAAAGAGACCGGGGTGGACCCGGCCACTGATTTCATCAGTGGCGACCTTTATGACGCTCTGAAAAAGGCGATGGACGCTGCCGTAAAGAAAGTGTCAACTGTCGACGGCGCTGAGGTGGCCCCCCTTGCGGTCCAAGCTGCGGCCCCGGCGCCGGGCCTTTTTCCTTTCGACAAGTACAGCAGTGCGCCGATTCTGACGGATGCGATCCGGGAAGCGGCAGGAGATCCAGATCCTGCGCGGAGATTTTTCCTTGTCCCGCGCGCCCATGTGGTCAAGCTTCACAACAGCAATGGCGTGATCAACGCCATCGAACTCCATTACAACGGACAGCAGAAATTCATTTCCGTTTCCGCCGACTGCTCCGTAGTCTTGGCGGCAAGCTCCATTGAATCAACGCGGCTGGCGCTCGAGTCTTTTCCGACCCCGCTAATGGGGCGGAATCTGATGGCTCATCTGCGCAGCAACACGACGGTGCGCATCCCACGATCGGTGCTCGGAACGTTGCCCAAGCAGCTTGCCGCTGCCGCGATGCTCGTGCGCGGATCAACGCTGCAGGGGCGGTATCACCTGCAGGTCACGGCCGCTGCTATTGACTCCGCGAATGCGGAAGAAACCATGTGGCGAGTAGTGCCTGATCTTGATCTTCTCGACCAGCTGCTGGCATCACAAGACTTCAACAAAATCACCATAACGTTTCGCGGTATCGGTGAAATGGTAGGCGACAAAAACGCCGTGAATACAAATCCAGCTACGAGCTGGGTGGACTTGAGCCCGTTCGAACTCGATGAGTTTGGAATGCGCCGCGCCTACGTGAATCTCGTGACCACGCCGCAGGCCCTCACGCTATGGGACACGATGGACCAAGCCGCGGTAAAACTTGCTCAGGCTTTGGCCGGAAGTCCGGCAAACATCGAATACTTTTACGATAACTCGTGGCATGCGTCGCCTCCCCCTGCGGGAAAAGTGCGCGACGGATTGGGCACCACACACCACGAGGCGGGAACACTATGGATTGGGACTGATCCCGCTAGTTCGGTCGTGAATCTTGATGGCCAGTTCCACCACATCCAAAATGCGTATGCTGCAGGGCCGGCTGTTTTCCCGGCGCTGGGGTCGGCGAACCCGTCTCTGACGGCATTTACACTCGTGCGACGAACGGCTCGCGCAATTGTAC
>QHYP01000334.1 GCA_003224195.1 Acidobacteriota bacterium | reverse complement strand
ACGTTGCGCGACAAAACGCTGCTCGCCACAACGCTCGGCTATGGTCCGCGGTTCCTGCATTCCACGCGGCAACTCCACAAGGGCGGACCGAATACCGGACTTTTCGTACAGTTCGTGGATGAGCCGGCAGAGCCGCTGCCCGTGCCGGAAACGGACTATAGCTTCGCCCAGTTGATCAAGGCGCAGGCTCTGGGCGATTTTCAGGCCCTGACGCAGCGCGGCCGGCGCGTGCTGCGCGTGCAACTGGGCAAAGACGCGGCTGGCGGGCTGCGCAGCTTTGAAAGCGCACTCCGTGCATAGCTGAAAACGCGGGGACGCGTGTGAATTCAAACCAAGGAGCGTGTGAGCCATGCAGCTCGGAATGATCGGTCTCGGCCGGATGGGAGCCAACATGGTGCGGCGGCTGATGCGCGGCCGCCACCAGTGCGTCGTCTTCGATCGCAGCGCGGACGCGGTGAAACAAATGGCTGGTGAAGGCGCGGCCGCCGCCGGCTCACTCGACGAATTCGTGAAGAAACTCCAGGCGCCGCGCGCGGTCTGGTTGATGGTCCCCGCCGCCGTGGTGGACAGCACGATTGCGGAGCTTGCGCCGAAACTCTCGAAGGGCGACATCCTGATTGACGGCGGAAATTCCTATTACATTGACGATATCCGGCGCGCCAAAGAGCTTTCGGCAAAAGGAATTCACTACGTGGACGTGGGAACGAGCGGCGGCGTCTGGGGACTCGAGCGTGGCTATTGCCAGATGATCGGCGGCGAGAAGGATGTCGTGCAGCGCCTCGATCCGATCTTCAAAACTCTGGCGCCGGGCCGCGGCAGCGTGCCGCGCACCCCCGGCCGGGAAAAGGCCGGTGGGACGGCGGAAGAGGGTTACATGCACTGCGGCCCTTCCGGCGCCGGCCACTTCGTGAAGATGGTGCACAACGGGATTGAGTACGGGCTGATGGCGGCGTACGCGGAAGGGCTGAACATTCTCAAGCACGCCAACGCGGGCAAGAAGACGCGCAGCATGGATGCGGAGACCACGCCCCTGCGCGACCCCGAGCACTATCAATACGATTTCAATCTGGCGGACATCGCGGAAGTGTGGCGCCGCGGGAGCGTCGTGGCGTCGTGGCTGCTGGACCTGACGGCCATCTCTCTGCTCGACCAACCCACCCTCGAGCGCTTTTCGGGACGCGTTTCGGATTCCGGCGAAGGCCGGTGGACGATTTTGGCGGCGATTGAATCGACCGCGCCCGCGCCCGTGCTGACCGCGGCGCTCTATCAGCGGTTCGCCTCGCGCGGCGAGGACGAATTCGCCGGCAAAGTGCTCTCCGCGATGCGCTACCAATTCGGCGGGCCGCTGACGGAAACATCGTGACTCGCGAAGTGCGCATCCTGGAGAACGCCGGTGCACTCTGCCGGGCGGCGGCCGCGGAGTTCGCGCAGTCGGCAGGCGCGGCCGCGCGGGAAAAGGGTCTTTGCGCGATTGCTCTTTCGGGTGGATCGACTCCGAAGTCCCTCTACGCGATGCTGGCGACGGATCCTTCGTTGCGCGCGCAAATTCCGTGGGACAAGCTGCATCTCTTCTTCGGCGACGAGCGCCACGTGCCCCCCGACAACCCGGAGAGCAATTTCCGGATGGCGCAGGAGGCGATGCTCTCGAAAGCCCCGCTTGCGCCGGAACAGATTGCGCGCATCAAGGGAGAGTATCCCGAAGCGGCACGGGCGGCGAAGGAATACGAACAGACGCTCCGCCAGTTCTTCAAGCTCGCGGACGGGCAGTTCCCGCGGTTCGATCTTGTCCTGCTCGGGATGGGGCCGGACGGTCACACCGCCTCTCTGTTTCCCGGCACAAAGGCGCTCTATGAAGAGGAGCGGCTGGTCGTCTCGAACTGGGTCGGAAAGTTTTTCACCGAGCGCATCACCATGACGGCTCCGGTCTTGAACAATGCGGCGCGCGTGATGTTCCTGGTGCAGGGAGAGGACAAAGCGCCGGCGCTGAAGGCCGTTCTCGAGGGGCCTTACGAGCCCGAACAGCTTCCCGCGCAACTCATTCAGCCGCATAATGGTACCGTGCTATGGTTGGTGGAACGGGCGGCGGCGCGCCTCCTGGATTGCGCCAAATTGTAGGAGAGGACGAAATGGCAACCACGCAAGTCAGCGGCTCGGTTGACCCCGGCCGGGCCGGGGTCACAACCAAAATCGAACAGCTTTTGGGCGATAAAGCAAGCTATCTCCTCGAATTCAAGTCCCCGAAAATCTCCAAGGACCGGCTGCATCTGCCCGGACCGGATTTTGTGGACCGCGTGTGGGCCGCTTCGGACCGCAACGTGCGCGTGCTGGCGAATTTGCAGCGGCTGTTTTCGGGCGGACGGCTCCGCGGGACAGGGTATCTCTCGATCTTGCCCGTGGATCAGGGCATCGAGCACTCCGGCGGGGCCAGCTTCGCGAAGAACCCGGACTACTTTGACGGGGAGAACATCGTCAAGCTGGCGATCGAAGGCGGATGCAATGCCGTGGCCTCGACGTTCGGCGTGCTGGGCTCGGTGGCGCGAAAATACGCGCACAAGATTCCGTTCATTCTGAAGATCAACCACAACGAGCTGCTCACCTATCCCAACAAATTCGACCAGATTCTGTTCGGCACGGTAAAAGAGGCGTACGACCTGGGCGCGGCGGCCGTGGGCGCGACGATCTACTTCGGCTCCGACCAGTCCGCGCGGCAGATTATCGAGATCAGCCAGGCGTTTGCGCAGGCGCACGAGCTGGGCCTGGCGACCGTGCTGTGGTGCTATCTGCGCAACAGCGCGTTCAAGAAGGACAAGGATTATCACGTTTCCGCTGACCTGACGGGACAGGCGAATCACCTGGGCGTGACCATCGAGGCGGACATCATCAAGCAGAAGTTGCCGGAGAATAACGGCGGCTTCCTGGCGCTCAACACCGGCGATTCCAGCTACGGGAAGTTCGACAAGAGAATTTACTCCGATCTGTGCACCGACCATCCCATTGATTTGTGCCGCTACCAGGTGGCGAACTGTTACATGGGCCGCGCGGGATTGATTAACAGCGGCGGCGCGTCGGGAGCGAACGACTTTGCGGAAGCCGTGATGACGGCCGTTATCAACAAGCGCGCCGGCGGCACGGGCCTGATCTCCGGCAGAAAGGCCTTCCAGCGGCCGATGCGCGAAGGCGTGCAGCTCCTGAATGCCATTCAGGATGTTTACCTGAGCCCCGAAATCACGGTCGCGTAGCCGAAATCCGAATCGGTGACCCTCAGAACGATGTCCCGCCTGCTGGCCGAGCGGAATCGGCAAAACCAGCGCCGGGTGCCCTACGCAAAGAGGCGAGTGCCGCAGGAAAACTGAATCCGCGTAGTCGTTCTTTGAACTTTGCGCTAAAATGAGCCAACAGGATCGCAGATGCCACTCGATTGGTCGCAATGCCGGGCGGTAGAAAGCGTACCTGGAAGAGTGAGCGGCGCCTGGGTTTTCCGGGGCACGCGCATCCCGGTTGCCGCGGTATTCGAGAACCTCGAAGACGGCCTTGCCATCGATGAAATCGTGCAAATGTTTGACGGCCTGACCCGGGAGCAGGTCAAGGAAGTCCTCGATTTCGCGGCCCAGAGCCTTGCGGCACCCGCTCGCCAGCGTTAATGCTCATCCTGTTTGACCAAGGCACTCCCGTTGGTATTCGGCATTCCTTGCCGCAGCACACTGTCAAGACCGCGCGAGAGATGGGATGGAGCGCGCTTTCCAACGGCGAACTCCTGCGGGCAGCCGAGGAGGCCGGATTCGATGTGCTCCTGACAACCGATATCAACCTGCCCTACCAGCGGGACCTCAAAGGCCGCAAGCTCGCCGTTGTCGTTCTCAGCAAGAACCGGTGGAAAGTGATCCGTCTCATGCTTCCGCAAATCGCCGCCGCGATTGCCTCTGCAAAAGCCGAAACGTGTACTGTCGTCGAGATTCCAGACTCTTAGCCGGGTGCCCCAGGCGTCGCTTTTACGCCTGGGGAATTGCGCGGGTGCCCCGCCCTCGCTTTTTGAGGGTGGGGGTTTTGCAATATTCGATGAGAGGATCACACTTGTGCGATTCACCGTGGAATGTTGGGATCAAGGTGCGGGCCCGGCGCCTCCTCTTTCTCTGGCGACCTACGCTTAGTGGTGTTTCCCTAAGCCAGGCAAGCCGCCCTGATAAGGAGGTAGGCCCTTGTCCTTGACTCTTCCCTTTCTTCCTTTTTTACGGTATCCGCTTTCGAGAGATCGGGCTCGCCGGGTGCCCCAGGCGTCGCTTTTACGCCTGGGGAATTGCGGCTGGCAGCGCAGGTCGTGTCGACCGTCACCGAGACGCTCCACATCTTCCTCCGGACCCGCGTCTCGCCATCCATCCGCCCCGCCTTTCCCCGCCGCCCGTTACCATTTCGCCGCTTTTCTGACCATCTGATGAGGATGGTCATCCCGAGCGAGCGCAGCGACGAGGGGCCGCTCGTCAAGTTTTATTCTCTTGGCGGTACGCTTAATTAATCGTTGTCGTGAGTACACGACATGTCCGCTGAATTAGCACATGAGATGTCCGCTTTTAAGGGCGGCTTTGCGGTAGAAGGCCAGGCCGGGAGGCCGGCCAATGGCACTCTACGCGGCGAGCGCCCGGGAGCGGGCGATGAAGGTCGAAGAAGTGATATTACGGGCCCTCGGCAAGCAGATCACCTTTTGGCAGGCGGCGCACATTGCGCGCATCAGTCCGCGCCACCTGCGGCGGCTTTATGACCGCTATCGGCGGTTGGGGTTTGACGGGCTGTATGACCGCCGCAAGGGGCGGCCCAGCCCAAAGCGTGTGCCGTGGGCGGTGGTCGAGCAGGTGTTGTGCTTGTATCGAGAGAAGTATTTCGATTTCAGCGTGCGGCACTTTCACGAGAAGCTCCGCGAGGAGCACGGCATCCACTATAGCTACACCTGTATCAAGGTGTTGCTGCAAGCTGCGGGGTTAGTGGTCAGGACGCGAAAACGCGGACCGCATCGGCGCAAGCGCGAGCGCCGGCCGATGGTCGGGATGCTGCTGCACATCGATGCCAGCTCGCACCGCTGGCTGGGCGGCGAGCAGTGGCAGGACTTGATGGTGGTTCTCGATGATGCCACTAGCGAGATCTATTACGCACAGTTGGTGGAGCAGGAATCCACGGCCACGGCCCTGGCGGCGTTGCGCGAAGTAGTGGAGCAGCGCGGTATTTTCTGCGCTCTGTACAGCGATCGCGGCAGTCACTTCTGGCTGACGCCGAAAGAAGGAGAGATCGTGGACCGCCAACGACTGACGCAGGTGGGGCGGGCTATGCGGGATCTCGGCATCGAGATGATCCCGGCGTATTCGCCGCAAGCGCGCGGGCGCAGTGAGCGAAACTTCGGCACCTGGCAACGTCGGCTGCCGCAAGAGTTGCGGCTGCGCGGGATCACCACCGTGGAGGAAGCCAACCGCTTCTTGCGCGAGAGCTACATTGCCGAGCTGAACCGCAAGTTTTCCGTCATGGCGGCGCAGCCGGAGAGCGCCTTTGTTCCTGCCTGCGGGAGAGATTTAGAGCGCATCTTTTCGGTGCAGCAGGAACGCGTGGTGAACCAGGACAATACGGTGCGCATCGCCAACCGCACGCTGCAGATCGAGCGCACGAAATGGCGAAACACGCTGGCCAAATGTCACGTGCTGGTATGCGAACACTTGGATGGCACTTGGAGCGTGTTCTATGGGCCGCACTTGGTGGGCCGCTATGCTCAGGACGGCTCGCGCTATCGGAGTGCCGGATCGACTTTCACGGAGAGAGGGAATCCCGCACCCCCCGCGGGATTCCCTCTCTCCACTGCCACACCGGCGGAAGAAAGGCAAGATACTAGAGGTTGTCTCATAAACACCTTCAACTCACTGGAGGGTTGAAGGATAGCTGCAAAGGGGTCAAATCCAATGCATGGATGTGACCGACGCCCAGTGGGCGATTCTCGAACCGGTATTCCGACCGAAGCGACGGTCCGACTGGCGGGGACGACCTTGGCGCGACACGCGGTCGGTGCTCAATGGCGTGCTTTGGATTCTGCGCACCGGCGCCCAGTGGCGCGAACTTCCCTCCAAGTATCCGCCCTATCAGACCTGTCATCG
>QHYP01000346.1 GCA_003224195.1 Acidobacteriota bacterium | reverse complement strand
GGGGCTGCTCTACTTGGGAAGTCTGCTGCCGGTGGGATTCATCGCCATTCGTTCCCTCGCCTGGTGGCTGGTCACGTCACAACCTCGCGGCGCGGCGAGGCGGCGCGTGGTCATTCTCGGCAGCGGTCAGCTTGTGCGCGACCTAGTGCTTAAAATTTCGCGGCATCCGGAAATGTCGATGGAAGTGGAGGGTGTCCTGTTTCCCGCCGATACCGAGCCTTCCAATCGAGTCTCCACCTTGCCTGTGGGGACAATCTCGATACGGACGTTGAACATTTTGGGGCTCATGCAGAAAAAAAAGGTGCAGGAACTCATCGTTGTGGAGCCGCTGCCACCGGGACTGGAAAGCGAGAAGCTCATCTCCAATTGTCGGAAGGCCGGAATGAGAGTGCACCTTGTACCTCAGCGCTATGAACTTTATCTCTCGAAAGCTAAACTGACGGAAATCGACGATGTTCCCCTGCTCTCTCTTGAAGAACAGACCCTCTCGACAATGGGACTAAAGCTAAAAAGGGTCGTTGATTTCCTGGGCGCATTATTTCTGCTTGTCCTCAGTACACCTTTCCTGGCCCTTTCCGCAGCCGCGTTGCGCCGGCATAAGGACCAGGTGTTCAGGAAGGAACTCCGCTGCGGAAAAAATGGACATCCGTTTTGGATGTGCCGTTTGAACGTCAATCGTGACGCACCAGATTTGTCAGGGTACGAGCGGATTCTCGCCCGGTTCAGTCTCACCGAGCTACCGCAGCTCTGGAACGTGTTGAAAGGTGACATGAGCCTAGTAGGTCCCCGGCCGGAGCCACGCGAGAGGGTCAAACATTATTCCATATGGCAGCGTCAACGGTTGAGCGTCACACCGGGCCTGACGGGGCTCGCACAAGTGAACGGGCTCCGGGAAGACCATTCTTCCGAGGAAAAGGCGCACTTCGATCTCCAGTACATCTTTCATTGGTCTCTATTCCTCGATCTTTCTCTTCTGCTGCAGACTGTATGGACACTCCTCGGACGGGTGACGGAGGGAGATAGGCTTGTGGCCACACCCGTGTCGAAACCGACAGTCAATACCATGTTTGGCATCCGGAAGGTTTTGAATGCTGATCGTACGCAGTCCAGTGCGTATTAGTTTTGGCGGCGGCGGTACCGACCTGCCTGCGTACTACGAAAAGTTCGGCGGGGCCGTCCTGAGTGCGTCCATCAATAAGTACTTCTATACGATCCTGCAAAAAAGGAGCGATGGGAAAATCCAGATCATTTCTTCGGACCTACGAGTTGTGGAAACCTGGCGAGACATCACCCGCATGGACATCAAGCGCAGCGAGCTGGAGATCCCTATCGCGGTCATAAAAGACCTTGGATGCGATCTCTCCGTTGATCTTTTCCTGGCTTCTGAGATTATCGCAGGGAGCGGGTTAGGCTCGTCCGCAAGTGTCTGTGTCGGCGTCTTAAAGACATTGGCAACCTATCTCGATCTCTCATTGTCCAAGTACGAGCTAGCAGAACGATCGTTTTACATCGCGCGTAACATTCTCGGCAAGCCTGTGGGGAAACAGGACGAATACGCGGCTGCCTTCGGAGGATTGAATTTCATAACTTTCCGTCCTGACGGGAGCACCTCGGTAGAGCCCATCATGCTACGAGTTGACCATCTCCGCGAGTTCGAAAGTAATTTGATGTTGTTCTTTACCGGTGCAGCCCATAACTCCTGGGAACTTCTTCAGCAACAAGAGCAATCGACCAAGAAGGGGATCGCCTCTACCGTGGATTCGCTGCGGGAGATACGCGAACTGGCTGACCATCTGCGTCGCGCGCTGCTGAAAGGCGACCTGCGGACGTTTGGTGCCCTTTTGCACGAAGGCTGGGAAGCCAAAAAGAGGATCTCTTCCCACATTTCGAATCCGTTCATCGACCAAGCGTACGCCTTGGCGTGCCAGAATGGGGCTCTGGGCGGCAAGATCACCGGAGCCGGTGGTGGTGGTTTTCTTTTGCTCTTCTGCGAAGAACAGCATCAGGGAAAGGTTCGCGATGCCATGGCGCAACTCAAGCTGCGCGAAGTGGCGTTTGGACTTGATTTCCAAGGCGCTCACGTGGTGGCCAATGATCCGTTCGTCGACGGCGACGAGAAGTGCGGCACGCGCTGGACATTTGTTCCCGGTTGTGTCTCAGGAGCTTCCGGCGAGGCTCTTTTCAGCAGACTGTCCCCTCCTCATGAGTAGGGCCAAGTCCGCGCTATGAAAGCTTTCATCCTAGCAGCAGGCAAGGGCGAACGTTTGCGGCCGCTGACCGACACGATCCCCAAGTGTCTGCTTTCAATTCAGAGCGTACCCATTCTTGGGATTTGGCTCGAGCTGTGCCGCCGGCACGGTATTGACGAAGTTCTTGTAAACACACATTTTCACGCGGACTGCGTAAAGAGCTATCTCCGAGATCATCGCCACGGTGTCAAGGTGCACATCGCCGAGGAGGGGACCTTGCTCGGGAGTGCAGGAACCCTGTTGGCACACCGCCGTTGGATTGGCTCCGAGCGCGATTTCTGGATCTTTTATGGCGACGTCCTGACGAATACCAACATCACACACATGTTGGAATTCCACCGCCGCCGGAGGCAGGTAGCAACGCTGGGAGTCAATGAAGTTGCGGACCCGCAC
>QHYP01000345.1:9653-12502 GCA_003224195.1 Acidobacteriota bacterium | reverse complement strand
CAGATCAAATTGCACGGTGCCCTGCGAGCGCGACACCATCACGCCTTCCTGATTGCCCGCGGGAATCGTGTCCTGGGTCGTGGGGTCGGCGGAGTCCGTGCGAATCTTGAGGTCCACGGCCACGGTGTTCTTGATGCCCACGCCCTGGCAATCGATCGGCGCAACGACGGGCGTCCACGAAACGCTGTCAATGGCGATCTGCTTTTTGACGTAGTTGGGATGCGAAGCCATAAAACTTTGGAACGCTGTATTTTACTCCGCACAGGCAGGAGTGCCTGTGCTACTGGAGAACTTGGAAAACCGCACAGGCCCGCCGTGGCGGGCAGGTAAGTGTAGGGGCACGATATATCGTGCCCCTACAGATTTCGCGACTGTGCGCGAACGGGCATCGCCGGCGGCACCACTGTGTTAACGGCAGCGGCTGCGGGATAGCGGCGTCGCGCCCACGGAATAAGGCGGTCGGCGGGCACCTCGGCGAATTCGCAGACGCATTTCAGAGCGGCTTCCTCACGCGGCGAGTCTGCGCGCAAATATCGCCGCGCCCGGATGCGAGCCCGACCCTGCTCGCATTGCGGCAGTTCGGCGTCTTCGTAGGCCTGCTCGAGCACAGCGCGCCAGAGTTTCCGCTCCGGCGTAAGGACCGGTTCCGGCGCCCAGATCGCTTTCGCCGTTCGTCCGTTGCCTGCCTGGGACATGGCAAGCCTCTGCTGTTCGAGCCACCAAGGGGTGTAGGGGCACGATATATCGTGCCCCTACAAGCTCTAGCTACGCGCCCGCTTTCTCAGACGAGGATCTTGGCGGTCAGGCCGGCGCCGCCGGTGGAGGAGTTGAACTTGATGCGCAGGAATTTCGCGCTGACGCCGGTGACGGTGCGCGCCTCGCCAGCGGTGGGAGCGAAAGGTTCACGGCCGTCGGCGCGGTGCCGAAGATCGTCTGCCACCGCACGACTCGCCCGGAGTCCGGGGAGCGAAAGGTTCACGGCCGTCGGCGCGGTGCCGAAGATCGTCTGCCACCGCACGACTCGCCCGGAGTCCGGAAAGCCGGCGGGAAAGCTGAGCGCGAACTGCGTGCCGGACTGCGCGCTGCCCGGGAACGCTTCGTTGTTGTAGCTGAAGCCCACATCGCCAGGGGAAACGGCCAGCGGCGGCGTTACGTTTTGATACGAGGGCATAATGGCTCCTTCTTGCCTGCCTGCGGCCCGCCCGCGATGGGCAGGCAGGCCCGCAGTACCTTGGGGGCCCATGGCCAATGGGTTTCTGCGGCGCCAAGTAGGGGCGCAGGTCGTGCTTCAAGCACGCTAGAAGCGTGACGCGCCCCTACAGCCGAGGCGTCCGCGCTTCGAGCACGCAAGCCGCCGCAGGCAGGCCTGTGCTACCAAAAGAAAAGGGGCCGATTGGCATCGGCCCCTGTCCATGTTTCTACGACTGTCAGTGTACCATAACGTTCAGCCATGTCAAGCGAAATATGCGCTCCGACGGTGTTTTCTGTGGAAAACCTGTGGAAATGCCGCCTCCCGGCTTGCACAACGGTTTCGGCTCGTGTAGGGGCACGATTCATGAGCGCGCTTGAAGCGCGACATATCGTGCCCCTACAGAGCGCGCGTACGCGAAGAGGCATCGACGGCTGCGCGGCGTTTTACGCGCGGCATGCCCCCGGCGAGCCGGCCGAATCCGCCGCCGCTCAACGACAAGCTCTAAGTTGCGGGTCTTACGTCCAAAAAGCCGCAGGCCTCCCGACCGGGTCGGGATAAATTCCGGCCTGAGCTACAGCACTCTTGAATCTCGGGTTGTAGGAGCCTTGCGCGTAAGATTGCGTTTTTGTACTTGACACGAATACCTGCCATTGCTAGGGTCTTGCCTCGAAGGCCATTTCAGGTGTTTCCAGGAGCCAGCCCAATGCCTGCGACAGAACCTGCGAAGGTCATGAAGGACATCCAACCGCTTTGCTTCGAGCACCACGCAGAGATGAGGCGCGAGCAGCTTGCGTCCCACAGAGAGAAGGTTGTCTATAGCTGTCAAGAGCCGGAATGCCATATTCATTACTGCGGGTCAGACGGGTACTTCTTCAATCCCGCTGGCGAAGACTTAATCGACCAATACGGAATTCCGCGCTTGCACTGCGCTCAGGACGGCTCCCCGCTGTACCTGCTCGAAGTGCAGCCGGAAAACCACAGCTTTCGCCTGTGGAGATGCCCGAAGTGCAACATGAGCCGCGTAAGCGGCATGGTTCACTGATCCGCCGCTTGACAACATACCGCGCGGAGAGCACAGTCGACGCGTCCATTTCCTTTGCGCCCGCAGAGCGGGCCTTGTTCTTTGCGCCCACAGAGCGGGCGACGCAGCAAATTTCCGCGCAAGGAGGTTCTCCGTATGCCCTATTTTTGTCATCAAGTCAGCTACACAACGGAAGCCTGGTCGCGTTTGATGTCCAACCCGCAGGACCGCATCGAGGCGATTCGGGCGCCGGTCAACCGGCTCGGCGGGCGGATCCACCAGGCGTTTTTCGCCTTCGGTGAATTCGACGTGATTGCGATCACGGAGTTTCCGGATAACGTCAGCGCGGCGGCGATTGCCATCGCGTTCGCCGGCGGCGGCGCCGTAAAGAACCTACAAACCACCGCGCTGATGACCACAGCCGAAGCGCTCGAAGCGATGAAGAAAGCCGCCACGTGCGGCTATAAACCGGTGACCGCAGCGGCGAGCGCGGCGGCCACTCCTTTGAAGTGAGCCGTTGGTTCGTTGACGTCGAATTCCACAGCGGTTTTGCCGAGTAGGGGCGCGTTATGCTTCAAGCGTGCTTGAAGCGCGACCTACGCCCCTACAACCGAGGCGCCAACACCGTAGGAGCTG
>QHYP01000345.1:0-9648 GCA_003224195.1 Acidobacteriota bacterium | reverse complement strand
TTGAGCCGATGAAACGATTTAGCCGATGAGCCGGCGCGCCCTGCACATCACGAGCGGAGTGTGTGTCCTCTTCACGAGCCTTGTCTTTGTGCACCTCATTCACCACGCTTTCATCGTCCATCGCCACGAATTTAGCCCTGGTTCGTTGGCAATGGTGCTCGTCATTGCCGCGGCCGCTGGAATCTTGTCCTTTATCGGGGCGTATTTGCTTCTTACCGGCGGACGCGACGCAAAGTCAGATTGATGACGGTGGCCTGGGGTTGTAGGGGCACGATATATCGTGCCCCTACAACTGCCTGCTCGCCTAGGCGAGCCTGCCGCAGGCAGGCCTTGAGGAGTGAGGCTTTTCCTTGATTTCTAGATAAATCTAGATTTCTCTTGACAAGCGAAGAGAGCGAAGTAAAATGGTCTTCTTTATGGGCGACCCCGACCCAGTCGGGGTCAACGTTCGGCACTGGAGGCAGCCATGCCCAAGAGCGCTACCGTGAAGATCGGCCCGGAAATCGACAAGAAGCTCTACGTCAAATTTTCCAAAGTGGCCAAGGAAAACGGCCAGTCGGTGCGCTTTGTGCTGGAGAGGGCCATGGAGAATTACCTCCACTTTGTTGCTCCTTCGCAGAGCGCCGTCCGGCCCGAAGCCATGGCCCATTTTCGCCGGTCCACCGATAAGAACCGGAAGCTCCACGAACTCCTGGCCAAGCGCTAAATGCCGGGCTACGAGCAGAGGCGAATTTTGCTTTGAACTCATCCGCGATTTGATTTCCTCGCGCCTTCAGCCCGTCTGAACTTCCCGCATGCACAGACGACTGCGACTGCCAGGCGCGCCTCTTTTAGCAGGGCCCACAATACACCTGCAAATCGCAAAGTGGACACCTCGGCAGTAGGGGCGCAGCATGCTGCGCCCTTACTTGGCACCGCTGAAACCCGTTGGCCCCCATGGTGCGGCTGGCCTATTTGACCTTGTAGATCGGCGAGCGCCGCCGGCTAGGACTCTTCATTGAAGTATTTCCTTGGGGGGAAGAGGCCGCGGCGCAGAATCTCTTTGCCGCATTGGCGGCGGATCTGTTCGGTCCATTGCGACCAGGCCATTTCGCCGAGGCCGAGGAACGGCCGCGCGCGTTCGTAGGGCGCAAGGCCCAGGTAATAGATGCGGAACAAAATCATGCGCGAGGCGCAGCCCGGCCCGTCGAGCGCGGCTTCACCCGCCAGCGCGAAGTCGGCGACGTATTCGTTGAGCCGCGGGCGGACGTCCGGCCGCCAGAGAAATTTCCCCGTGTCCTGCAAATCGAGCGCGGAAACGCCGCGCTTGGTCTCGAGCACTTCGCGCGCCCCGCGATAGACTTCCCAGCAGACGTCGAACGCGAACTCCGGCTTGACGCTCATGGCTCCTCCGCGCGGCGAGAAAAACCCTCAGGCCGAAAGCTGTAGCTCACCCCGGAACTTGTCCCGACTTGGTCGGGAGGGGTGAGGCCGTTCTCAGCGTTGCCCACGGCTGCGCCGGGCGAAGCAAAACCCTCGGGCCTAACGGCCTGAGCTACAGTCTCGTCGCGTTCGCTTTCTTCGACTGGCGCGGTGCGGTCGGGGTCCTCGTAATCGCCGGAACAGGCGCTGCAGGCGCGCACCTCGTTTTGGGTGACCGCGACCGAGTCGGGGTCAACGCCGGGCCACGCCCTGCCCGGAGAGATCGCGTCCATCGCCTCGGGGACTTTTCCACAGATTTCCACAGGTCGCTTCATGCTAGTAATCCTTGACAACTATTACCTTCGTGTTACCGTACGCACACGACCCTTGCTTACTCAGGAGGTCAGTTGTCCAAACTCGTAACCCAACCGCCGTGGGAGTTTCTGTTGTCTGCCACGCCGTTTGCGCTGCAGAGCTATGAACTCTCGCGCTTGAATCATGCCGCCAACCTCAAAAAGGAGATCGGCCGTCTGCTGGACGAGTGGATAGAAGAAAATACGTGCGCCATGCTGGCGCGCTGGCTCCTCGAGCGGCGCGAACGCTCGCACCGCGCGCCGGAACCGCGCCGGAAGGGTTCCGCGGCTGCGCGTGTTTCCGCGTCCGATAATCTTTTGGCGGATGGCCCGGGCCCGGGCGGGCCGTCATGAGCGCGCACGTCGGGAGTTGCATCGAGATGCGCGGGCAAATTCGGAAATGAGCGCAGACCCTGCGGATGCGATTCTTGGGAAAGGAGTGTGCCCGGCTGCCGCGTGCGCCGCGCGTCCGGCGCCGCGTCGAGCGCATTCGTGCGGCTCGCGGCTTGAGCACTTGGCGACTTCGGCGCGCCCGTCGGCCGAGCTGCGCGAGCGTGTGTCTTCCCTTCCGTTGCAAGCGCTCCTCGCCTCCTCTTCGTGCTCACGTCCTCCCCTCCCCTTATGTCTCGCAATCTGAATATTTCTAAGAGGAAGACACGACGACCCTTGCGGTTGTTCAGCGGCGGATTTTTCTAGTGTGGATCAGTCAACGGCAGGAAGTGCAAAAGTGTCTTTTTCGAGGAGTTGCTCTTTCCGATAGACAAGCGAATTGATGTCGTAGGTTGCGAGCTCGAATCCGTGCCCATGCGTGATCGCGTCGGTCGGACAAGATTCGACGCAGTAGCCGCAGAAGATGCACCGCGAATAATCAATGTTGTACACCTTGGCGTACCGCTCTCCCGCCGACATGCGCGTTGCGTCGGTATTCTCAGCGGCTTCGATATAAATGCAATTCGCGGGACACGCAGCGGCACACAGAAAACACCCGACGCACTTCTCCAAGCCGTTTTCATCCCGGTGCAGCACGTGGATGCCACGGTAGCGGGGCTGAAAATGAACGGGTTCGTGCGGATAATTCTCCGTGACCGGCTTCCGCAGCATATTGCGGAAGGTCACGCTGAATCCCTTCACCAGAGCAGTGAAGGTTTCAACCGCTTCGCGCAGAATCGAGGCCATCGAAAAATAGTCTAGCAGAGCGATTCTCGGGCGGCAAACCGCCTCGGCGTTGCCTCATTTCAGGGCTGTGACAATCTGCTTGCCGTGGAAGCGTCCATTCTCGATGAAAATCTCGCTTGTATTGGTCCCTCCGATCACGACACCAGCGAGATAAAGCCCAGGGACGTTGCTTTCGAGCGTTTCCGGATTGAGCGAGGGCTTCTTCGTTGCGGGATCGAGCCGCACGCCCAGTTTTTCGAGGAACTCGTAGTCCGGGTGATATCCAGTCAACGCGAAAACTTGCCGGGCGCGCAAGCCGCGCTTCCCCGCGGCATTCTCGACGACAACATGATCGGGTTCAATACACACCACTCGTGTCTGAAAGAGAGCGCGAATTTCATTCGCCTTGATGCGGTTCTCTATGTCCGGCCGGACCCAATACTTGATGGAGGTGCCCAGTTCGGCTCGGCGGTGCGCCAGCGTCACGCGCGCGCCATTCCGAAACAGGTCGAGCGCGGCCTCCGCGGCGGAATTCTTTCCGCCGATGACCACGACGTCTTCACTCCAGAATTCGTGAGCCTCCGTGTAGTAGTGCGACACGTGCGGCAATTCTTCTCCGGGCACATTCAGGAGATTCGGCAGATCGTAGTAGCCGGTGGCGACGACGATTTTGCGGCCGCTGTGTTTCTCGCCCGCTCCGTTCGCAGCCTGCGTGACAACGGCGTACTTGCCGTCGCTGCCCTCGACGCGATCCACGCGTTCAAAGAGCCGGACATCCACCGCATAGTGCTCCGCCGCTTTTCGGTAATACTTGAGCGCCTCGTTCCGCGTCGGCTTCTCGGCGGCACAAACGAGCGGCAAATCCCCGATTTCGAGCAGCTCGGGAGTGGTGAAAAATACCATGTTCACCGGGTAATGAAACAGCGAGTTGCACAGGCAACCCTTGTCGATCACCAGGGGCCGCATGCCCGCACGGCGCGCCTCGATGGCGCAAGCGAGGCCGGTGGGACCCGCGCCGATGCAGATCAGATCGTATGTCGTCATACGTGAATTAGTGTGCCGTCCAGGAATTGGGAATGCAAATCGTCGAGAAAGCCGCGGCGAAGAGACGTCCAGAACATTGGTCTGATGGCCAAGCGCGGCAGCTCGTTACGCCGGATCTCGCGCAGCGGAGGCGTGTTCGAGAAGGGCGAGCAAATCGCGGCGGAATTGTTCCACCTCCGCGCTGCGCTCGGGCGTTGCTTCGACTTCCTTCTGTTTCCACACAAAAACATCCTTGCCGCGGCGCCGCACGCGCGCGCTCAAATTACCGTCCACCAGATAACTGGGCGGCGCGAGCAGCTGCAGTCCCGCGTTCGATTCCGGCGTCAGCAAGGCAGCACAATTGCCGCGGCGGACGCACAGCGCGCTTTCATACGGAGCAATCGCGATGGGTCGAAATCCCGCTGCGAAGAGTTCTTCGAGGATCTTCCTCTGACGCGGCGTGAGCTCCACCGTCATGTGAGATCGAAGCTGCTCCCGGCTCGATTCAGGCTGTGCCGCGAATTCGCCGGTTTCAGGCGACCGCGGAATCAGCCTCGTCGGAAGTCTGTTCGAGCGAGGCAAGAATTTCGCGCAGCGTAGCGATCAGCTCTTCACGCGTGATGTGGCTCTTGCGGAATTGGATTCGGAACTTGAAGGATTCATCTTCCGGCTCGAAGTGGAACAGGAAGGGCCGCGGCCGCAGCGCCGTTTGCTGGTCGTCGCGCCGCTCGCGCCTGGCCTCGTCCCGGTTGAGCCCTCCGTGAAGGATGCGCTGGAGCATTTCGTTCATCTTCTTGTCGGTGGGCTGCCGGGCAATTTGCAGGAGGAGCGATTTGGAGAGGACGCCGTGCTCGAGGCATTTGCGGCGGAGCTGCTCGGGGATACCGCGCAGGGTCAGCGTCTCCGTCACCGAAGAGCGCGCGCGCCCGATTTTCTTGGCCACGTCCTCGTGCGTGTATTCGAACTGCGTCGCCAGGCGGTGGAGGCCGTCGGCTTCCTCAAACGGGGTCAGGTCCTTGCGCTGGATGTTTTCGATCAGCGCCAGCTCGAGGGTTTCTGCGTCGTCGGCGATCTTTTCGATGCAGGGAACCTCGCGCAGCCCCGCCGCGCGGGAAGCGTGGTAGCGGCGCTCGCCCGAGATGATGTAGTAGCACTCTTCACGCGGGACATAGCGGACGAGCAGCGGCTCCAGCACACCCTTCTCGCGGATCGACTCCGTCAATTCGCGCAGATCTGGTCCGGGTTCGGACGGATTTTCTCGACCGGAATCATCCGGCCGACCGCCGCCCCGCTGTAGGTTGTCAACGATTCGATGTAGTGCGCGTCATGCCGCATCTTCAGCGTGACGGGCAACCCGATCCTCTTGGACACGTTGGATGACCTCCGTGGCTAGTTTCTTGTATTCCACGGCGCCGGGTGATTTCGGCGCGAATGAAAATATCGTTTCCTTGTAGGCGGGACTTTCTTCCAAGCGCACATTCTTTCCGATTTTAGTTTTGAACAGAACTTCGCCGAACACCGAACGAATCTGGCCAAGCGTATCACGCGAGATGTTGGTGCGCTTGTCGAAGAGGGTGATGAGCACGCCGAGTACTTTGAGTTCAGGATTGGGCCGCGCGCGGATGCGCTCGTAGGTCTCGAGCAGGTCGTCTGTCCCTTCGATGGCGAAATACGCGGCCTGAATGGGAACGAGGAGGTGCGTGGAAGCGACGAGCGCATTCACCGTGAGAATGCCGAGCGACGGCGGCGTATCTACGATTACGCAATCGTAGTTTTTCAAAATGGGAGTGAGCGCGTCCTTCAGGCGGTACGGCGCGTCGAACTGGCCGGCGAGCGCCTGCTCGAGCTTCGCCAGCGCCAAGCGGCCCGGCCCGACGAACAGCATGGGATCTTTTGTGGGCTTGATCACTGCAACCAGGTCCGTCTTTTGATCGCCGAGCACTTCGAACATCGAGGAGGAAACTTCGCCAGGCTCGAAGAACGCGATGGTCGTATTGGCCTGCGGATCAAGATCGATCAGAAGCGTCTTTTTCCCGCGCTGGGCGATGGCGGCGGAAAGATTGATGGCTGTCGTCGTCTTCCCGACACCGCCCTTCTGATTTGCGATCGTGATGATGGCAGTCATGCGCTTCTGCCTCCGCCCGCGTGCCGGCCGGTCAGCACACAACTCGGCCCGCGCTCCGCGGAGCCCGGCAACGAGCTACCTATATATAGAGGTCACCCGCCGAAGGCCCCTAGAACCACGCTTACTCTACGGAAGCAACCCATTGCTGCGCAAGCAAAAAATCGCGGCGGTGAGCTTTCTGCTCATCATGCGCTGGTCAGTGCGACCTGCGCTGACGCTTTGAGACGCCAGCAAGCGCAGAGTTGACGCGCTCAGGAGGACACTGCGGCTCTTCGGCTCGCTTTGCGCGAGGACATTCCGGTCCGAGCGGGCACAACTGGAAAAACTGAAACAGTGTTGTCCGCGGATCCTTGTTCAAGAGAGGAGAGACCATTTGTTTCGATCTGCCACTCAAGCGGAAAAAGTCAAAGCTAAAGGCAATCTAAACTATTTTCTTGACAAAGCTTTTTAGGAGCAATATATAGCCACCATTGGCGCCTGTGGACACTGAAATGGCGAGTAGTAGAGTTCTCCCGGGCGGGTGTGCTTGCTGAGTGCTGATCCGAGGCAGGCGCCCGTAGAGGCTCGGATGAAGCCACAAGATGCAACTCTATAGATGGCCAGGGGCTACTGAATTTTGTAGAGCATTATGTTCCTACATACATTTCCGCTATATAGAATTTATGGGTAGGCAATAAGTCCAACGCTTTATGGCAGTTGCAGCTTGATGGGAGTCTGGCACCAGATTTGCTTTTCTTTCGAGCACAGGATTATGGGTGGTTAGCCGACCTATGGGGCGTTCGCCATTCCGTTTGGGTTGCCTTCAATTGCAGTCAAGCTATCGACACGGGTGCAGTCATGGGGCCGATGTGCCCCAATCAGGAGGTGGTCTGATGTCGTGTAAACGAACTGTTTTGATTTTCGCTGTTTTGCTGTGCTTGTTCGCTGTCTGTCTGCCAATCTCGGCCCGCAGGTGTCGGACGCTTCGGGAGCCGCGATCGTGGGAGCAACGGTCACTGTGACGGACAAGGCTACAAACACGCCGCGAACTACCACAACCAACGAAGCCGGGCGGTACGTCTTCGTGAACGTGAATCCTGGCGCCTATGACCTCGCGGTCAGCAAAACCGGGTTTCGAGTGACCAAGCTCACCGACCAGACCGTAACGATCGGCCTCACGCTGACCTTAGACGTTAAGCTGGAAGTCGGTTCGATTAGTCAAACCGTGGAGGTCACGTCGACGCCGGGCGCCGAGCTGCAGACCATGAACGCCACGGTGGGGAACACGGTCGCGGGAATTGCGCTGGACTCTCTGCCGTCGATCGGTCGTGATGTCAGCACTTTCGTTACGCTGCAGCCGGGCGTGTCCCCTGATGGCAGCGTGGCTGGCGCTGTCGTAGACCAGAGCAGCTTTCTGCTCGACGGCGGCAACAACACCAACGACATGGACGGCAGCATGAACGTGTACACACCCAGCTTTGCGGGCGACCCAAGCGGTGTCAGCGGTGGCGGGCCGACGGGCGTGATGCCTACGCCAGCCGACAGCGTTGAAGAATTCAAGGTCAACACCACCAACCAGACCGCCGACTTCAACAGCTCGGCGGGGGCCGAGGTGCAAGTCGTTACGAAACGCGGCACGAATGCGTGGCACGGAACAGTGTATGAATATTACCTGGACAACAATTTTAACGCGAACACGTGGGACAACAACGTTAGTGGCACGCCACTTGCGAGCTACCATTACAACCGCTTTGGTGGGTCCGTTGGTGGGCCCATGATTGCGAAGAAGATTCTTGGCGGTCAGACGTACTTCTTCGCCAATTACCAGGGTTTCCGGTGGAACAACGTGGCAACCATCGAGAGGGCGGTCCCGACAGCGAACATGCGCAACGGCATACTGCACTTCAACGTCTGCAATGCCGCATGCCAGGCGGATCCTGTAGCGAATCCGCCGGTTCCCACCGACTTCAACCTGAAAACCGGAATGAACTGCGGATCTCTTGGTACCGCCGCATGCGACCCGCGGGGCCTGGGCATTAGTCCGATAGTGCAGCAGATGTGGAACACCATGCCATTACCAAATGATCGGAGCTGCGGTGCGCTGGTTGGTTCCCGATGCGACACTGTCAACGAACAAGGGTTCAAGGCCAACATGTCCATTCCGCAGAACGATAACTTCGGGGTTGCCCGCATTGACCACGATTTCGGGTCCAAGTGGCACTTCAATAGCAGCTACCGCTACTACAAGCTGATCCGCGCCACGACGAGTCAGATTGATATTGGAGGCATCCTGGGCGGCACGAGTGGCGTACCCACTTCCCTCTCCAACCGTCCGCAGAAGCCGTGGTACTACGTGGCCGGTGTGACCACCAACATCACCCCCAACCTTACGAACGACTTTCATTACAGCTATCTCCGCAATTTTTGGCAGTGGATCAGTCAGGAAGGTCCACCACAGTTCTCTCAACTCGGTGGAGCGCTTGAACCGCTGGGCGAGAGCCATTACGCCAGCCTGACCCCCTACAACGTGGATACCCAGAATGTTCGTACCCGATTCTGGGATGGCCAGGATCATTATTTCCGCGATGACCTGAGCCTGCTGAAAGGCAACCACTTCTTCCAATTCGGTGGCGTCTATCAGCGCAATTGGAATTATCACCAGCGAACCGACAACGGCGGCGGTATCAACTACACGGTCACCTACCAGCTCGGAGACTCGGTTGGCGCAGGCCTCGTGGACCTATCGAGCACCAAGCCTGCGGGCGTGAGTTCAGTGCGTTGGACCCGCGACTACGCCTGCGGTCACGGGCATCGTTACCGACGCCCAAGTGGCCTACACGCGCACGGGGAACAATCTGACGCTGAATCCGCCCCATACCCCGGCCTTCGACAAGAGCACGATTCCCTACTACAACGTCTATTTCAGCGACTCCTGGCGCATGAGGCCAGCCCTCACTCTCACCTACGGGTTAGGCTGGACGCTGGAGATGCCGCCCGTTGAGCAAAACGGCAAGCAGGTCGAGCTGGTAGATGCCAGCAATCAGCCGCTTGACGTAGTTGCCTACATAGCCTCCCGCAAGCGCGCCGCGCTGCAAGGCCAAGTGTTCAACCCTCAGGTTGGTTTTGCCCTAGTCGGCAACACCGCCAACTCACCCAAGTATCCGTATGACCCGTTCTATGGCTCGTTCAGCCCGCGCGTTGCTGTTGCCTGGAGCCCGAACTTCGACAGTGGCTTCCTGAATAAAGCATTCGGACATGGCAAGAGCGTTGTCCGCGGCGGGTATAACCGGATCTACGGACGTCTGAATGGCGTGGACCTGGTGCTGGTGCCGCTGCTGGGCACTGGCCTCATCCAACCCGTGCAATGCCAACGGGCGCTGTCACCCATCACCTCAACCGGAGGCTGCGGCCCCGCCACACCAGACGCCACGACGGCCTTCCGCATCGGCATTGACGGGAATGTTGCACCAATACCTGCAGCCAGCCCAACGCTGCCTCAGCCGGATTTCCCCGGTATCAACGACGTCTCCTCGGCCGCGGGCGAGGCCCTGGACCCGCATTTCCGGCCCAACGTGGTGGATTCGTTCGACTTCACCATTCAGCGCCAGTTAT
>QHYP01000030.1 GCA_003224195.1 Acidobacteriota bacterium | reverse complement strand
TAGCGAAAGTGGGCGAATTCGTTTTCGGACCAGATCGAGAGGTCGGAGTGAGGGATGAGGCCGCGGCCTTCGAGCTGCGCGAGGCGAGGAATGTCGGTGAGGAGGTCGTCCTGGCCGACGACGAAGATGCGATAGGACGGGCCGCTCTCGGCGGGCGACGCGGTCAGGAGCATCTGGACACCGTCGGCGGCGGTGCGGCCGCGGAGATATTCAAAATACAGGAAGGCCTCGAGTTCGTCGTCGTAGGCGCCGACCTCGGCTGCGGAGAAGGTGTTGGTATAGGGGAGGATGATGCTGCCGCGGACAAGTTCGGGGCGGGGGATGCGCGCGAAAGGCCGGAGGTCGAGCCGCTGCGGCCGAAAGCGATAGCCGAGCCACACGGAGGCCGCGAGCACCATTAGAATGATGGCGCTCGAGAGCAAAAGCCTTGTCAAAACCTTCTTTAGCTTCCCGGACAGCATGGCTCCTGCCTCAATTATAATTCGATGACCAGGCGAACGTCCGAAGATTGATGAAGCACGTAGCCAACCAGTTGCCCCGGCTCGCTGTAATGTTTTAACTCACAGATATGCAAGGATTTGCAATCCAAAGATTTGATGCTGGCGATGTTGGGAAACGCGAATGTGCCCCTGAGACACGCTGAAATGTGTCCCCGCGTAAGCAGGGGCTCTTAACGCTCACAGCTTGTGCGGAAGGATTTCGCGGCGGTAGAGGTCGAGGGTCTGCTCCTCTTCGCCACACATGAGGTAGATGTTGAATTGCGTGACGCCGGCGTGACGCAGCCGAGCGAGTTTCTCGCGATGAGCAGGTGCTGGACCGATGAGGCAGAAGCGGTCCACGACTTCGTCGGCGACGAATTCGGCGTTGTCGCTGCCGACTTCGCAATGATGCTGGTAGTCGTAGCCGCCGCGGTTGCGGACGTACGCCGTGAGAGCGGGCGGCAGCTCTTCCGGCTTGTAGCGGGCGATGAGGTCCATGACGTGATTGGATACCAGAGCGGGAAACCAGCGAACGCGTTCGCGGGCGAGCGCGAGATCGTCGGAAATCCAGACGGGCGCGGCAGCCATGACTTCGATTTTGGAAGGGTCGCGACCGGCTTCGCGTGCGCCTTCGCGGACGAAGCCGATGCACCATTCGATGAGATCGGGGTCGGCGAATTGCAGGATGACGCCGTCGCCGACGCGGCCAGCGCAGCGAAGGGCTTTGGGGCCGTAGCCGGCGACCCAGACGCGCGGCGAGGCGCCGTTGGTCCAGGGGAAGCGCGTTGCGACGCCGTCGTAATCAATGGTTTTGCCGGAGTTGAGCGCGCGGAAATTGCGGACGAATTCCTCGAGATTTTCGAGCGTGGTGGGTTTTTTGCCGAGGACGCGGCGGGAACTGTCGCCGCGGCCGATGCCGAGCTCCATGCGGCCGCCGGAGATGAGATTGAGCGTGGCAAAGAGGCTGGCGGAGACGGTGACGTCGCGGACGGCGGGATTGGTGACACAGGTGCCGAGATGCATGCGCTGCGTGTTGGCGGCCATGAGCGTGAGGAGGGGGAACGGCTCCTTCCAGAGGACGTGCGAATCGAAGATCCAGGCGTAGGTGAAGCCGGCGGCTTCCGCCTGGCGTGCGAGGGAGACGATGCGGTCGACGGAAAGATCGGGTTTGAAAGTGATGCCGAAATGCATGGCGCGTTTCCCCCTATTCACTCCTCTGCGGCAGCGGCTACAGGCCGCAGCGCCCCTTGTAGCGCGTAGTACACCAGGAAGCTAACGAGCAGGCCGACGAACCAGGCGTAATCGTAGAGCCAGCGCAGCGGAGAATAGAGCAAGCCGATGAAGGCCACGCCGATGCCCGCGGCTAGTGCGAAAAGCGCGCGCGGGTTCCAGCCGGAAGAGAATTCGTAGAGGCCTCCGCGGCGGTAGAGATCTTCAGGGACGAGGATTTTCTTGCGGATGACGAAGTAATCGCAGATGAGGACGCCGGCGATGGGTCCGAGGAAGCCCGAATATCCGACGAGCCAGCCGAAGATGTAGCTGCCGTAGTTGGCGAGGACCTTCCAGGGCTGCATGGCGATGCCGAGAGCGCAGGTGATGAGGCCGCCAGTGCGGAAGCTGATGCGCCGGGGATAGAGATTGGAGAATTCGTTCGCGGGGGAGACGACGTTGGCGGCCACGTTGACGTTGAGCGTGGCGAGGAGCAAACCGATCATGGCGATGGCGACGGCGAACGGATTTTCGAGGCGGCTGAGGACAACGACAGGATCCCAAATCGCGTGGCCGAAGATTACAACGGTGGCGGAAGTGACGGCGATGCCGATGAAGGAATAGAACGTCATCGTGGCGGGCAAGCCGAGGGCCTGGCCGAGCATCTGCGCGCGCTGGCTTTGGGCGAAGCGCGTGAAATCGGGGATGTTGAGCGCGACGGTGGCCCAGAAGCCGACCACTCCGGTGAGCGCAGGCACAAAGAAGCGGAAGAATTCACCGAAGGACTGGAACTTCGAGGGCGCGGCCAGCATGGGCCCGAAGCCGCCGGCGCGATGGCGCGCCCAGAGGAGAAGAACGAGTCCGATGGCGAGAAGGAACGGAGCGGTGATGCCTTGAAGAAAGCGAATGGTGTTGACGCCGCGAAGGACGACGAAAACGTTGAGGAGCCAGAAGGCGAAGAAGCAGAGGGGCAGGCCAAGCGCGAAATTTTTCCAGACAGGAACCAGAGCCATGAGCATGGCGTTGATGGCTTCGCCGCCGACCCAGGCTTGAATGCCGAACCAGCCGCAGGCGACAAGGGCGCGGAGAACGGCGGGGACGTTTGCGCCGAGCACGCCGAAGGAGGAGCGCGCGAAGATAGGGAATGGGATGCCGTAGGCAGCGCCCGCGTGAGCGTTAAGGAGCATCGGGATGAGGACGACGACGTTGCCAAGGAAGACCGTGGCGATGGCCTGCTTCCAGTTCATGCCGCCGGCAATCATTCCGCTGGCGAGCATGTAGGTGGGAATGTTGACGCTCATGGTGATCCAGAGCGCGGCGTAATTGTAAGTGGACCAGTTGCGACGCGCGGACGGCACGGGGGCGAGGTCCTCGTTGTAGAGGGAGCTAGCGCGAAGGGTCTCCGAGGCGGATGGCTGGGCAGACATGTCAGTCCGCGGCAGTGGCGTGGCCCCGATCAATCGGGGCGTGGCCCGACTTTTCCGTGCGCGTGATTTCGCCGTAAGTTTCCGGGCGGCGGTCGCGGAAAAACTGCCAGGTGGAGCGCACCTTATCGATCTCTTCGAGGTCGAGGTCGGCGACGACAAGCTCGTCTTTGTCGCGGGAGGCTTGTGCAATGATTTTGCCGCGCGGGTTGCAGAAGTAGCTCTTGCCGTAAAACTCGCCGATTTTCCAGGGGCCCTCGAAGCCGACGCGGTTGATAGCGGCTATGAAATAGCCGTTGGCGATGGCGTGGGCGGGCTGCTCGAGTTCCCAAAGATATTCGGAGAGGCCGGCGACGGTGGCGGAGGGATTAAAAACGATTTCGGCGCCGTTGAGGCCGAGGATGCGCGCGCCTTCGGGGAAGTGGCGATCGTAGCAGATGTACACGGCGACGCGGGCGAAGCGCGTCTCGAACACGGGATAGCCGGCGTTGCCCGGTGTGAAATAGAACTTTTCCCAGAAGCCCGGATGGACGTGCGGGATGTGGTGCTTGCGGTATTTGCCGAGGTAGCGGCCATCGGCGTCGAAGACGGCGGCGGTGTTGTAGAAGAGGCCGGTCATTTCGACCTCGTACACGGGAACGATGAGCACCATCCCGTATTTTTTCGCGAGCTTTTGCATGCGCATGAGCGTGGGGCCGCCGGGAATTTTTTCGGTGAGCTCGTGCCAGCGATTGTTTTGTTCGGCGCAGAAGTAGGGCCCGTAGAAGAGCTCCTGGAGACCGAGAATCTGGACTTTTTTCTTCGCGGCATCGGCAATCAAGCGCTCGTGCTTCGCGATCATTTTTTCCTTGATGTCGGCAAGAGAGTGCTTTTCGGGCGACCATTCGCAATGCGTCTGGATCACCCCGCAGCGGACGATTCGAGGCATGGAAATTCCCCTTGTGAGGCAGAAAGCGCTCAGTCTATGCGGAGGGCGCCGGGGAAGCAAGACGCACGACACCAAGGAGCCCGTTGCCGCAAGCCCGCACATCCGAGCGGGCGGCATTGCGTTTTAACCGACAGGCTGGCGGCGTTGCCTTGACAGGGCGGAGACTCACTCCTAAAATCAGTCGTTTATGGTGGGCCTGGAAAAGCCCGCTATGGGGCCTGAAGATGGACAAGAAGCGGCTGGACTACTACAAAAAGAAACTGATTGCGCGGCGCGAGGATCTGTTGAGGACGATTGCGCGCACGGAAGAGGAGGGCCGCGCGGCTGACGACGATCCGACCGTGGATCTTGCGGACAAGGCCGCGAATTCCTACACAAAAGAATTCCTCTTTGGAATGACGAATTCCGACCGCTCGATGCTGGCGATGATCGACGAGGCCCTGAAGCGGATTAAGACCAGCGAATATGGACTCTGCGCGAACTGCCAGGAAGAGATGCTGCCCAAGCGGCTGGAAGCGGTACCGTGGGCCAAGCATTGCGTCACGTGCCAGGAGAAAAAGGAACAGGGTCTCCTGTAGGAATGCGGCCCGGGTGGGCCTATCCCTCCGCGTTATTTTCCCCTTGAATGTGTCCGCGGGCCGAGTAGCCTTTGGGCAACGTGGGGACCTTCTCTCGCGAGTGGCTAAGCAGGTGGCTGGCTCCGCTCCGATCGGGGCTGGCCGAGGCGCGGGACGCGGTCGTATCCATCGTGTTTCCGGCGGCGTGCCGCATCTGCGAGCGGCTGTTGACACGGGCGAGCCGCATTCCCATCTGCGACAATTGCTTGGGTTCATTTGCGCCCCTGCCGGAGAAGATCTGCGTCACGTGCGGGCGGCCGCTGGAAGCGTATCCTTTGCGCGAGGGAGAAGTGCTCCTGTGCCCGGCATGCAAAACGGGACAGTACGAATTTGACCGCGCGCGCAGCTATGCCATCTATGAAGGCGCGTTGATCCGCGCGATTGTGCTGCTGAAGTTCGAGGAAATGACGCCGCTAGGACATTGGTTTGGCGAGCGGCTGGCGGAACTGGTGCGGCGCGGGGAGGAAGAACTGGCCGCCGACGTGGTCGTGCCGGTTCCGCTGCACCGGCAACGGCAGCGCGAGCGCGGTTACAACCAGGCGGACTTGATCGCGAGGCCCCTGGCGCGGCGGCTGGGTCTGCCCTGCCGGCCGGTGCTCCTGGTGCGGACGAAGCCTCGGCCGGATAAACTGCACTTAAGCCTTGAGGAACGCTGGAGTTCGGTCCGTGGCGCTTTCGCGGCCAAGCCGGGCAGCCGGGTTGACAACCTACGAGTCTTACTGGTAGATGATGTAATGACGACTGGGGCCACGCTTGATGCTTGTGCCCGGGCGTTGCGGCAGGCCGGAGCACGAACCGTGATCGGCCTGACGGTGGCACGAGCCCTCGGTAACCCCCTGCCGGCGGCCGACGAGCGGTAAATCCGAAGGACGCGCGATGAGCATGATGCGCCGAGATGCGATCGAGTTCCGGGGCAGAAGAAGCCCCGAAGCCGCAGGCGAGTTTGCGCCCGGCGCGGCGAGTCCCGAGGGCAGTAGAATCCCCAACCCGATACCGGTCCGGCGCGGGGTTTCGCTGATGCAAGAGCCGGTTCTCGTTCTCAACGCTACCTACGAACCCATCAACGTGACCGCAGTGCGGCGCGCCATGGTGCTGATGTTGAAGGGGGTAGCGCAGGCGGAAGAATTACACCCGAACGAAGTGCACTCGGCGGCGCGCTCACACAGAGTTCCTTCCGTGATCCGCCTTCTGGCGTACCGGCATATTCCGCAGCAGAGCCGCGCGCTTTCCCGGAAAAATATATTGTTGCGCGACCGGAACACATGCCAGTTTTGCGGAGGCGTGTTTTCCAACTCCGAGCTGACGCTCGATCACGTGGTGCCGCGCTCGCGTGGCGGGCGCTCGTCATGGGAAAACCTGGTGACGTGCTGCTATCTGTGCAACAACACGAAGGGTGACCGGACTCCGGAAGAGGCGGGGCTGAAGTTGGCGCGGCGGCCACGGCCCTTCACGTTGCATACGTCGCGGCAGCTCATGCGGCTCATCGGCCATCGCGACGAGCGGTGGCGCAAGTACTTGTTCTACTGAGAGTTTCCGCGCGCGCGAAGATATTTCCTACACGTTGAAAATTTTTTTTCTGATGCGCAACCTTTTCCGCCGCCGCGCATCTAAATTATCAAACCACTTCGAGGACACACCCCGGGAAGCAGCCATGGTTCGCCCAGGCTGCTTCTCTTCTTTTGGAAGCCTTCTGTCGCCCTCGTTCATCGGCCTCGCCTTTTGCTGAATCTGTTCGCGGCATTTGACGTCGGACAAGAGAGAGAAGTACTCTCCCGGTCGCTCACGGAAATCATTTGCGTTCCGAATCCACCGGAGGAGCTTCCCATGCGCACAAGATATTTTCATATTCTTCTGGCCATCCTGACGGCCGTCTCGCCGGCCATCGCACAGCGCAAAAACGCGCCACGCGCAGCGAAGGTTGCCGAACCGCAGAGAGGTGGCCTGGATGGGCTTGATGACTTCATCAGCGGAGCGATGAAAGACTGGAAAGTGCCTGGGCTGGCGATTACCGTCGTGCAAGACGGGAAAGTGGTCTTGCTCAAAGGCTATGGCTACCGCGACGTCTCGAAACAATTGCCGGTCACGCCGAATACGCTTTTCTGTATTGCTTCGATGACCAAGTCGTTTGTCGTGGCGGAACTGGGCACGCTGGTGGACGAAGGCAAGCTGGACTGGGACAAACCGGTCTACGACTACTTGCCGGATTTCCGGATGTACGACCCGGTGGTGACGGAGCGGCTGACGACGCGCGATCTTGTGACGCACCGCTCGGGGCTGCCACGCCACGATCTGACGTGGTACAGCAACGCCGACATTACACGCAAAGAGATGGTCGAGCGGTTGCGGTATCTCCAGCCGAGCAAGGATTTGCGGCAGACCTTCCAGTACAACAACCTGATGTTTATGACGGCGGGATATCTGGGCGGCGTGCTTCACGGCACGACTTGGGAAGAAGCCGTGCGGCAACGCGTGCTCTTGCCGCTGGGAATGGCAAATACGAATTTCTCCGTGCTCGATTCCCAGAAGAGCGCGGATTTCGCGCAGCCCTATCGCAAGGCCAAGGAAGAGGTGAAACAGATACTGTTCTATGTGCAGGGCGCGGTGGGGCCGGCGGGCGAAATCAACACAACCGCGGAAGACATCAGCCACTATCTCTCGTTCCAGCTCAGCAAGGGCAAGTATGGCGACAAGCAGGTTATATCGGAGAACAACGCCGTACAGATGCAGTCCCCGCAAATGGTGATCCAGGGGACGCCGCAATTCCCGGAACTCGGTGAAAACAGCTATGGCATGGGCTTCGGTGTGACGCACTACCGCGGTCACAAAATGGTGAACCACGGCGGAGCCATTGACGGGTTCCGGTCCGAGCTGGCATTTTTGCCGAACGAAAAGATCGGCGTTGTTGTATTCGTGAACCTCGATGGAACGCCGATGCCGAACGTCGTCGTGTACAACGTGTTGGACCGCCTGCTGGGACTGGAGCAGGTGCCGTGGAACCAGCGCTTCCTGGAAATTGACAAGAAGCGCGAGCAGTCAGAAGAAGAGGCCAAGAAAAGGGGTTTCACGGCGCCGAAACCCGGCACACATCCTTCGCACGACTCGAAGGAATACGTGGGCGATTACGAAAATGCCGGCTACGGGCGAATCACGATCGAGCCGCAAGGCGAAGGTTTTTTGATGAGAATCAACCGCTTGAGCGCTCCACTCAAGCATTTCCACTATGACGTATTTGCTGTTCCGGAGGACCCACTCGATCCTCTGGAGCGAGAAAGGGTGATGTTTCAGACGGATGTGAAAGGCGAGATTGGCAGTCTCTCGATGACGCTCGAACCCAACGTGCCCGACATCGTCTTCACGCGGGTGGCGGAAGCCCGGATGCGCGAGAAGGCGTTCCTGGAAGCGTTCGTCGGCCAGTACGAATTGCCGGGCAACGTGCTCGCGATCACGCTGCGCGGCGAGCACACGCTCGTTGCCAGCACGCCGGGCCAACCCCCGCGGGAGTTGATCCCGCGCCACGGCACGCTCTTCGACGTGCAAGGCCTGAACGGCGCGAGCCTCGAATTCAAGATGGATGCGTCGGGAAAGGTTTCTGAAGCTGTGCTGTATCAAGGCGGGAGCGCGTTGATCATCAAAAAGAAATAAAACCCTTTGGAAGATGCGGCGCTATTGGCGCATGGCAACGCGGAGGCCGCGGCGCCAGTCCTCTGCAAGACCGACGCGGACAACTTCGATTTCCGGCGAAAGAAAGCGAAGGAGCGTGTCCGTGGACGGATGAAAGCGAAGGGCGGGGGCAACGAGATAAACAAGAGGCGGCGTAGGCAGAAGCTCAATCCCCGGAAAATAGCCGTAGCGAGCGAAGTCGCCCTGGGCGTGATGGCGGTGGACGCGCAGCCAGTATTCGGCGGCCTGGAGCGGCAAGTGGATGTGCTCGTCCGCCTTCAGCTCAATGACCGCGAGCCGGCCTGTGCGCGTAACTCCGAGGACGTCGATGACGCCGGAGCCGCCGCCGGACGCGGCAAACACCTGCGTATAGACAAATCGAGAATCAAGAGCAGCGTCGATCCGCGTGATCTCCTCGCGCACCAGCGATTCGAGCCAGCGCTCGGGCTGGGCGCGATAGAGCGGATGCTGCGTGTCGGTGGCCAGCGCATTGCGGTAAAGCTCGAGATCGCGGAAGAGCTTTTTCAGCCGGGGCTGCGTGCCGGGGCTGAGCTCCTCGCGCGGATCGCCGGCGCCAAAATAGACGTGGCCCTCTTCCCAGCGGGCGATCGCCAAGCCGCGGAAGCGGAGGAAAACTTCGCGCGTCTCCGGCGCCGGATTCATTTGAGTCGCTTCCAGTGAGGCGGCGAGGACGGCTTCGAGCGCGGGCTTCGCCTGGGCGATGAGCGCCTGGGCATCGCGCACTGGCACGAGCCAAGAGGAGAGGGTTGCGGCGCGAGGCAGGTCGATTCTTTGGAGCGTTTCCCATTCCGGATTGTGCTCGTACAGTTCGATCGCGAGTCGTGGGTCCAGCGCCTCGAGACGATGCGCGACGGCGCGGCTGGTTCCGTGCGGCAGAATGAGTCGCAGACCAGCGACAACCCCTCGTTGGGCGGACTGGCGCACGCGATCGAGCCACAACAGGGCAAAGGTGAGGGACTGCTCGGTGCCGCTGCCGGCAGCGGAATCCGGCATGCCCAGGACGGCCCAGCGCGCGCTTCCGCGGCGCAGCGTGCCGCGGGCGTAATTTCCGGAGAATGAATGTTCGAGATCCGGTGCGACGCTGAGCGACTCGAGGGTTTCATCGGGAAACTGTTGCGCGAGGAGCTGAGCGAGGCGGTCGCGAAACTCCTCGCGGCTGAGATCCTTCGCGGAGAGCTCAAATTCCTGACGCACAAATTCAAGGCGATCGGGCTTGGTGCGGCCAAAGCGTTGCACGGAGAGCACCAGGCGATCGCCACTGTTCTCCGAGATGGAAAGTACGCGGCGCGTCAGGTTGTGATGTTCCGACCAGAGGTGCAGTAAGGGCCGGTCCGCTGCGCCGCGAATCTCCCAGTTGAGGGCGGAAAGCGGAGCCAGGCGGCGCGCGGCTTCGCGAACCTCGACCGGGCCTGCAGCAACAAATTCGCGGAGGGACCTTTCGAGCTCTTCACTCAGTTTCACGCGCGAGATTATAGAGGATTTGCGTAGCCGATGAGAGAACGCGCCTGGGGCGTCAGTCGAAGCGCAGGCCCGTGACGCGAATCTTGGGCGCTTGTCTGTTCCACAGGCCCGGAAGGTGCTCGAAGGAGACGTCGAAGACACGTTTCTGGCCGGCAGCGAGCGGAGGGCTCGAGGGGCTGAGAATGCGGCGGGTTTCGCGAAGCACGACTTGATTCATCTCATCGTGCAGCTCGAGCGTGATCTCGATGGCGCGCAGCGGGCGATCGCCCGTGTTGGTCACAGTAATCGAAAAAGTCGTGACCTCCTGATGGAGATAATTCTCCGCGCGGCGGATGGAAAAGTCGCCGAAGTTCAGCTTGGGAGCGTAAGCCCGCTCGGCGGCACCAAAGGGGAGAGTCTCCCGCGACGCCGAACCACCCAGGTTTCCCCGGCGGCCGGGCGGGAAATAGATTGCGGCGGCGATGACGACAAGGGCCACGGCGGCGGCAGCGAAAGCCACGCGGGAGCGGCTGCGTTCGGACTTCTCTGTGTTCTCTTCGATCATGGAAACGTGCGAGCCATTGAGGCACTTCAGCGGCCAATCGCAAGGCGCTGGACGAGCGCTTCCGGCAGTCCGGCAGCGCGCATGCGTGCCTGCACGGAAGAAATATCGTACGGCACCCGCCAGAATTCGACGATTTGGTGATCGAGCTCAGCAACGGCGAATGCCGCGCGGGGATCGCCGTCGCGCGGCTGTCCGATCGAACCGGGATTCAACAGATACCTCCGCGAAGGCTCGATCCGCAGCGCGGCGAATCTTTCTGCCGCACGCGGGCGAAGCTGCAAGACCTCCAGCTCCGAATCCTGATACGAAAACCCGCCCTGGTGGTGCGTGTGGCCAAAAAAGGTGACCGGGCCGCCGGAATCGAGCAAACCCTCGAGCGCCTGCGCGGGTGTAAAAACGTATTCGTCCTCGTCGTGGAGCGCACCATGCACCAGCACGAGACCATCGGTTTCGATCGGACCCGGCGGGAGCGCGCGCAGAAATTCCAGATTTTCCGGCCGCAGTTGCGCGCGGGTCCATTCCGCCGCTGCGCGCGCCACCGGATTGAAATCATCGGTGGGCATGAGCCCGCCGACCGCTTTGTCGTGGTTGCCGCGGATGGTCAGCGCCTGGAGCTCACGGAGCTTGGCTGTGACTTCATTCGGGTCGGGGCCATAGCCAACAATGTCGCCGAGGCAGAGTGCGCGCTCCCAGCGGCCTTTTGCGGCATCGAGCGCTGCGTCGAGCGCAGTCCGATTGGCATGTAAATCGCTGACGATGAGAATCCGCATTCCAGGTGTCTCAAAGTGGAAATCGATTATAGATGAAGCGCCGCAGCGTTGCACGGAAGCCGGCCGCGGATGGAAAATTGTTCGCTTCTCGGGATGTTCGTCTCCATGTTGCCTAAGAACTCTATAATTGTCGCACAGGAATTAGAAGGAATTTATAATTGAAAAGCTTGCCAATCACGGACACAAGCGGCCGTTACGCGAGCACCAAAGCACTTCGGGAAAACTTCGCAAATGTTTCTCGAGAAAAGAAACATTCACACGTCGTGCTTCGTCTATTGGGGTGCAGCCGAGTTTCAGCGCTGCTTGAAGGAACACAAACAAACAGCCCCGCGGTAGCAGCCGCGGGGCCCAGACACGCAAGCCTTTCCGGCGTTGGTCCAGGAAGACGTCGGTGCCTTCAGAGCGAGACTATCCGTCATCGCTCTGCGTGTCAACTCTGCTCCCCTGCGGCTCTCAACCCAGCGGCTGATTTCGATTCTTTAGGAGTAGGAAAGGAGAATTGGCACTCATGAAATCCAACTCTATTCTTCGCAGCGCCGCGCTGCTCGCCACATTCGCACTGGCAGCTCCGGTATTCGCAAAACCCGTCACTAAAACGCTCCAGCTCTCTCAGAATGCGAAGTTCGGCAAGGTGACTTTGCAAACCGGCGCATACCGCCTGTCGATCGACGGCAGCAAAGTGACCGTGCAAAAAGGGAAAGATCAAATCGCCGAGGCGGAAGGCCGTTGGGAAGAGCGAGCGATGAAGTCCGATTACAACTCCGTGCTCATCGATGCAGATGGACAAGTGAAAGAAGTCCGCTTTGCGGGTGAGAAGCGCGTTTTCGTGCTGAGCGAATAAACCAAGTTAGGGCCGGCAACTTTTTGATGACACCTTCCGGCGAACCGGGGGAGGCTGCGTTAGGCGCTCCTCTCCCATTCCCGCTTCTTCGCGGCGGCTTCTCAGCGGATGAGCATGCAATCACCATAGCTGTAGAAACGGTACCCAGCCTCCACGGCATGCCGGTAAGCGGCCAGAACTTTCTCGCGCCCAGCGAAAGCACTCACCATGATGAGGAGTGTAGAGCGCGGCAGATGGAAGTTCGTTAGCAACACATCGACGACGCGAAAGCGAAAGCCGGGCGTGATGAATAGCTGAGCTTCGGAGCGGCCGGCCGTGATTAAGTCCCTGCTGCCGGCCTCCGACGCGCGCAAGGCCGCGTCTTCGAGAGCGCGCACGACGGTCGTGCCGACAGCAACAATTTGCCGCCGAGCAGCGTGGGCCGCGCAAATTCGCTCAGCGGCTTCGTTTGGAATTTCGTACGACTCCGTATGCATGACGTGCCCTTCGAGCGTTTCGCTGTGGATCGGTTGAAAAGTCCCGAGACCGACTTCGAGCGTTAACTCGCAAATCTCTACGCCGCCCGCGCGGATGCTGTCCAAGATCGCCGGCGTGAAGTGGAGCCCGGCGGTGGGCGCTGCGACGGCGCCCGGCTTCTTGGCAAAGACGGTCTGATAGCGGTCGCGATCGGAAGGTTCGTCTGGCCGAGAGATATAGGGGGGCAGAGGCACATGTCCCAGCCGCTCGATGCTCTCTGCGAATGTTCCGCCCGCTGCGCAGGAAAACCGCAGGGTTCTCAGACCGAAGTCACTGCGAGCAATGACTTCCGCTTCGAGTGCGCCATCGCCAAAGCAGATGCGTTCGCCGAGCCGGATTTTGCGCCCTGGGCGAACAAGAGCTTCCCAGACACCGGCGTCCAGTTGTTTTGTCAGGAGGACTTCAATTGGCGTGCGTAGATGCTCGCGCCGCGTCGCCCTGGAGGGCGGCTGGGAGCGGGTCCCCAATCTTCGGCCAAAGAGGCGTGCCGGGATGACGCGGGCGTTGTTCAGAACCATCAGTTCGCCACCCCGCAGCAGCGAAGGGAGCTCAACGAACTGACGATCTTCCCAATGACCCGCCGCACGATCCAGCAAAAGGAGGCGAGACGCCGAGCGATCTGTCAACGGATGCTGAGCGATGCGATCTTCCGGCAACTGATAGTCGAACTCGTCGAGACGCATTGCAGCGCAGTCTAGCAAGATTCGCGGGCAGCCGGGAAAGCGGGCTCGATGACAGCTTGGGTGCCAACTAGGAAAGGGGGGAACTGCTCGGCTTGAACTGCCAAATTTCTGAGCCTTCCATATGACATTGACTGTAAATGGCTTAGCGTAGACTTACTCCGTGCGATTTCCTACTTGACATTAATACACTCATATTTTATTATGCTCTTGAAATCACTATTTGGAGGTGCTGGTTATGAGAACCTTGACTCGTTGGGAGCCGTTCCGGGGAGTCGTCACTCTTCAGGACCACATCAACCGTCTCTTTGAAGACCTTGTCGGCCGTGGGGGCGAAGAGTCCTTGCTGGCGGCCTGGTCGCCGGCCGTGGATGTCTATGAGACGGAGCACGAGCTGGTCGTGAAGGCGGATCTGCCCGAAGTGGATCCCAAAGACCTCGACATCCGTGTCGAGAACAACGTGCTGACGATTCGCGGTGAGCGCAAGTTTGAGAAGAAAGTGAACGAGGACAACTACCTGCGCGTGGAGCGCGCGTACGGCTCGTTCAGCCGCAGCTTCTCGCTGGCGAACTCCGTGAATGCGGAAGCCATCAAAGCCGACTACCATAATGGTGTGCTGACGCTGACCCTCCCGAAGCGCGAGGAGGCCAAGCCGAAGCAGATCAAGGTGAATGTCGGCAACGGCGCGGCCGCAGCGGCTGCCGGCAGTTGAAGGAGCACCAAACGACGCACGGAGGGGCTGGCGATGCGGCTGGCCCCTCTCTGTTGCTTGATATATATCGACTTTGAGGAAGCCCATGTTGCGATTTGACAAGATGACCGTGAAGGCGCAGGAGGCGCTGCAAGAGGCCCATGAGGTAGCGGCGCGGCACGACAACCAACAGATCGAGCCGCTGCACCTGCTTTCGGCACTCGTGGCGCAGACTGACGGTGTCGTGCCTGCGCTTCTTGCGCGGCTTGGTGTCCCCGCCGAAGCCCTGACTCAGGAAATCGAGCGTCAGCTTGACCGGCTGCCAAAAGTCACCGGCATTGCGCAGCAGCATCTCGGTAAGCCCTTGAACAATGTCTTGGAGCGCGCGTTTGACGAAGCCCAGCGGTTCAAGGACGAATACGTTTCTACGGAGCACCTGTTCCTCGCGATTGCCGGGCAGGAGCGCGATCCCGCCGGAGAGTTGCTGAAGCGGCAGGGCGCTTCGCATGAGGCCATCCTGCAGGCGTTGACGGGCGTGCGGGGCAGCCAGCGCGTGACCTCGCAGAATCCGGAGACTACCTACCGCGCGCTGGAACAGTACGCGCGGGACCTGACCGACCTGGCGCGCCGCTCCAAGCTCGATCCCGTGATCGGGCGGGACGAAGAGATTCGGCGCGTCATGCAGATCCTCGCGCGGCGGACAAAGAACAATCCCGTGCTCATTGGCGAGCCGGGCGTGGGGAAGACGGCCATCGTGGAAGGCCTGGCGCAACGGATCGTTTCCGGCGATGTGCCCGACGTCCTGAAGACGAAGCGGCTGGTGGCGCTCGACCTGGCCGCGCTGGTGGCTGGTGCGAAATATCGCGGCGAGTTCGAGGACCGGCTGAAGGCCGTGCTGAAAGAGATCACAGAGGCCGAGGGGCAGATCATTTTGTTCATCGACGAACTGCACACCCTGGTGGGCGCAGGCGCGGCGGAGGGCGCGATGGACGCCTCGAATATGCTGAAGCCGGCGCTGGCCCGGGGCGAGCTGCGCGCCATCGGCGCGACGACGCTCAATGAATATAAGAAGCACATCGAGAAAGACCCGGCACTCGAGCGGCGCTTTCAGCCAGTGCTGGTCAGCGAGCCGACTGTCGAGGACACCATTGCGATTCTGCGTGGGCTGAAGGACCGCTACGAGGTGCACCATGGCGTGCGCATCAAGGACGCCGCCATTCTGGCCGCGGCGACGCTTTCGCACCGCTACATTTCCGACCGGTTTCTCCCCGACAAGGCCATTGACTTGATTGATGAAGCGGCGGCGAGCCTGCGCATGCAGATCGATTCCCTGCCCACGGAGATTGATGCGCTCGAACGCCGGATTGTACAGCTCGAGATCGAGCGGCAGGCCCTACTGAAGGAGACGGACGCGCATTCCGTCGAGCGCCGCAAGCAGATCGAGGCAGAATTGGCGAAGTTGCGCGAGGAATCGAGCGCCCGGAAGACGCGCTGGCAGGCGGAGAAGGAAGCCATCGCGCGCATCCGCAAACTGAAAGAGCAGATCGAGCAGCTCAAGGCTGAGGAGCAGAAGTACGAGCGCGCCGGCGAGTTGGCCAAGGTAGCGGAAATCCGCTACGGAAAAATTGCGGCGGCGGAAAAGGAACTCAAACAGGCGCAGGAGCGCTTCGCGTCGGTACAGAAAGATGCGCCCATGCTCAAAGAAGAGGTCGATGAAGAAGACATCGCCAAACTCGTGAGCAAGTGGACCGGGATTCCGGTGGGTCGGCTGCTGGAGGGCGAAGCGCAGAAGCTCGTGCACATGGAGGAGCGGCTACGGCAGCGCGTGGTGGGACAGGACGACACGCTCTCACGCGTGGCGAACGCCGTGCGCCGGAGCCGCGCGGGCCTTTCGGACATGAAGCGGCCGATCGGTTCGTTCATTTTCCTTGGACCGACGGGCGTGGGGAAGACGGAGCTTGCGCGGGCGCTGGCTGAGTTCTTGTTTGACGACGAGAAGTTGATGGTTCGCATCGACATGTCCGAATACATGGAGAAACACTCGGTATCGCGGCTGATCGGCGCGCCGCCCGGCTACGTCGGGTATGAAGAGGGGGGCCAGCTTACCGAGCAGGTGCGCCGGCATCCCTATTCGGTCATCTTGTTTGACGAGATCGAGAAAGCGCATCCGGACGTGTTCAACGTGCTGCTGCAGATTCTCGAGGACGGGCGGCTGACGGACGGTAAAGGCCGCACCGTGGACTTCCGCAACACCGTTCTCGTGATGACCAGCAATGTGGGTTCGACGGCGATCTTCGAGCTATCGCAGCGCGATCCGGAAAGAGCGCGCAAGCAGGCCATGGAGGCGCTGCGCGCGGCGTTCCGTCCGGAGTTTCTCAACCGTATTGATGAAATCGTGATCTTCAATCCGCTGGGCAAGGAACAGCTCGAGCGAATCGTGGACTTGCTGCTTCGCAGCGTCGAGAAACTCTTGGCCGAACGCCGCATCAGCATAGAAATGACGCACGCGGCCAAAGAGCTGCTCCTGCGTGAAGGGTACGATCCCGCATACGGCGCGCGGCCGCTCCGCCGGACGATTCAGCGGCTGCTACAGGACCCGCTGGCGCTGGAAATTCTCGAAGGCGCGATCCTGCCCGGCGACCACGTGCGCGTCGATCGAGACGCCACGAAAGATGTGATGCGCTTCGAGCGCGTGGCCGCAAAGCAACCGGCGGCGGCCGCAAGAGTCTAATAAGATGGATCATTTCGCGGCACTCGGGCGTATGTAAGGATAGGTGATACAACCATGAAAATCTTTCGCACGGCTTTTCTGCTTACCGGGCTCACTCTGTTGCTGCTCCTTCTGGGCAGCTATTTCGGCGGGCGTTCCGGGATGACCGTGGCCCTGGGCTTCGCCATTGTCATGAACTCGTTCGCCTACTTCTTCTCGGACAAGATTGCGCTGTGGTCGAGCGGGGCGCAGCCCGTGACGCGGGAAGAAGTACCGCGACTCTACGAGGTCGTCGAAGGGCTCGCCGCCAAGGCAAACTTGCCGGTCCCCAAGCTGTACGTAATCCCCGAACCCGCGCCCAACGCATTCGCCACGGGCAGAAACCCGCGGCATGCCTCCGTGGCGGTGACGCAAGGGTTGCTACAGATCATGGACAATGAGGAGCTTGAGGGAGTCATTGCGCACGAGCTTTCCCACGTCCGGAATTACGACATTTTGATCAGCTCGATTGCGGCAACGATTGCCGGTGCCATCACGTGGGTCGCTCATTGGGGGCCGTGGCTCGGCATGGGCGGCGGCGAGGATGAACGCGAACGTGGAGGAGGCGGCACGATCCTTGCGATTCTGATGATGATCCTGGCTCCGCTCGCCGCCATGCTGTTGCAGTTGGGGATCTCACGTCAGAGGGAATATGCTGCCGACGCGACGGGCGCCCGAATGGTCGGGCATCCCTACGGTTTGGTTCGGGCGCTCGAAAAGCTTGGCACGTACAACAATCGCATTCCCACGACGACTATCTCGCCATCCACGTCTGCCCTCTGCATTGTGAAACCCCTATTTGGCAGTCGTGGGCTTTCTTCCTGGTTTAGCACACATCCGCCACTTGAAGACCGCATCGCCGCACTGCGCGAGATGACGGTCATCCCTCGGGGATAACTCCCTCGCAGAAATCCGTAACAGACCCGCCGAAGCGGGGCTATGTAAGGAATCCGATCGACTTAGCGTGTGCGTTGGCCCCACAAGCCTAGCAGGTCCCATAACTGCTTATCGTGCAAATAGATACGGATAAAGGCAAACTGGGTACAGATCTGGTCAATCAGATGCACGAAGTAACATGAGCGAAATTGCTTGCTTTCGATTCTGAGGGAACGGTTCCATGAGTTGTAGAGATACTATCCATTTGATTTGCTGGTACTTGGAGGGAAAGCTGTCCGAGGCCGTGGAGCGCGATGTCGAGCAGCACCTAAACCACTGCTCGGACTGCAGCATCATTCTCGAAGTCGCCTCGACGACACTTGAGCAGTATTTTAACCTGTCCCACGCCGCCAGGATATCAGACACGCCACAGGCGGCTTGAGTCTGCGTCTGTAACAGATTGATTGTGCGCTAGTTACGTCCGGACCGTTCTCTCTTGGTCTCCAGTGCTGCCTTCATTTCTTTGGTCGCCTGTCCTGCAAAGAATCTTCAAGTAACTTCTCCTGACGGCAACAGGGTAAATGTAATCTTTACACGTGCATGCCCTTGTCTCACATCGCCTCGCCTAAGGCTCTTTCGCCGTAACCCCTAATTCCTCAATACCTTAGGACGGACTGACCGTGCCGTCCCGTTTGGCCTACCAGATGCACGACTCCCAGCCACAGGGCGCAGAGCCCAAAGGAGATCATATCCATGAGCGAGTTTCAGGAACCGACCTACCAGGGGCAGGCGGGCACACCTCGCTGGATTACGCTGGCAATCATAGTGCTGGCCGGGGTGTCATTGCTGGGTGTCGGAGTGGGCTGGAGCGCGATTAGTCACTCCAACAGCGTTCAGCAGACGACGCTGCAGAAGAGCGATGAGCTGGCACAGCGCCTGGCGAAATCCGAAGAAGTCAATCAACAGCTTCAAAGTGACATCAGGGTGGTTACCGATAAACTGAACGTCACGCAGGCAGACTTGGTTTCCGCCCGGAAGCAAACCAAG
>QHYP01000344.1 GCA_003224195.1 Acidobacteriota bacterium | reverse complement strand
GGCGCGGGCCGTTATGTCGGAGCTGAAGCTCCGACCCCCAAGGCTGAAGCTCCCACCTCCTAAAGAGTCGCGCACGGCCTTTGGCGAAGAATCCCACGCTCACAAAGAAGTTGTGAAAAAACCCAAAAAGGCGCGATCTGGCATCTATAAGTGACCTCGCCGAAGCTGAATTTGTTGGACTTAGCAAACGCGCACAGGCAGGAGTGCCTGTGCCACCGGGTTTTTTCACAGATTCCAACCGAGGGTGGGGCACCCGGCCGGCGGCCAAGTAGAAAATAGAAATTAGAAAAAGGACAAGAGAAAGACCCCACCGTTCATCCCGCAAGAGCAGGGGGATGGGGCGGAGATGCAAAACCCGCAAAGGCCACCCAAAGGCGTTTTTCGGAATTAAGCCGCGGCCACCCGCCTTTAGCGCTGAAGCGACATCTGGGGCCCCCGTGGCGCCGATTCGTGTTAGTATTTTTTTATGGAAATCACGGTCCAGATTCCCGATGAACTGGCAGCCCGGGCCAAATCGCGTGGGTTGCGGGTGGAGGATTACGTCCAGGAGATTCTGAGAGAACAATTGGGGGCGCAACGGCTGAGCGCTCCACAAGCGCGCACTCCGGAAGAGATTCGCGCATGGCTGGACTCGCTGGCGCAGTTCTCCGATAAGATTCCGCCCCTCCCGGAAAACATCACGCGCGACTGGATCTATCAGGACCACAACTAAATGGCGATTGCTTCGTGTCTCGTCGATACGAACATTCTCCTGCGCATCACACGACGCTCCGACCCTCAACACAAAGTGGTGGACACGGCTCTGGCACGGCTGGCAGGCCAGGGTGCAACAATGTGCTACACGCACCAGAATATCGCGGAGCTATGGAACGCGATGACGCGGCCCGTCGCCCGCAATGGGCTTGGGCTTACCGCCGCCGAAGCCGAACGTGAAGTGCAGGCCATCGAATCCGGAATGAGTTTATTGCCGGACAGCGAGGCCGTTTACCGGGAGTGGAGGAAAATTGTTGTGCAGTATGGCGTGTCGGGAGTTCAAGTGCACGACGCGCGTTTAGCGGCGGCAATGTACGTGCATGCCGTAAACCACATACTCACCATGAACGTGACAGATTTCAGTCGCTTCAAGGGTCTCGTAGCAGTGCATCCGGACAGCATTTGAGTGTGAGAGCGGTTGGTCGATGTAGATCGAAAGACCCAGGTGCTGAACCGGCACCTGGGGCACCCGGGGACTTACGTGGCATCATGATTCTCTCGCTCGACCGCTTCCTTTGAACGTGGTCTTGACGCTCTGCCGACAGTCCCATATTCAATAATAAATGCCGGTTCTTTTTCCGTGATATAAGGGCTTTATGCCCTCGCCCAAGCCGTTAGCTCAAGCTGCCCTTCATTCCTTACTGTCGATTCTCCTTTCGCAGTCGCCGTCCCAGAGCACTACTTCAAACTCCGAAGTTCCGCGCATCCGCCTCAACCAAGATCAACTGTGTTGCTTCGGCACGAACTTCGTAAAGCCGATCTATCCAAGAGAAGCCCGACTCGCGCGCACCGAAGGGGAAGTCAAACTAATCTTAGTGATTGCTGCTGACGGTTCCATTGCCGACTTGCAGGCCGTTTCCGGTGATCCGCTCCTTCTGGATTCCACAATGAAGGCGGTTCGCCAGTGGCGCTTCTCAATAGGCGGATTTGTGGGTAACCCTAGAGAAACGGAGGTTCCACTTTCCTTTACGTTCAAGATCGAAGATCCGCCCAAACCGGCATACTTACATCTGACCAATGGGAAAGTAATCCGTGCAGATGAAGTCCGCGAGTTTGCCGACGATATGGAATACACCGCGGGTCGGCGTACTCACCACATATCGGCAAACTCTGTCGCTGACATCAATGGTTGTATCCGTGCCAGAGTCATACCGCAGAAAGAGGGCGATTGTATCCCGGCTGGCGGACCTTCATTCACCGTCCGCGCCATTCCCTTGCTGCCCGCCGTCAAAACCACCCCAGCTTTGCGTTGACCCTTTTGCGATGTTTTCGCTTCTGCCTGATCAACGCGGTAATCGGAAAAGTCCCGACTGTGTGAAACCATCGGCTGGTTCCAAGACGGTGCTGTCGACCGGCACTAGCTAGGTGAGTCCGCTATGCGTCCAGGTCAATCCGTACGGTCAGCAGCTCCGTACCCAGCAGCCGGACGATGGCTGCGTTCGTCCGGCTTGCAGGCAACTTTTGGGCAAGCCAACGCTGCCGCTCGCGAGGATCATCGTGGGGGAGCACGTTCGCCGTACCGCTGTGCCAGCGGGCCAGGATTCCGTGGCGCAGCTTCAATCGGACTCTTGGGTTTTTCGCGAGATTGCGAACATAGTCAGCTTGCATCCCGTGTTCAGCGACGATCCAGAACTGGTTGTCTACAAGCCCGTCGCCCACCGGCGTGCGTCGCGGCCTGCCCGTCCTGCGACCTATACTCTCAAGGAGAGCGCGGCCCGGCATTGCCAGGCCGGCGGCAAACAGCAACTTGTCAGGAACGTTGAGGACGTACTTCCCCAAGGCATGGACAACGCGCCGCTT
>QHYP01000367.1 GCA_003224195.1 Acidobacteriota bacterium | reverse complement strand
CTCATCAGGCTGAACCCTCGGAACACGCCGCATTCCACGACCGATCCTTTGATTCGCAGCACCATCTTGAAGATCTCGTACATTGCCAGGAATCGCTTCAAGTGTTGCCGCCGCACGTACTTCGGAAAATTCTCCAGCTTCGTTTCAATGTTGCCGGGACTGTTCACAAAAATGTTTTCGAGCGTTTTCCCCACTTCACGTTCCGCCGTGGTTTTGAATGATTTCATGCGTCGAGTCTCCGCGATCCCGCGGCAGACAATGCGGCCATCCGCTCGCTGCAGAGGAGTCTTCGAATTTTTGGTTATTCTATTTCTTGACTGGAGTGATGCTTTGCCCGGGGACCACTACTGCCGCCATCGTCTGCACCAGGATCTTGCAGTCCAGCAGAAACGATTGCTTCTGCACGTACTCGATACTCAGCCGCATCTTTTCCGGATGGATTTTCTCGAAATAGTCCTTGTCGGGATCCGCGCTGCCGCGCAGAATCTCGCCCTCGTTTCGAAATCGCACCGAAGCGGGATCCGTAATCCCTGGCCGAACCTTCAGAATCGTCCGCTCTTCCGGCGTGTACTGTTCGACCGCCCACGGCACTTGCGGCCTCGGGCCCACCAGGCTCATCTCCCCTCGCACCACGTTCAGCAGTTGCGGCAACTCGTCCAATTTCAACTTTCGCAAAAAACGCCCCGCCCGCGTGATGCGCTGGTCATCTTCCGGCGTGGATGCGCTTCCCAAAGCCTCCGCGTCCTCCACCATCGTGCGAAACTTGAAAATCCGGAACGCCTTCCCATATCGCCCCGCCCGCAGTCCTCGGTAAAACACCGGCCCCGCCGACTCAATCTTGATCGCCACCGCTACCGCCGCGAACACCGGCGCCAGCACGATCAGCCCCAGCAGCGAAAGGATCAGATCAAACCAGCGTTTCATTTAGATCGAGTGGGCCTCGGTTTCCTCTGTCGAAAGAGCAGCCGCCTTCCCCATGCTTTCGCTGGGATCCGCGCCCATCAACACGTTTT
>QHYP01000366.1 GCA_003224195.1 Acidobacteriota bacterium | reverse complement strand
CGAGGCGATCGGCGAGCGCCTGCATTCCGTGAACTCGCTCGAGGTATTCGCGGCCGTTTCTGCCCATCTGCACGCGCTCCGCGGCCGGCAAAGCCATCAAAGCCTCCACCGCGTCCGCGAGCGCCGCGGGGTTTTCTCCCGCTACGGAGATGCCTGCCCTGGCCTCCCGGATCGGGTCATATCCCGGCTCGCCGGCCAGAATCGTCGGCCGGCCCGACGCCAGATAGTCGCAAGCCTTGTTCAAGCTAATGCCGTATTTCAGGAGTGGCACATTCTTCAGGGTCACCACGAACGCGTCGGCTTCTCCCATCGTCCGGGCAATATCTTTTTTTGCCACGAGGCCCGGGAATTCCACGTTCCGCAATCCGAGGTCCGCCGCAAGCCGCGCCAGACGCTCCTTTTCCGTCCCGCCGCCGACGAGCACGAAACGAATGTCGCGGCGGCCGCGATCCCCGAGCAGCTTTGCCGCCTCCAGAATCACCTTCGTGGCTGTTGAACTGTTGAAGCTGCCCAGGTACATCACCGTGAACCGCTCGCCAATCGTTCCGTCATACGTTTTCAGCCCCTCGTACCGGCTCGGATCGGCCAGATGCGGAATCCAGACAACCTTTTTTGGAGAGATTCCGTAGCGGGCTACGTACTCTTCGGTGCGCGGCCAGATCATGATGATGCGTTCGGCTCTGCGGTACAGAAATTTCTCCAGCACCCGCAGCAGCCGGGTGATCGGGCTCCACGCCGGCAGCATTCCAAAATCCACCAGCACTTCGGGCCACAGATCGGTCACCTCGAAAAAGAAGCGGCTCCTCTTCACCACCGAGATGGCCCAGGCGCTCAGCGCCGCCAAGGGGTGCACCGAGACTCCGATGATGGCGTCCGGCCTGTCCTCGCGCTTCACGCCCAGCCGGAAGGCGCGCCAGGCGAAAGCAATCATATTCGCCACGCGCCGCCAGTCGTTCCGGCGGTAGGGAGGCGTCCTCAGCCACAGGAAGCGCACGCCGTTCCATTCCTCTTCCTCCCAGTTTCGGCCCGGCCGGACGCGTTCTTCCCGGAAGCTGTAGTGGCTGAAGCCCGCGGCGAAGATCGTCACCCGGTGGCCGCGCTCGGCCATTTGCTTGCTCAGATCGTAGCTCCGCGTCGCTTGGCCGTCCGGCGCGTCCGCGTAGTGATTCAGGATCCAAATGTTCATGGCGCAATGTCCGTGTGACAAGAACCTAATGGGCGCGGTGAGCCATTTCGGTAACGAGACCTGACATATCGGAGCGCGTTCTTCTGGCATTCGAATGAAAAACGGCTCATCATATGGCCCGTGCTCCGGTGTTCGTTGTGGACGACGCAAAGCGACGGCTCGTAAATCACCGGCAAGCCCAATGACCGGCATATTTCCGCCACGGAGATTTCCTCGCCATAAAGGAACAGGTTCCCATCCAGGTAGCCGCCCGCCTCGAAGTATCTCCGGCTAAAGATGAAGAACGCGCCGTGGGGGGCGTAAATGAATTCACGTCTGCCATTTNTGGAATCGAAGCAGTTTTTGACCGCCGCGCGTTCCAATGTGATCGAAGAGCTTGTTTCTGCCGCGATAGCCAGTGCCAGAATGCGGCGAGCCCATAGTTGGAGGAGATGAATCGTAAGCTGGCCCACCGCAGCCAGTTTGGCCGGCGCCGCATAAAAGGGTTCTGATCGAGATTTGTGCCGGAAACGCGAATCCGTGGCGCGATGACGCCTGCCGACCGCGGGTCCAGTCGAAACAGCTTCTCGAAAAACTCCCGGTCTTCGATCAATACGTCGTGGTTGCACACGATCACCCACTCCGGCAGCCGCCCTCCATTCGCGAGATAGCCATCCAATGCAAAGCGTGCGGCTCCGAAATAGCCCCGGTTTCCCGTCGGTTCATACAATTCAGAGTTCGGCAGAGCGGCGACTGCCTCCCCGAGTTCGGTACGAGAACAAGCAGCCGCCTCATTGTTCACAATTAGGACGTGCAATTCGGAAAATTGCTCCATTCGTGATAAGCATCGTAGGAGCTCCAGCGTGGGCTGGAGAGCTCCGTAATGGACCGATATCA
>QHYP01000365.1 GCA_003224195.1 Acidobacteriota bacterium | reverse complement strand
AGATCAAGCGAGACCTCGAAGGCGAAACCATTCTGGTCACCGCGGGGCCCACCTGCGAGGATCTCGATCCAGTTCGCTATCTTACCAATCGCTCCTCCGGCAAGATGGGTTATGCCGTGGCCGAGGCGGCCGCGCGGCGCGGCGCCCGCGTGATTTTGGTGAGCGGGCCCGTCGCGCTCGATCCGCCCGGCGGCGCCGAACGAATCTTGGTTCGCACTGCGGACGAGATGCATCATTCCGTGCTCGAACATTTTTCCGCATGTTCGATCGCCATCCTGGCGGCGGCCGTGGCCGATTATCGTCCTGCGGAAAGACACGCGGTCAAGATAAAGCGTACGAGGTCCCCTCTCACCCTATCATTCGAGGCAACGCGGGATATTCTGGCAGATGTCGCCCGCGTGAAGGGCGACCGCATCCTCGTGGGTTTTGCGGCGGAGACCGATCACGTTGCCGAAAACGCGCGCAAGAAGCTCAGCGCGAAAAACGCGGACCTGATCGTGGCCAATGACGTGAGCGCGGAAGGCGCCGGCTTCGATCTTGAAACCAATGTTGTGACGCTTTTTTCGCGCGACAATCGTGAATTAGCCCTGCCGCGTATGACGAAGCGCGAAGTCGCCCAGCGCATCCTCGATGAAGTGTTGCGGCTGCGCGCCGTCCCGCGACTTGCGCCTGCCGCGCGCCACTCCGGCGACTAAGTCTGATGCGCGGCCGCCTCGACGAAACCCTCGAACATCTATTGACCAAACGCCTCCGTTTCTACGAAGATCTCGGCATAAAGCTCTTTTATCGCCATCGCGCCGCAGCACCTCGCCTTGAGAACCCGACATTCCTGGAGCCCTCGGCAGCTTCTTCCAAGGTGGACGCGAGCTCGTCTAAGCCGACCCCGGCGAGTTCGTCTTGGAAGCCGCTTGCGACGGCTGCAAAACCTGCACCGAAATGGGAGCCGCTGCCGGTCGCGCAAGGGCCTACGCTCTTCGAGGCGGCCGAGCGCGTTGAGGGCGACACGCTCGAAAAAATCCGCGCCGATATGGGCGACTGCATGCGCTGCCGCCTCAGTAAATGTCGAAACACAATCGTCTTCGGGGACGGCAGTCCTCGCGCGGAACTGGTTTTCGTCGGCGAGGGCCCGGGCGCGGATGAAGATGCCCAAGGCCTCCCTTTCGTCGGCCGGGCCGGTAAACTGCTCACACAAATGATCGAGGCGATGGGGCTTGCGCGAAAGGATGTTTACATCTGCAACGTGGTGAAGTGCCGCCCGCCGGAGAATCGCACGCCGGAGAGAGATGAAATCGCCACCTGCTCACCCTTTTTGTTTCGACAGCTCGACGCCATCCATCCGAAAGTCATCGTTTGCCTCGGCAGCGTCGCCGCGCAGACCCTGCTCCACACAAACCGCGGCATCTCACACTTCCGCGGCGAATGGCTCGAATACCGCGGCGCGCGCCTGCTGGCAACCTATCACCCTGCCTATCTCCTGCGCAATCCGAACGCCAAGGGAGACGTGTGGAAGGATCTGCAAAAGGTGATGACCGTCCTCGGACTCACCGCGAAAAAGGGCAAGCTCGCCTAGCGCTATGGGAATCCTACTGGGCTTGGCCACCGCGCTGAGCTGGGGATTTTCCGATTTCGTCGCGCGCTTCGCCACTCGCCGCATCGGAACCCTTCTCACGATGTTGTACATGCAAGCGTGCGGATTTCTTCTTCTCACCGCTTTTCTTCTTTACGTCCGAGCGTGGGGACATCTGTTCGATGGGTCCGGCTGGCGGCCCTGGGGCTGGGGAGTGCTTGCGGGCTTGCTAAATGCGCTTTCGACGCTGTCTCTCTATCGCTCCTTTGAAGTCGGCAAGCTCGCAGTTGTTGCGCCCATTTCAGCGAGCTATCCGGCGCTGACGCTCATTCTCTCGCTCGCGACCGGCGAGCGGCTCACCCCTGCTCGGGCGATCGGAATTGCACTTACACTGATGGGCGTCATCTTCGTGGCGGCGGGCGAGGCGCCAAAGGCAAACGCCGAAGCCGGGTCCGTGCCCGAAGAGAGAAATGCAAGCAATGCGGGCATCCCGTGGGCGTTGCTCTCCTCGCTGGGCTTTGGAGTTCTTTTCTGGCTATTGGGGACTCGCGTCATTCCTCGCACGGGAGCTATTGCAGCAGTCTGGATGATCCGCTTGACCTGCACGCTCATGACGCTCGCAATTCTGTTTTGTTTGCGAGTTCCGGTTCGTCCGCCGAAGGGGAGCGTTCGCGCGCAAGCCTGGGGAATGGGCCTGCTGGATACAAGCGCCTTTGTGATGAACAACCGCGGCATGCAGCTCGAACAGATCTCAGTGGTCAGCGTCCTTTCCTCACTTTATGGCGCTGTGACGGTTGCTCTGGCAGCGTTGGTTTTGCGCGAACGAATCGCGGGACGCCAGTGGGTCGGAATTGTCTTCATCTTTGCGGGGATTTATTTGCTCAGCCGGTGACGGCGCTGCACTCCTTCCTCCTGCTACACTACGATTCGCCATGAGCGAGCGCTTCTGCGATGTGGCGCTGCCCGTTCCGCTACCGACTTTATTCACTTATTCGGTGCCCGCGCCGCTGTGCGAAAGCGTCCAGCCGGGCAGCCGTGTGCTTGTGCCGTTTCGCCGCAAGGCGATGGTCGGCGTCGTCGTCAAGAACGGCACTCAACCTCCAGCGGGTACAAAGATCCGGCCTGTCGAACGCGCGCTTGATTTGGTTCCTGCGCTTCCCCCCGCGCTGCTCGAT
>QHYP01000364.1 GCA_003224195.1 Acidobacteriota bacterium | reverse complement strand
GCGCACAGCCGACTGGACAAAATTCGGCCTCCAAGGATCCATCTCCACGCAAGAGGCCTGCGATACAGCCGGTGGCCGTTTCCGCCCCGTGATCTTCGGCTGGATGGTCCACGTCTATCCGTATCACGACTCCATCGCCGAAGTCTTCGCCCATTAGTGTCCTGTCTCTGAAGTTCGCCGACAAAATTCGCCGCCACAAGCCGTTGTAGGGGCGCGCTTTAGCGCGTCCCCTTTTACGTCGCGAACCACTGTTACAGGACACTAGAATCCCGCCTGAATAGGCATCGCCCGGCGCTCTGACCTCCACGCTTGGCCGCTGTGCGCCGACCTTGCATTGCAGCTTGGGTCGTCACGCAATACGTGTTCTTGGTCGCCGTGCGGCTCATTCGGCCTCTCCTGCTTTCTGAGTAGCTACAAACCATCTGATAAATAACACGCAGGAGGGCACGGCTTCAGCCGTGGCGAAAGGCTTCCGAAATGCAGGGGTTTTAACCCCTGAGGTCGGCAGGGCGTGGTGTTGAAGCATTTATGAGATGAGTTATAGCCCAATTCTCCTACCCCCGCACCGGCCGCAGTGATTCAGGCCCCGATTAGCGCGTTAGCCGGGCATGTAGTTCAGGCTTGGCGGTGACGCACGAGAGCATAGTAAACTGACGCAATGAATCTGCTCCGCTGTTTTGTTTTTTCAGCTTTGGCATTTTTGATGATTGCTTTGCCTTCGTCGACTTGCGAATGGGATTATCCAATTTGGATTCCTCGCAGTGCGACCGCTGACCCCTTGTATCGATTCACAAAGGATCACAAGGCTGGTTATATCGACCAAACCGGAAAAGTAGCTGTCCCTCCGGTTATTTCTTTCCTGGGAGGTAATGGCGGGGGTGAATTTCACGATGGGTTGCTTGAAATAGGTGTGTTCGACGGCGTCTACGTGGACACGAGCGGCAAGAAAGTCATCGACAAAGGGTTGTTTCGAGGATGGGATTTTTCCGAGGGGTTGGCCGTCGCGATGAAGAAGGACGGAGGCACGTGGGGCTACATAAACACCAAAGGTGAGTTTGCAATCAGCCCGCGATTTGCTTCGTCGCGAATGGATTACGTTTGGTCCTTCGAAGGTGGGTTCGCGAAGGTCGAGGTTGCAGGCAAATTTGGATATATTGACCACACGGGCGAATTTGCCATTCAACCGAACTTTCTCGATGGTGATTCGTTTCACGACGGAATGGCACGGGTAATTATTGAGGGCCCGTGTGTCTATTCGCGAATCCCGGAAGAAAGTCCATGCCCCGAATTCGGGATATTACCGAATGGCACGAAAACGCAAGAGTCCCTGCCTGCTTGCAAGTACACTTTTATCCACAAGTCCGGCAAGCTTTCCGATCAGCGCTATGACTACGCGCTACCCTTCTCGGAAGGCCTCGCTCCGGTACGAATTGGCAAGTTGTGGGGCTACATCGACAAGATGGGCTTGATGATTATCGCTCCCCGTTTCGATAGCGCGTCGTCCTTTTCCGACGGACTTGGACTTGTGTCGGGGAAGGGATTATTCGGCTATATCGACCGGACGGGAGCCTACGTCATAAAGCCAGGATTCAAGCGCGCGGAAAGTTTTGCGGAGGGGCGTGCAGTGGTGGGCGATACCGAATCCGGTTACTGGTACATCGACCATGGCGGTCACCAAGCCATCCCCGGCAAGTTCGCTCTAGCGAGCCCGTTCTTCAAGGGTTTAGCGCACATCAAGGTTCTCTCCGGTTCCTCGGGAAATAAAGACATCCACGCAGGAACGTTTGCGTATATCGACAGCACTGGCAGAACCGTGTTTAAGTACAGGCAGTAAGCTAGCTCTGCCACTGGCGCTCGTATTTGCCAAGTCCACGCGCCTTCAAGTGACTGCAGTCCGCAAACCGGAAACTGATCCACGGCCCCCCGGCCGTTGAATTGATTCTCGGTACTCCTCCGAGTATCATCTTCGGTTCATGCTTCTGGCTCAGCCTGACAAGGGCCCGACCCGCCTTCCTTGGGTTCTTCTCCAAACGGTCACCGCCGTTGCCCTGATTCTCTGCGCCGCGAGCTGCCCGCCCGCGACCGCCCAAGCCCCTGAAATTCTTCCTCTGAGTGAAGTCCGGCCCGGGATGAAAGGCTATGCGTACACCATCTTTGCCGGCGACCAGGCTGAGAAATTCGACCTCGAAGTTATCGGCGTCATGCCGAATTTCCTCGGCCCGAAACAGTCCGTCATTCTGATTCAGCTTCTGGGACCAAAGGTCGAGCGCACCGGCGTCGTCGCGGGCATGAGCGGCAGCCCCGTCTATCTCGAAGGAAAACTTGCCGGGGCCCTTTCGCTGCGGCTCGGCATCTTCACGAAGGATGCGATCGCGGGCGTCACGCCCATCGAGGACGTCCTGCAAGGGAAACAACTCGGCGCCGGCCAGCAACCTGCCGCAACCTCCTTCCCTCTTTCCGCCGAGACAGTTTCCCATGGCTATGTGCCGGCGGGGTCTTCGCTCGAACCCATCGACACGCCTCTGGTCTTCTCCGGCTTCCCTCCCCTCGCCGTGCAGCGCTTCACCTCGCAGCTTTCCGGCTATGGGCTTGTCGCTGCTCCGGGTGGTACGGCGCCGCCTCGGGTCGACGACGCCCATCTCAAACCCGGTGATATGGTGGGAATGGTATTGGTCCAGGGCGACGCTTCGATCAGCGCGGCGTGCACGGTCACCGCCATCGAGGCCGATCGCGTCTACCTTTGCGGGCATCCGTTCCTCAACCTCGGCAGCGTGAGCCTCCCTATGGCCCGCAGCCACGTCTTGATGACGCTTTCTTCGAGCCTCGCTTCCACAAAAATCGTGAATGTCGGCGGCCCCATCGGCACGATCTCGAGCGACCATCTCACGGCCGTCACGGGCAAACTCGGCGCTCCGCCTCCCCTTATTCCGCTTGACCTGACCTTCGCCGCCAATGGCGCGGAGAAAAAACTCCATTTCGAGGTGGTCAGCCACCCCAAGCTCACGCCGCTCCTCATGGCGATGTCAACCTTTAGCGGGCTCACCCTAAACTCGCTTTACGGCGAAGGCACCACGCTCCACGTGCAAGGCGAGATCCGCCTGAAAGGACATTCGCTCGTACGTCTCGAGAATAGCTACGCTCCCGGCGACACGCTGAACCCGGACAGCTTCCCCGTGGCCATCGGTGTGCAAAGTGCGCATCGAGAGCTTGCCCGGCCGCAAGTCGTACACGATCGAGAGTGCTTGGCTCGAAAAGGGAGAAGCGCAACCCGGTGAGAAAATTCGCGTGCGCATACTCCTGCGGCCGTATCGCGGCGAGCCGCGCGTCGAAGAGATGACCGTTCGTGTTCCCGAGCAAGCGGCGCGCGGCGCGACGCTGCATGTTCTCGTCAGCGACGCCGATTGGCTCAACCGGGCCTCGCGCGGGTTTGCCTTCGGCGGCGGCGCGGCCGATGGCGGCCTCGAGCAGTTAATTTCTTTGATCAACAAGGAGCGGCGCAATGACCGTGTCTATGCCGGGCTCTTCTTGCCCGCCCCGACGCTGCTTTGGGCGGACAAGGAAATGCCCAATGTCCCGCTCTCCCAGATCAACGTCCTCGATGGCCGGCCAAATCCCGGCAGCGTACAGGTTCTGCGCGAATCTCTGGCCAGCGAGGACTCCGTGGCCCTGGGCGGCCCGGTCACCGGCGTGATTTCTCTCAATCTGTCGGTGCGGTAGTCGCGCGGAAAATTCTTGCGCCGAACGGCGAAGCGCGGTGCCAAAACGTCTGGGGAATCGTATGCGACACTTGCTGCGGCACGCCGCCTGGTGGGCGGCACTTGTATCTCTAGTGTTGACCTGCGCGCTGGCTGCGCGCGCGGAACACACCCACCGCTGGCGCCAATCCACCTACGAAGACTTTCTGAAGGGTACGGCCCACGGAATCGCCGTCAGCAGCGATGGCCATCTTGAGTTGGCCCCGCGCTTCCATCTGATCGCCGACGCCGACGCTTCTTATCTTTGGTCGGTGCGCGTGGACGCGAAGGGCGTCTTGTATGCCGCGGGGGGATCGCCGGCCAGGGTGTTCCGCTTCGACGCCAATGGAAAGCCGGTCACAGTCTTTGAGTCCACGGAACTGTCCGCGCAGGCCTTGGCATTGGATGCCAAGGGTAGCCTCTATGTGGCCACTTCGCCCGACGGTAAGGTCTATCGCGTCTCGCCCGATGGACAGAAGTCTGTCTTCTTTGACCCGAAAACAAAGTACATCTGGGACCTTGCTCTCGGCCCGGACGGCACTCTTTACGTCGCCACCGGCGACAAAGGACAACTATTCGCTGTCGCGCCGGACGGCAAGGGCGAAGTCTTCTATGCCAGCGACGAAGCGCATATCCGGGTTCTCGCGTTCGACAGCCGCGGGAACGTCCTCGCCGGTACAGAGCCCAGCGGCCGCATCCTCCGTGTGTCGCGCACTTCCTCCAAGAATTCGTCGAGTGGAACGGCAAACTCGGCAGGGCAGGCTTTCGTATTGTACGAAACATCAAAACGCGAAGTAATTTCCATCACCGTCAGTCCCGATGGCAACATTTACGCCGCCGCCATCGGTGAAAAGCCGCGTCCAGGCGCGCCTGCAGCTCCACAAATCGTCATCTCGCCCCCCGGCGCAACCGCCGCAGTCACCGTCGTCGCTCCTGCGATTCCTCAGCCCGCGGTGCAAGGGGCAGTGCCGTTTGCGCCCCTGCCGCCGCTAAACGGCAGCAGCATCTATCGCGTGGCGCCGGACGGCGCGCCCGAAGAGTTGTGGTCCGCTCGGGAGGATGTCGTCTATTCGCTCGGCCTCGCTCCCGATGGGCGACTTCTGGCCGGCACGGGAAATAGCGGCACCGTGCTCGCGATTGACGGGCGCGGCGTCTTTGCACAGCTCGCCAAGTCCGGATCGGCGCAGATCACGGGCATCGCTCGCACTCCCACCGGGTCAATCATCCTGTGCACTGCAAATCCTGGCAAGATCTTCTCCATCGGACCCGATTATGAGCCCGAAGGCACCTACGAATCGCGACCCTTTGACGCACAGCTCTTCTCGCAGTGGGGCCGGCTCGAATGGTGGAGCCCGCCCCGATCTGATCGGGGCCCGCCGCCGGCATCATCCGCGAGGGAAGACTCGCGCTCGTCTCAGCCGCGCATCGCTTTCTTCGTGCGCTCCGGAAATACTGCGGACCCGGGTACGGAGTGGAGCCCTTGGGCGGGGCCCTACACGAAACCCGGGGAAACCGTGCACGTGCCTTCCGCGCGCTTCGTGCAGTGGAAGGCCGTTATCCACGATAGGCGGCCGGGCGACGGCATCGAGTGGGTGAGCCTTGCGTACCTGCCGCGCAATGTGACGCCTGTGATTGATGCGATTGTCATCCAAGAGCCCGGCGTACGCGCGCAGGGGCAACCCAGCATCACGGGAGCGCCGGGGCAAACTCCGGTCATGTTGAAGGTGCCCACCGCGCCCGGCGCGTCCGCCTTCTCCACGCCTGCAAATCCCCCGCGAATGGAAACGCCGCCGCAGGGCTTTGCCCAAAAGGGCTGGCGCGCAGTCCTCTGGAGCGCGCACGACGACAACGAAGATGAGCTTCGGTTCGCGGTCTATTACCGCGGCGAGGCGGAGAAAGAATGGAAACTGCTGAAGGATGATCTGGAGCAGAAATTCTATTCCTGGGACACGACGACGATGCCGGATGGGGCGTACTACTTGAAGATTGCCGCGTCGGATGCGCCGTCGAATCCACCGG
>QHYP01000363.1 GCA_003224195.1 Acidobacteriota bacterium | reverse complement strand
GACCTTACGTACTAAGAGCTGATTGACCTTTATCTCCCAGCCTCTGAGGAAGCCAAGAGACTGACCACGATGGGAGACACGAGTGACGAGGAGCCGAATATGAAAAAGCTACTTTCGCTCGGCTTAGTGTCTTTGCTTTCACTGGAGAGTTGTTTGGGAGCATTACTAACAGTAAGGCGCAGGAGGGCACATGGCAGCACGGAACGATGCTCTAAAAGACCGCCTTTCCCGATCTCGCGAAATTAACATCACTGTGACCGGCAGAAAGTCAGGACGCGCCATCTCAATCCCGGTTTGGTTCGTATTGGAGGACGACAAGCTTTACCTCCTGCCGGTGCTGGGGTCGGATACGCAGTGGTACAAGAACGTGCTTAAGAAGCCGTCGATTCGGATCGATGCGCGGGGCGCAGAGGCTGAAGTCAAAGTTGGTGCTGTCACTGACGCCACACAGGTGTCGTCCGTGGTCGAGAAATTCCGCGCCAAGTACGGGACCAACGACGTGAAGAAGTACTATTCAAAGTTCGACGTTGCCGTTCTCGCGCAGATGCGCTGACGGTGCGCCGTCAGCGCCGCCGAACTCGCTGCTCGCCTCCGCGCCCTCGACGCCCTCGCCTCCGGCAAGCTCCCGCCTCCCTTGCTTGCGCCCGCCAAGCTCGCACAGCCCGTGCATACAATCCACACGGAAAACTATCGTCTGGTATGATATCGAAAGAGTGGTGATCCACGATGAAACGTCAAGAGCATCTGACAGAAGTTGAGGAAGCTGCCATTCGGATCCGTGTCGAAACCCTGAAAAACGGCCGCTACTTAGCCACTAGCCCGGACGTGCCCGGACTGGTAGCCGAAGGGCGGAGCATCTCCGAAACCGTGGAGATCGCGCAAGGAGTTGCTCGTAAAATTGTGGAATCTTGCCGCGAGCATGGAGACCCGCTTCCGCTTGTGTTCCGCAACAAGCGTCGCGGCAACCGTGAATTCCGCATTCCTGTCGCCGTCTCCTGATGGGACGGCCTGACCTGCCCTCCGAGAATTAAATGTAGCGCGGCCCCCAGGGCGGCTCTTTGCATTGCGGTTCACCTTGAGCGGTCGAAGGATGGGCCGATCGCCCCTAGGCGGCTGTGGTAATCTAGAGGCATGAAATTGACAGCCGTTTTTGAACCCGCCAAAGAGGGGGGCTATACCTGCTTTGTGGAGGAGATTCCTGCCGCGATTTCGCAAGGCGAAACCATCGAAGAGGCCAAAGCGAATCTTGCGGACGCGCTAAAACTGGCGCTGCAGTGCCAGCGCGAGCTTGCGGAAAAAGGCCTTTCCCCACACGCAGTGCGTGAGGTTTTCGAAATCGCGGAAGCATGAAACTCGCGGAGTTGGAACGCCATCTGCGCCACCATGGTTGCGTTTTGTATCGCGAGGGCGCTGCCCATAGCATTTGGTTCAACCCTCCGTTGCACAAGATCGCCAGCGTCCCGCGCCATCGCGAAATCAAGGAAGGGACGGTGCGGGCCATCTGCAAGCAACTGGAAATTCCCCGCCCATAGGGCCGGCAGGATCCGGCTATGAAGGTTTCCACCCCAGGTGCTAAACCGGCACCGGCGCCATTCGCAAACGGGAAGAAAGGTCACCATTCCGCATCACACCGGCGATTTGGCAGAGGGCACGCTCCGGGCGATCCTGCGCGAGGCAGGAATTGACGCGCAATCTTTTCTGAAAGCCTGACGGCCTTAGCTTCCGGCAAGCTCCCGCCTCCTCTCGCCATTGACAATTGAAATTTGTAACTGTACAGTTCAGAGAGATGAACTGGAGAGTTTCATGCCAACAACCAAAACCGCTACAAAGGACAGCAGGGTGATTTCCGCCCTGCGAGCCAGGTCGAGCTTCGGCAAGCTGCTGAACCGAGTCGATAAGGAAAGCCGGTCGCTGGTGATCGAGAAGCGGGGAACTCCCCGAGCGATCCTGCTGAGCATCCGGGACTATGTCCGGCTTGCCGCTCCCGAGCCCGAGGTTCTGCGAGCCATCGGCGAGGAATCCAGGCGCAAGGGCACCGCGTCCCTTTCTTCGCGCAGGATTGACCGCATCATCAAAGCGGCGCGCAGGGGAAAAAAGGCTTTTCGAAAAAAGCAGCGCTAAGAATTAAAGCCTCACCGGTCCTGCGCCAGTGAAAGTAAGGACAGGATGCTTCCCCTTCGTTTAGTCCTGGATACGAATATCGTTGTATCGGCCGCGCTCAAGCCTGCCGGTTTGCAACGCACCGTACTCCTCCTGGCCCTCACGAAGCCGGCCCGCCTCTACCTGTCGCCGGCGGTCTTCGCGGAATATCGCGCCGTTCTATCGCGCGCGGAACTCCAAATTCGCAAACGACTCCGGCAGCAGCTTCTTCAGCTCCTCGAAAAGCGGGCCCATTTCGTCGTGCCCTCCGGCTCGCTTCAAGTCACGTCCGACCCCGCCGATAACATTTTCCTCGAATGCGCCGACGCCGCCCGCGCGGACTACTTGATCACCGGCAATCAGCGCCATTTCCCAAAATTCTGGAAGAAAACCAAAATCATCAGCTCCCGCGAATTAATCGGCATCGTCGGGCCTCATCTGCTCTCTTAAACCCAAGGCGTAGAGATTGGAAAGGGAGTAAGAGAGGGGCCCCACTCTGAAATTGAAACTAGAAAATAGAAATTAGAAAAGGGA
>QHYP01000362.1 GCA_003224195.1 Acidobacteriota bacterium | reverse complement strand
TTGGATGTGGCACTGCGCCCGATGCGTTTCCTGTATGCTCTAGAATTTCGGTGCGGCAATCGGCTGCGTCGAAATAATCAGCTCATCGAACCACATCGCTGACGCCGGGCTGGTCGTAGCTCCGGTGGCGCCGCTGAAATAGGGCTGAAGCAGAATGGACTCCAACGCATCTCCCACTGCCGCGCCACTGTTAAAGGTGAAGTTCGGCAGGTTGATGAACTGCTTGAGAGGCTGACCATCCGGAGCAATCCAGGCCTGGAAGGAGGTATTCGGCTGACCCCAATCGCCGATTTGCACCACCCAGTATTCCGTCATCCAGGTATTCGTCGGGTAGGCGAAGCAGTTGGCATTCGACGTGTAGCCTCCCGCGCTATTGTAGGGGCAGTTGTAGTCGCCCTGCTCGATCAGCATCGGCGGTACCCCGTTGTTCGTATCCAGTGCCGGCGAACCGCAGGACGCGTATCCGGTAGCGACGTTGGTTTGATTCGTATTCTCCTGCACGAATTGCGCCCCCGTGCAGCTCGGGCCGGGGATCGGACCGTAGGCAATGAACACTTTCCAACCCTGTCCGCTCACCTGAGTCCAGTTATAGTTGATCATATTGGGGTCCAGCCGCAGCCGGAACTGCATGTAGAGCGTTGTGTGCGGCCCGAACTGGGTAACCGCCGTGTCGGGACCAAAGTTGGCTCGCCAAAAGCCCGTAGGATTTGTCCCCAACGGACGCACCGAACCGGCACGGATGACGAACTTCAGAGAGCCCGCGCCGGAAAGCTTGACGCTGGTATCCTGCACCCCTTGAAACGTGCCATCATCGGCTGGGTACAGACCGCTGGCATACCCGCCACCGCCGCTCGCCGGCGTAAAGTCCGCTGGATTGTCCCAGCCTTCGCAGCGCAGTACTCCCGGCGCGGCACACCGGGCTTGGAAGTCGGCTAACGCCAGGTCCGTGCTGTTAGAAACCGTGACGGTCACGCCGGTGGCGTTGCCCACGTTGCCGGAGGTATCCGTTGCGGCGGCCGTCAGAGTGTGCGTGCTGTTGGTTGCCGTGGTGGTATCCCAAGACACGGTATACGGGGCTGTCGTCACGGCCGCGCCGAGGTTCACCCCATCGAGCAAGAACTGCACTTGGGCGACCGCCACGTTGTCGGTGGCATTGGCGGATACTGGGACCGTGCCGGAAACCGTGGCGTTGGCCGCAGGCGCCGTGATCGAAACCGTTGGCGGAATTGTGTCCGTCGTGTTGTTGGTCTGAAACGCAAAATCACCGCTGATGGACTCCACCCCAGTCGAATTCTTCGAGTGCACGCGGTAATGATAGAGCGTGTTTGTCGCCAAGCCCGCCAGAGCCACGGCGTGGCTGGTTACCAGCGTCGCATTGAGCGTAGTCAACGTTCCGTAGCTCGTCGTTGTGCCATACTCAACCTGCGAGGTGGCGCCCACATCGGTCGTCCACGTGATGGTGGCCGCGCTGGTGGTGATCGACGTGGCGCTCACTCCAGAGATAACCGGTCCGGATCCCGTACCGCTCGGTGGCGTCAAGCGCAACGTGTAGGCATTCTGGCTGGCGCTGTTCACCAGGGCGAAGACTCCCGGGGCCGGGAAGTACCGGAAGCGGCCGAACGTGCCGTTGGCATTCTGGCTTCCTGGGCCATTCGGATACGTCACCGAAGTGCAGGCATCGGTGTCGGGATTGTAGAGATACGCGGTATTCCCACCCGACCAGCCCACGATGCGATCCTGCACCGGGTCGTAAGCAACGCCGGGAGCATTGGGACCGATAAAACTGCATCCGGTCGCGCTTCTCGTTTGCAGTTTATACGCAGCGTCGGCGCCTGAAATGTCGATGCCGAACGCTTGGCCCATACCGAACATGAAAAAGAATTTCCGCTTCGGGTCCACCACGGCGGATAGATTGTAATTCGTATCCTCGAAGGTGGCGAGGGTGCTCATCGTGCCGGTCCCGGGGCTGTAGCGGCCAAACATTCCCCAACTGTTGGTGTGCACGAACACGTTGCCTGAATTCGGGTCGTAATCGGACGCGGAAAAGCCTCCGTTCGGCGTCAGCGTGGACGCAATTTTTTCTGTCCACTTCAGCGTGCTCAAATCGAGCGTCCACACCGCCGTCGAGGCCGCGCCATTGGAACAGGCCAGCGAGCCCGTATAGGTAAACATCTGATCCAAATTGGCACTATAGGCTAAGTCGCCGTAGGTGTGCCGCGAGTTCGGGTTCCCGTCCGAAAGCGTCTCGATACAGCTGCCCGTCTGATTCGGTGGACTCGGATTATTCAATCGGGTTATCGTCAAAGCGTTTAGGTCGAGCGCGTAGACCTCGTTGCCGTAATAGCCATTGTGGCCTCCTCCCCAAATAATCAAGCGATTGCGTTTCGTATCGCCTGCGCCTCCTGACCAATCGTCGATAACGCCCTTGCAGCCCTCGGCTCCGGAGATGCCGGGATAGAGGTTCGGGTCGGGGCACACCGACAACAGCTGCGTGTTCGGAATCTGATACCAGCCCAGCGTCGGCGGAATCCCGCCGCCGGAGGAAGACAGGGTCGTGGCGGAAGCGCTCGCGGACTGCGCGGAAGTGTTGCTGGCCGCGTCGAAGGCCGCGACCGTATAAGAATAGGTCGTCGAAGCGGTCAGGCCCGTGTCGGAATAAGACGTGGTCGTGCTTGTTCCGATCTTCGTTCCACCGCGATAAACGTTATAACCGGTGACGCCGACGTTGTCTGTCGAAGCCGTCCACGTTAGGTTGATCTGCGAAGAGGACGCTGCCGTGGCGCTCAGCCCAGCCGGTACTGTTGGCGCTGTCGTGTCC
>QHYP01000361.1 GCA_003224195.1 Acidobacteriota bacterium | reverse complement strand
CAGCGGTTGCACTCCGCGCTGGGCTATCGATCCCCGGAAGAATTCGAGCAACAGGCCGCGGGCCAGGCTGAATCTCGAAGCGCAACGATGGAGTTCTTTGAGAACAAAGAGAACAGCAGGAAGATTTCTACAGGGCTGCTGGGGACGGGGAGTCCAATGCCGTCCCCTTCCCCAGACCCCTTCTCCTGCTAGGAGATGCAAGAACACTTTTAGGAAAGCGGAAGCTGTGCCCAAATAATTTGTGCCACCTTAGGGGTTCACCCCAAGACACGACGAACAACTTGGGAACAATTGGGCCCAAATAGGGGCCGAAATCACGTAGCAGCGCAGGCGTAAAGGCAAGACGAACCAACAAGATAGAAATCCACGGCTGGTCTGCAAAACCTCCATTCGTGGGTTCGAATCCCACCCGCGCCTCCACTTCGTTTCGGCGGACAGGCCGCGCCTCCAACCTTCTCGTTTAGTCCTGACGTCAGCGATTTTCTGCAAGTAGCGGACAAACGGGTGGCGATTCGGCTTGGACCGGCACAATCTATCCGGTCAGGCTCCTGCAGCGAACGCTTTCATAGCGAATTTGTCGGGAGATAGGCCGCGCCTGTCATCGAGTTGCAGTTTACTGAGAACATTTGAAACGTGAAATTTTACGGTTCGTTCCGAAATCCCTAGCGCGTTGGAAATCTCTTTATTCGTTAGACGCCGCATTAGGAATTGGAGTACCTGCCCCTCTCGCGCGGTAAGAGAATGACCCGGCAGAAGTTGCGCGTCCAGCAGCGCTTTTGCCTGCTTGACGAACGCCAACAGAATTTCGGGAGGCACCCACGGCTGTCCCTCCATTACAGAGCGGATCGCCAGCGGCAGTTCTGTCTGCCAGGTGTTGTGCAGTTCCACGAAGCCGTCTATGCCCCAATAAAAAAGTCGAGTTTTCTCTTCATAGCTACAGTTTTGCGGCGAAAGAAGCGCCAGAAACTTGCTGCCAGGTGAGTTGGTACGACAGCGTGCCGCGAGGCGTCCCAAGTCTGTACGCAAAGAACACCCATCCAGAAGGAAAAACCGTGGGCAGTTGGGCAGATTGATAGCTTCGCCTTCGCTCGAAGCCGGAGGCAAAACCTGAATGGGGAAGTTCTTTACGTGAGCAAGGGTCTTCTCCACTGCGCGGGTGAGAAGAGGATGCGAGCTTATAACTTGTATAGTAAGAACCATTCGCGTTACGCCCTGAGTGTGCCGGCTGTGACTCCCAAAAAGTGAGCAAAGTCCAGCCGTATTAAGATGACCGACATATAAAGAAAAGAGAATCCGGTTGGTATAGCAACCATGGCCGGTTTGCCGATCCTCCGCGTACACTAACCTTGCTGGGCGGACTGGGCGGGAACTGCATACATATTAAGTCAACAAATAGACCGAGCGATAAAAACGAAAAGTGCACTGGCAATATAACGCCAATCCCGGGAATTGCAACTGTTCTTTCGTACAGGTAGCGAGAATCGTTTTATTCGAGCGCTCGGAATTTCCCTCACCCGAGGCGTCCCCCCGGTCTCTTGCTAAAGCCGGTCCGCTTTTTTGCTTTTTTTTTTGCCGTACCTTCCAGGACTTTCCAGGGACGGGAAAAATTGCACCAAGAATTTTCGTGGGGGCCGTTGTGCCTTTGGGTGCTCAGACGTATGGTCTCGCGCGCTCGGTTGGGCGGCATAAGGAATTCATTCTTCGGTACAGGTGGAGCCTAGCCACTACTCATATCCTGCGGCAGATTCTCCAATTGCCGGAAGGATGAGTGTGAAGAAGTGTGCCAAACAGGAGGGGGATAGCGCACGAAGCGAAGGAGGTCAGGAATGAAAGCAATAAAGCTCGCGTCGGTTCTCGCGTTGTTGGCGGCGCTATTCTTTCCGGGAATGGCGTTGGGCCAAAGCGACCCGGGTGTTCAAAGCGGCAGCGGGCGCGCCGGCCAGCCCCTGGCATCAGTGAACGCAGGCGACGGCAGCTTGCAGTTTTTCCAGAACGGTTTGGCCCGCTTCCAAGATTTAGAGTCCGTCTCGAACAGCCCCACCGGTAACAACGGTCTGGGACCTCGGTTTAACTTTAACCAGTGCTCAGCGTGCCATATACAGCCGGCGGTCGGGGGTACAGGCGCCGCCAACAATCCTCAGTTCCAAGTGATCGCCAACGGCATTGTCAGCGGCAGCACCAACACGATCCCGTCTTTCATCACGGCCAACGGCCCCACACGGGAGGCGCGTTTCCCCTTGTTCTTTGATGCTAACGGGAATCCCAACCCCAATGCTCCCAACGGCGGAGTAGAAGACCTGTTCACGGTCTCTGGCCGGTCTGATGCCGGAAGCTGCAGCCTGCAGCAGCCCAGCTTTGCCTTGGCGCAGCAGACCAACAACATCATTTTCCGCATCCCCACGCCGACCTTTGGTGCCGGCCTGATCGAGAACATTGACGACTCAACCTTGCTGAACAATCAGGCGGCCAATGCCAACAATAACCTCGGCATCAGCGGCACTTCCAATCACAACGGCAATGATGGCACCATCGCCCGCTTCGGCTGGAAGGCGCAGAACAAGTCGCTGGAACTGTTTGCCGGCGAGGCCTACAACGTGGAGATGGGTATCTCCAATGAAATTTTCACGCAAGATCGCCCTCTCCCCGGTGAGGACATGCGCACAGGGCTGCCGACGAGCTGTCTGAACCTTAGCGGAAGCGGCTACCCGAAGGACACAACCAATTTCGCGGCTAAGGCCGGCTCGGACCAGTTTGCAACGAACGCTTCCATACGCAGCGACACGGTGATGTTCGCGATGTTCATGCGATTGCTGGCTCCGCCGACGCCCTCCACGACCACTCCG
>QHYP01000360.1 GCA_003224195.1 Acidobacteriota bacterium | reverse complement strand
GCTCTCACTAATCGCTGGCGAGCCGTCCGGCCCCGGGACGGGTGGCCCGGACGCGATGGCCAAGCAAGCCTCGGGTGCCCCTCAACCGACCGTCTGCACCATGCTCGCTGTTTACCCTGCTTGGCGGGTGGGACACCTTTAACGCGCTGAAACGATTTGGGTGCCGCACCCTTTGGCGCCTGATTCCTCAAAGGGTGCGGGTTTAGTCCTTCCGCCCCGCTGGACGTCAAACTTAGAGGAGCAATGCCAACGACCCCGCCTGCCATCCCACGCGTCCTGTTTACCCCGCTTGCCCTGAGCCTCGAAGGGAGCCTCGACCGCCCATTTTCACTGATCTCGGGAAGGTTCCGAGCCGGTCGGAAAGGGCCATCCCCCAGCAAACAAACCGCTTATAAGTATTGATTGACAAACTGTACCGATATGCTATAATGGCTTCATCAGGTCGGCAAGATTCTTCCCCGCCCTTCTAGCCATGCGCGTCCGCCACGCGGTCCTTCCAACACCTTCAATATCCTTGCGCCTCAATCAGGCGCTCTCTTACACACAAATCATGCGCGAAACTCCCCAAATTCCGTTCTATGTTTTCAATAGCTTGCGCACTCTTTCATTTTCCGTATTCTGTAACCTCTTTGTTTGCCACTCTTACGAAAACTGCCGGGTGTGTACCAACAATTCCCATTCTGGAACCGAGCATCCGATCAGGATGCGAGTCCTGAGCGAGCGCAGCGAGCCGAAGGATCTCTCTCCTTCTTTCGCGTCTTGCGCAACACCGGCCACTCACCAATGTACTCAAGTTCTTTCTTTTCAAATTCTTGCGCACTCTTTTGCGCTTTCTTGCACTCTCCGAAAACTTAACCCTCTTATTTTCAAGCGATTCCGCACTCTTTGCAAAAAAACACCGGGGGGTGGGGTAGTATTGGTCTCTCCAGCCAACTATCGACTATCAACTATGAACCTCCAACCGCATTTGACTTACTCCCAGGAGGCGCTATCCTTGAGTCATAGCCCAGTTCCAAATGGAGGTTGTGGAATGCCACGTCACCTGAGGGCCGTTTTCGTTGCTCTGTGCCTTGTCCTCCTCGTTTGGGGTTGCAAGAAGGAAACCACCGACGAGTCGGCAAGCAATCCTCCCCCGGATAACACCGCCGCCACCGGAGCCGCGCCAGACGCGGGCAAGAAAGCCGGCGGCGTTCTCAGCGCCTTTTCCAGCACCATCACCGTGCCCGAGGGAACTCCGATCGACGTCGTTCTCGACCAGGCCGTCGGCTCCAAGATCAGCCAGTCCGGCGAGAAATTTGACGCCACCGTCGCGCGCGCCGTCGAAGTGGACGGCAAAGTCGCCGTCCCCAAAGGCGTCCGCGCTCGGGGACTCGTGAAGGAAGCGCAGCCCGCCGGCCGGTTCAAGGGCGGAGCCCGTCTCGCGCTCACTCTCGATTCCCTTACCATTGACGGTAAAACCCACGAGATACGCACGTCCGCTCCGACAATGGCCACCAAGGGTAAAGGCAAGCGCTCGGCTGAGATGATTGGCGGCGGAGCCGCGGCCGGCGCCATCATCGGCGCGATAGCCGGCGGCGGCAAGGGCGCCGCCATCGGCGCAGCCGTGGGCGGCGGAGCCGCAACCGGCGGCGCGGCCTTCACTGGCAACCGCGACATCAAGCTGGACCCTGAAACCCGGCTGACGTTCAAGCTGAGCCGGCCGCTCGAAATCAAGAAGTAAGCGGCTGTTTTCGTTTTTCGCCGGCACAATCTTGTCCCGCAATTTTCCGCGGGCCGGCACAATTCGGCGCGGGTATTCTGGCCGCTTACGTCTCACGCGGCTCGCGGCGCTTCGCGCGGCATCATGGCTCTTCTCCGGCGTCGCGCGAAGATCGCTGAAACGCTTTTTGCATTCGCAGTGATCATGTTCGGTTTCTCTGTTGATTCCCTTCCACGAGCGAGGCTGCTCTTGCGGCCTCGCTCGCTGCTTTTCCCATTCGTTTTCCTCTCCATCGCTCTGTTTCTCATTCTTCCTTTCCGCGCTCATGCCTATGGGGTGCTCGCGCACGAAGCGCTCATCGACGCCGCCTGGGACACCAGCATTCTCCCCTTGCTCCTCGAGCGCTTCCCCAACGCGACGCCGGAAGAGCTGCGCCACGCTCATGCGCACGCCTACGGCGGCGCCATCATCCAGGACCTGGGCTACTACCCACACGGCAGCCACACCTTCAGCAACTTGCTCCATTACGTCCGCGCCGGGGACTTCGTAAGGTCTCCTTGGCGCGCTCGCGCACTACACCGCCGATAATGAACGCCACCGCATCGCCGTAAATCGCGCCGTGCCGTTGCTCTATCCCCACCTCGGGCGGAGATACGGCAATGTCGTCACCTATGAAGACGACCCGGGTGCCCACCTCAAGACGGAATTTGGCTTCGATGTCCTCGAAGTCGCGAAAGAACGCTTTGCCCCCGACAGCTATCACGAATTCATCGGTTTCGAGGTCGCAAAACCGCTGCTCGAGCGCGCCTTTCAAGACAACTATTCGATTCCGCTGCGGATCGTCTATGACGATTTGGACAAAGCCGTCGGTTCGTATCGCTACAGCGTCCGCGCGGTGATCCCCAAGGCGACGAAGGTCGCCTGGGCGCTGAAGGAGGACGAAATCAAGCAGGATCTGCCGGATATGACCCGCAAGAAGTTCCTCTACAATCTTTCGCGGTCAAGTTATGAGCGCGACTGGGGTAAGGATTATAAGAGACCGAATTTTGCGGAGAGGTTTCTGGCCTTTGTCTTTCGCCTGATTCCGAAAGTTGGTCCGCTCAAAGCCCTTACGTTCCGAACGCCGACGCCGGAAACCGAGAAACTTTTTGAAGCCAGCTTCAATGCGTCGCTCGATGAGTACAAGCGCTTGTTGAATGAAGAACGCGGCGGCCGCCTCGAGCTTCCCAATCGCAATTTCGACACTGGCCAGCCTGAACCGCCGGGCGCGTACTTTACGACGGACTTCACCTATGCCCGCCTCCTCGACCTTCTCGCGCGGCAGCAGTTCAGGCAGATCTCTGTTGCGATGCGGGAAGACATTCTGGAGTATTACCGCGATCAGAACGCGCCGAATGCGACGAAGAAGAAATCAAAGGACTGGGCACGGCTCACGCAGGAACTCGCCGAACTGAAATCAATTGCGCTTACTTCCCAAAACGCGCGGTAGGCTGTCGGCTTTTCCGGCGCAGGAGCGCGCCGCGATTCTTATGTAAGCGTAAAAATAACGAGGCCGACGCGGAGAGCTGCGAGGCTGACTGTGTCTTCAGAAATTATTTTCCCGGCGCTGCGGCGGGCTTCAGTTCACCGGCTGATTTTTGTATTTCTTCCACGGCCTTGGAATCGAGGGCGTAGAGAGCCGGCTCATTCTCGCGTTTCGCAACATAGCTGTTGCCGGCTTTCGAGATGAGCAGCTTTTCGATGCGCTTGCCGTCATCGGAGGTCACGTTGATTTCGATCGTCGGCGCGCCGAATCCGGAATCGACAAATTTGCTGGCTTCCAGATCGCGAATCTTGTCAACCAGCGAGCCAACGCCACCCGCGTCGAGCTTTTTGCCCTCCCCGGACCACCAGTCCTCGCCGCTCCTCCTCAAGAAATATGCCTTCAATCCGTCGTGGATTTCGATCTTGTTGGGGTTGGTAAAGCCGAAGTCGAAAGGCTTCTTGTTTCTGAAGTCATCAAGATTCTTACCGAGTTCCTGTCCGAGGTCGTTGGAGATCTTGTACATTCCTTCGACGACGCTCGATTTCGCATAGTAATTATCTTTGTTCTTGCGAACCTGCACCTCCTGCGTGCCGGACTCGGTGGTGACCTTTGCGGTCGCGACCATGGTACCGGAAGCAAAAGCCTTTTCCGGATCCTGATCCGATGAACTGAGGTCCATTCGGGCATCCGTCAGTTTGCGGACGAGCTCATCCACCTGATAGCCATCCGCCCGGAACGGCCGCGGCTTCAAGATTTGCCATTTCTCTTTGTTGCGCCCGAACTCGATGGTTTCTTTCTTTCCGACAAGTTGGATGCGGCTGATCTTGTCGGACTCAATCGTGAGCAGGCGCTTGTCGCGGAGGTCTTTCACAGCCTTGTCGAGACTCGTTTTGTTGTAGCTCGCGATCGTAAAAACTCGCGGGTCCTCGTCGAGTTTGGCGTAGGCCCCGTTGCCCGTGGGAATGTCATCGCCGATCAAGAGCTTGCGCGGCTTGGCGCTCTTTCCCGCGACGTCAATTTCGAGCGCGGGCTCGCTCAGTCCGTACTGATTCAGATTGCTTGCCTTGTCATCGACCACGCGCTCCGCATTGAGGGACGACAATGTGGAAATCATGCTGGAAACGGCCGAAGAATCGACGCCGAGGGATTTTGGAGCGGTCATTTGCCATTTGCCAGCATCGGCCTTTACGAGGACCACTTCCTCCACATCCTTCTTCCTGATGCCGATCCCGCTGATATCCGCTTCATTGAGGGTGAGGATCTTCGGCGGTGTGTCCGCGGAGGACTTCGACGTGTCCTCCGCCGGCTTGCGATGATTCGACCAGTAAAGTGTGCCGCTTAGGGCAGCCAGAACGACGGCGGCGACCAGCAAACCTTGCATCTTCATCGGAATTTTCCCGCGCTAATTCAAGATTGAAACGCGCCGCGGCTAACGTCTCCGCCACCATACCGTCACGCCAGTCGCAACCACGAGCAGGGGCAACAGAAATTGGGTGATGGTCCTGACCCAGGTGAGTTGCGAGCGAGTCATTGTGATGCGGCGGTCCTCCTGCTCTTTCGGGCGGATCGAAATGAGGTCTTCGTCGGAGGAGAGCCAGTTCATGGTGTTCAACGCGAGATCGCGGTTGCCATTAAAATTTATGAACGAGTTCTCCGCCCAAGCCGAACTGCCAACCACGACAAAGCGGCCCTGCGAGTTTTCCTTGCCCGTTTTGTAAGTTCCGGCGGCGGCGAGCGGCAGCGGCCCCTTTTTGTTCTTCGGGTCATTGGCGTCGACCGAAGGGGAACTCAAATTCGACGTTGCCAAGCTCGTATCGGAAGAACTGAATAGCTTTTCGACCGTGGTCTTGTCCGTGTTT
>QHYP01000323.1 GCA_003224195.1 Acidobacteriota bacterium | reverse complement strand
CCGCTTGCGAACACTCTCGTTGATGTGCGTCCAGCCCTTTCCCACTGCCGCTCGATGGTCATCCGAAATCAGTCCCAGCGCCGTGTGGTGGAATGTGATCAGCGTCCCGCCGTCCGCCTCGCTCAGCCGGTACTGCACGTTGGAGACGACCGGATACGACATGAACAGCGGCCCCGTGATTTCGAGCAACGTCGGCCGCTTGATCGCTTGCACCTGTCCCCAGAAATGACCGTTTTCACCGCCGAGGTCGCGATACCACCGTCCGCCGGGCCACGGCTCGATCTTCATGGGCATCGGCTTGCCGTCGGGCGTGTCATTGTGCGGCCCGAGCTGTTCGAGCAGCGCAGCGAACGTCGCCTCCAGCGAAGCACGCACATGAATTTCTTGCGTCACGTTCAACGTCAAATCTTCGATCGTTCGATCCATCTTTGGTGCTGTCGAAGCCATCATTCCTCCTCAAATTAGAATTTGTCCTGAACCTCGGCCGAAATCGAATTGTACACGGCCCACGAATCGCATTACCTCTCTGCTCGCTCCTTCACACGACTCAACTGGTGCCGCCAGAACCGCTCGAACGAACTCGTCCACTCGTGAAGCGGCCGGATCGCCTCGGCGTTGGTTCGATACAGCATCCGGCGGCCGTCGCGACGAACGTGGACGAGTCCAACATCTCGCAGGACCCGCAAGTGCTTCGAGACAGATGGCTGCTCAAGGCCCAGGCTCGCCACAATGTCCCCGACAGGACGTTCCTGGAGAGCGAGATAGTTCAGGATCGCTCGCCGACGGGGCTCGGCGACCGCGTTGAACGCATCCGAGGTGGTAGCTGCGCGAGGCATGGCTGCAATATACATTCCGATATGGGAATATGTCAAGCAATTTTCACTGGCTTCGAGTCCCGGTTTGGTAGGGGGCGGAAGTTCAGCTAACCTCCGCTTCTGGAATCGGCGGATCGCGGAAAACACGGACCTGGCTTAGGATAGGGCGGCAAATATGGACCTCGAGCGGATGCGCGCGTTTTGCTTGAAACTGCCGGGGACGACGGAAGACATCCAATGGGGGAATGATTTGCTCTTCCGGATTGGCGGGAAGATTTATGCCACGGCATGCCTGGAGCCCGCGGCACCTTCCAAGCTGACTGAGAAGCAGTCACGGGCGCGGTTGTCGTTGAAGTGTACGCCGGAGGAATTTGCCGAATTGACGGAGCAGGATGGGATTGTGCCCGCGGCGTACGTGGCGCGGTACCACTGGGTGAGCCTGGAGCGATGGGACGCGCTCAGCGACGGGGAGATCGAGAGGCTGATCCGGGAGTCCTATGAGATGGTGAGGGCGAAGTTGCCGAAGAGAGTGAGAGAGAAGCTGGCGGCCAAGAAACAGCGGCTCCGCCGAGGCTAGTGCCGTTCCAACTTTTTGAAACTAACTTCTTTCTCGGCAGAGAAGAAGCAGCAAAGTTTGGGCAGCGTGTATTTGGCCGAATAAGTTGGAACGGCACTAGACATCGCCTTCGGCCTTAACAAATGGCACACGGCGCGGCGCGAGGACGGGGTCACCTGGCTAGAACCAATCGCTGCGATAGGCGACCCACCAACTCACGGCAAGGATAGGGATGGTTGCAGCCAACGCCCACCAAAATGGCAAAATGAGATCAGCGACCAGGCCCAAGAGAACGAAAGCGCCCCAGAAGATCTTTCGTTGCACCTAGTCATTGTAGCGCGAAGGCAGAGAGAGGAAACGGGCAGGCCCGGATATTCACAGGGAACAAGGTTTTGCACAGGGAGAGACAAAAAAACGTTTGAACGGGGCTTGACGAGAATACGAAATCGGGTATACTCTTTGATTGGCCTGAGAGATCGGGCCTAGTTTGGGGCGATACACGGTCGGATCTAACCAGTTGTAGATCCCAAGTGAGGTTCGCTACGAATACGGGCTAGAAAACAGTCGAGCTTCGCGCGGATGCGCCTGGAAGAATTGGCGCATGTGCCCGGCGCTCGACGCCGGGTTTTTTATTTTCTAGAGGCTGGAAGCTAGAAGCCGGAGGCTCGAAAGAGAGCCTTCAGAAGCTGGCAGACAGCAGCTAGGAAGGGCCCCAAGACTGAGGAAAGGAGAGACCCTTCCTCTCTCCGCTCCTCAGGTGACCGTCCTCGTCGGATGGTCAAAGCCGGGGCGTTCCGGTGGAACCGGAACCAAAGTTCTTTGACAACAGAAAGGCTGGCAAGTCCACGCCGAGAACTTCGGGCCGATTACGGTTGGCCCGAGGGAGTGATGGTGTGGACGATTACAAGTTCTGCTCGAGTCGAGCAGTACTGTGGAACAAGGCGAACTCTGCCATTAGCCCGACGAGCGCGGAGTCGAAAGCCCGCGAAGCGAGTGATCGCACCACGGG
>QHYP01000322.1 GCA_003224195.1 Acidobacteriota bacterium | reverse complement strand
ATGGCCATTTGGCGCGCCGGGTTCGGAGGCCGAGCGATGAAACTCCCGACATCGAGGGTTCTGCGCAGCGCGCTTGTCTCTTCGTTTGGGCTCTGTGTTGCTTCCTTGCCGGCCGCCGCGCAATTCCCGCCCGCGCCGGGGACCGGGCCGGGCCTTGCGGAGACGATCGAGGCAATCGAGAGCGCGCGCGTCACGACGCGCATTCTCTACGTCACGGCGCATCCGGACGACGAATCGGCTGCGGTACTGACGTATCTGGCGCGAGGACTGCATGCCGACGTCGCGCTGCTTTCTCTCACGCGCGGCGAAGGCGGCCAGAACGCCCTCGGGCCGGAGCAGGCGCCGCAGCTCGGCTTGATTCGGACGCAGGAGCTGCTGGCGGCCACTCGGGGCTATGGAGCGAAGCTCTTTTTTACGCACGCACCTGATTTCGGCTACTCGAAGACGCCGGAAGAAACCATGAAAGTCTGGGGCAATCAAGTCCTCGACGACATGGTGCGCGTGATGCGCACGTTCCGCCCGCACATCGTCATCAACAACTGGGGGGACGTACACGCAGGACATGGACACCATCAGGCCGCAGGCCTGCTAACGCCGAAGGCCGTGCAGATGGCTGCGGACGAGAAGGCGTTCCCCACGCAGCTTCGGGAAGGCCTCGCGGTCTGGGGCGGCGGAAAGCGTGCGGTCCTGATCCTGGGGCTCGAGCGGGGCACGGAAAAGCCGAGCGGTTACATTCTTCCGCTGGACGATGTGTCGCCGCTTTGGGGCAAGACCTGGCGGGAGCTGGGCCTCGATGCCTTCGTGAACCATCGCACACAAGGAATCGCCGGCTTTCTCGGGTCGCCGTTTCTTCGCCGGCCGGTCGCCCTGCGCCGGGCAGACGGCGGCGCGTTCGATCCGGCAGCGCTGGCGAAACCTCTGCGCACACTCGGCGAGGAGCTGGAGGGCCTGGGATACAAACTGGACCCCGACCTGCGCGCAGCGCTTCCAACCGCCGAGCGAGACATCGAACAAGCTCGCTCGGCGGCGCTGGCTTTGGAGTGGAAAAGAACGGCGCAAAATCTTGCGCACGCCGTGGAGCGGATCGACGCTGGCCGGCTGCCGGCGCATAATCCCGTGCGGGAGGAGCTCGAAAGGGTGAGCGTGCGGCTGGAGAAGGCGCTCACTTTGACGGCGGGATTCGATCTCGACGCGAAGGCGGACCGCAGCGAGCTCGTGGCCGGCGAGACTTTTCATGTAACGACATCCTCACGGTGCCGCCAGGAAGTGAAATGCGTGATTGGAGATCCAGCGCTGCACACGCCGGACTTGAAGCCGGTCCAGCGGCAATCCGGCACGGCACAGCAAGCGCAATTCGAGGTGACAGTGGGCCAGCCCGTTTCCCCGCCCTCGGAATGGGACCAGTTGCTGCCGGTTCCTCCGCCCCTCTTCGAAGTGAGCCAACCGGTGACGATTGAGGACTTCCAGATAAACGAGGAATCGCCGGTAACCCATATCCAGGCAAGCTCAACGCGGGTGGACAAGGTTCCGCTGCGGATCGTGCCAGCATACACGTTAGCCGTCGAGCCAGGGCAGGCGATCGAGGTGCTTTCCCGGCGGAGAAAACCGTTCGATGTGTTCCTCCGAGTCCACTCGTACGCGACGCAAGCGGCGAAGGTGACGGTAGGGGTGGACGCCCCCGCGGGATGGAAAACCGGCGCTCCGCTGACGGCGGAATTCGCCGGCGCGGGCGATCGCTACGTCCGGCTGAGCGTGCATCCACCGGAAAAACTCGCGGCCGGAACCTACAAACTCTCCGTTTACGCGCGGCGCGGCGCAGATCGTTCGTCGGCAAGCCCGGACGGCGAAAACTTCACCACATCCGTTGAGCCTCTGCCATCGCTGCCGACGCAGCTCTGGAGCGAACCGGCACAGTGCGTCGTTCACGCGTTCGACATCAGTGTGCCGGAGAACCTCCGCGTCGGCTACATCACCGCGGAAGGCGAGCCAATCCCCGAAGCGCTTGAGCGCTTGGGCATTCACGTGGAAAAGCTCGACGACGCAGCGCTGGCCTTCGGAAACTTGTCCAGATACGACGCCATCGTCGTTGGTGTGCGCGCGTATGAGCTGCGGTCCGGCCTGCCCGGCACAAACCAGCGGCTGCTTGAGTACGTTTCGAAGGGCGGAACGCTGCTCGTGCAGTACAACCGGAATTTCGTCTGGGACGAGCTGAAACCCGCGCCCTATCCGGCAACGATGGGCAACTCCGCGCCGCGCATTACCGACGAGAACTCTCCCGTGAAATTCCTGAGGCCCGGGGATGCTTTGCTGAGCCGTCCGAACAAAATCACACAAGCCGATTTTAAAGGCTGGGTGCAG
>QHYP01000321.1 GCA_003224195.1 Acidobacteriota bacterium | reverse complement strand
AGCATGCTGCAACCAGCACCAAAGCAAGCAAGCGTCCGGCTTTATTCATACCGCAGTGCGTCCACGGGGTTTAGACGCGCTGCGCGCGACGCCGGGTAAATCCCCGCCGCCAGGCTGACCACAATCGCAAACCCGAGCGCGGAGAGCGCAAGCCACCACGGCACGGAGGAAATTCTCACCGCATTCAGCCCCTGCCGGCTCAGGTAAATATTTGTCCCGAGTGTGATCGCTCTTCCGATCAGCCAGCCGATGGCGATTCCCAAGATTCCGCCGGTCACTCCCATCGCGCCCGCCTCGGCGAAGAAAAGCTGGCTCACGTCGCGATCCGCCGCGCCTAGCGCCTTCAAGATGCCGATCTCGCGCCTCCGCTCGAGAATCGCCATCACGAGCGTATTGATGATCCCGAGCGAAGCTACGGCCAGCGCGAGGCTGCCGAAAATGCCGAGCAAAAGATCGAAAACGGTGAAGACCAGCCGCAGATTCCGCGTCGCGTCCAGCAGGGAAAACGCCGAAAAACCCATCTGCTTGATGGCGTTCTCCACGTTCGTAATGTCGCGCGGATTCTTCACGCGCACCGTCAGCGATCCATAGCCCGGTTTTCTTGTGTTGCCGCTCATCAGACCGCGCAGGTCGTTCATCTGCGCGATTCGCAGATGTTCCGCCACCTCGTTCGGAATCAGCAGGCGCCCGCCGCCAAATCCGCCGAATCCCACGGCCGGGTCCGTCTCAATGACTCCGACGATCCGGAACGACTTCTCTCGCGGAACGAGCGAAAATCCGCTGCTGAGCACTCCTGTGTCATCCGCCTTCGCCGTGTCCGCGCGCGCCTGCGCCGGAATCGCTTGCCGTTCCATGTAGCGCAGGACCACATCCTTCCCGACGAGCGTCTTCGGCTGATCGGAAAGCTCCTTCGCAAACTCAATTTGTAGAATCGCCTCGTCCGCCGAAGACCCCGAGAAAAATGTTCCTGTCATACCCTCGTAGGCGTCGTTTGCGCGCGCCGATTCTGGAATACCCGCCACCACGGTCGTGTACGGGTTCCCTAAGTAGCGCACCTCGCTCAGAAACCGGATTTGTGGATATACTTCGATCACGTTCGCCAGCCGCGTGATCTGCTGACGCGCGTCTTCATCGAGCGCCCGCGGCTCTTCCGGCTTCTCCGGCCCTTCGCGAAACGCCCGGCCGAACCCGCGGATGTTCGTGCGGGGCGCGACGAATACGGAATCAAACAGACCCGAACGCGTCAAACGCTTCGTCGCCAGTTCCTGCAACCCCACGCCGAGCGAGAGCATCGCCACCAGCGAAGCGATTCCCACGCCCACGCCGAGCGTCGTGAGCGAGTTCCGCAGCAGCGCCTCGCGCAGATTCCGCATCGCCAATTCCGCCATGTCGCCGGCCTTCATGTCTTCACTCCGTCTTCGATCAGTTTCCCGTCGGACATAACGGCAACGCGGTCGGCAAAGCGCTCGGCCAGCGCGCGCTCGTGCGTCACCATCACAATGGTCATACCGAGCGACTGGTTGATCTCGCGGAGCAGCGTCAGAATCTGTTCGCCATTCGCGCTGTCCAGATTTCCGGTCGGCTCATCGGCCAGCAGGATCGACGGCCGGTTCACCAGCGCCCGCGCGAGCGCGCCTCGTTGCTGCTCGCCGCCCGAAAGCTCGGTCGGCCGGTGACGCAGCCGCGTGCCCAGCCGCACGCGCTCGAGCGCTTCTCTTACGCGAGCCTGCCGCTCGCCGCGCTCGACTTCCGCCAACCGCAGCGGCAGTTCGACATTCTCTTCCAGAGTCATCTTTGGCAGCAGGTTGAACGCCTGAAATACCATGCCCACGATTTTGCGCCGATGTTGCGCCAGTTCGCTCGCGCTCATCTCCGCCAGGTTTCTCCCGTGAACGTGAATCGCCCCTGAAGTCGGCCGGTCCATTCCCGCCAGGAGGTTCAGCAGCGTCGATTTTCCCGACCCCGAGCTACCCAACAATGCTAGAAATTCTCCTGCGCGCACCTCGAGCGAAACTTCATCGACCGCTCGGATGAATTCCTCGCCGAGCCGGTAATGCCTCGTCGCCTTGTCCGTCCGAATCGCCGATTGGCCGTCCTGCATGGGCATGAGCCCTCGATAGTAGTACGTTCCGCTCTATGAACTTATTACTTTTGTATGCGGCTTCGTGTAGCCGATTCCAGGAATAGCTGGGAAGGGGCCTGCTATCCAGTACGATAAACCGGCGGTTTGTGATAAAAGGCCCAATGACACACGCGGGGCCGGCGCAGATTCTGCCGGAGCGAGGGGGAGTCTGATGAGCATTCGTGCAGCCGTAGCTCTGCTGTCCTTGGGAATCGCCTTCGCGGGCATTCTCCTCACGCTGGGAGCACGCTCGCAGGCGCCAAAAGATAGGACCGAGGAGGCCACGGTGGAGAAAAGCGAGTTCGGCACGCTGGACGACGGCACAGTCATCGAGGCCTTCACGCTGCGCAACGCGAAGGG
>QHYP01000320.1:479-3328 GCA_003224195.1 Acidobacteriota bacterium | reverse complement strand
GTGGCCACTAGGAGGGCGATCAGAGGCCAGAGCAACACGTAAGTTCCTCCGGGAAGCCATTTCGCGGCCGCGATCTCGAGCAGGAGCAGCACGAAGGCTCCGCCGAGGAACAGACTCGCGGGAGACATTTTCTTGAGCAGTAGATAGCAGACAGCTACCCAGAGCAGTACCAGCAGCGCAACGAGGCTCACGCCGTAGGATGCGCTTTGGACAACGTCGCCCTCGGGCAGGAGCCGCGAATGCAGCCAGTTGATTCCCTTCATGAAGCCCCATGCGGTCGCTGCAAGCAGGGCTGCCAGAATGAGATTCACGAGGAGCCCGAGGACGATTCCCCAGACACCTGTCTGCGATGCGCCGCTGGCATAGAAATAAATCGCGATGAACACAACGGCCGCCAGAATCGTGAAGCGCCAGATTTGCGCAGCGGAATAGTGCACAAACCAGCCGCCCGGCACGCCGAAATAGACTGTGTCGGGCGCGCGAAGCTGCGAGAGATCGGCGTTGCCCAGGCTTCGCGCCAGCGCGAGCGCGTAATCGCCATGCTGCTGCAAGCTGCGCCGGCTGAGGTTCTGCGGATTATCCAGGGGCGTGTGATACGCCTCCCAGTGGCCAATGAAGGCGAAGTTCAACCCCGGCGCGCCGTATTTTTTGAACACGGTCATGTCCGTGTCGTTCGGCATATGCTGATAGATTTCGTAGGTCAGTGAAGTACCGTGCGGGTGGGGCAGGGCGTTGGCGTAGAGCTCGATCAGGCGTCCGTTCTGCGCGCTGGTTTCAAACATTTGCGAGGCGCCGGCATTGCCGCGCGCTTCGAAATTCACCGCAACGCGCACGTCCTTTGCCCAGGGATGTTCAGCCATGAACGCCGAGGCTCCCAGCAGACCATCCTCCTCCCCATCGGTGAGCAGCAAGATAAGGTCGTTACGCAAAATCGGCCCGGCACGCAGCGCGCGCAGGGCTTCGAGGATTGCGGCCACGCCCGCGCCGTCGTCGGCCGCTCCGGGCCCGGAGGGCACCGAATCGTAGTGCGCCGCAAGCAGGACCGCATCGCTCGAGCCGCTGGTGCCCTTCAATCGCGCGACGATATTTTCCACCGAGCCGGCAACCTGATATCGGGGTGTAACGCCCGTTGTGCGTTGGATCCCGGGCGCCACGCCGAGCTTGGTAAGTTCCGCAGCGAGATAGTCGCGCACGCGGTCGTGCTCACCTGTGCCGATTGGATGCGGCCTCCACGCGAAATTTTCCAGATAGACCGTCGCGCGTTCGGCGGAAAACTCCGTCGGCGGCGCGGACGCGGCCACCGGCGCCGGTGGCCGATCCAGGAGGATGGCCGCGGAACATGCCGTCAGCACGAACACCAGGCCGAAGATCGCCGTCTTTGACATGTGCTAGGAGCGAATTTGCTGGTCGGGGCATCCCTGTGCCGCTGTCCGGAGCCCCGGCAGGCACAAAGAGTATGCTCCGCTTGAGCAGGATTCAAGCGCGGATGCGCTCGCGCATTCGTTATACGGCGACCACTTTGTTGCGGAAGCGGCGCGCTGCCACCAGCAGGAGAAGGGTCCCCATGGCGAACAGCACGAGACCGTCCAGCCACAGATGCTGGATCCCGGCGCCGCGCAGGATAATGCCCCGCGTGATGTTGATGTAATAGGTCGCCGGAATCAGGTAGCTGATAGCGTAGAAAATCAAGGGCATCGTCTCTCGCGGAAAGATGTAACCGGAAAAGAAAATGCTCGGCAGAAACGTGATGAATGCCAGCTGAATCGCCTCGGACTGGGAATTAGCCTTACTTGAAATCAGGATTCCCAGAGAGAGAGACACGAAAATGTACGGAAGGGAGAGGAACGCCAGCAGCAACACATTGCCGTGAATCGGCACCTGAAAGACCACGCGCATGAAGAATAGAATCAGGCAGAGCTCGAAGAATCCGACTCCGAGATAGGGCAGCAGCTTGCCGAACAACAGACCCATCGGACGCACCGGGGTGACGAAAAGCTGCTCCAACGTGCCGTGCTCTTTCTCGCGCACGATCGAAAACGCCGTCAGAAAAGTGGTGACGTTCAACAGCAGAATGGCCGTGAGCCCCGGCAGGAAGAAATTTGGCGAACGGGAGTCGGGATTGAAAAGCAGCTTCGGCCGCATGTCCACCGGCAGCGCGACGCGGGCTGGCAGCACGCGGCGGAGCGATTCATCGAGCCCGATCGCCGTCGTCACATTAATCGCCTGCCCGGCCACCGAAGAGTCCGAGCCGTCGATCAGAACGAGCACCTGTGCGCTCATTTGGTGGAGAAGCTTGTCGGAATAGTCCACGGGAATCTTGACGCCCACGCGGGCGCGCCCGGAGATGATCGCGTCGTTGAGGTGCTGGTCGTCTTGGACATAACCAATCACGCGGAAGGTGTCCGAATTTCGCAGCCGGTCGATCAGTTCGCGGCTTTCGCGCCGGCCGTCCTCGTTGTAGACCACCGTGTTCACCTGACGAATGTTCGTATCGATCCCGAAGCCGAGTAGGAAGATTTGCAAGAGCGGGATCATCAGCGAGAAAAAGAGCGCCGCCGAGTCGCGGCGCACGTGCAGCGTTTCTTTGAAAAACACGGCGCCGAACCCGCGAAATACATCACGCATGGACAACCTCCCCGCGTGCCTCGAGGGCGGCCTGATGTTTTGAGGTGAGCTCCACGAACACGTCCTCGAGGCTGGGCGTTAGGGGGCGGATCTCCGTCACGCGAATGCCCTGGCTGGCAAGCTGCCTGCGCAAGTCAGCAAGATCGCAATTCTCTTCGATCAGCGCGTGGATCGATTCGCCGAAAATCGTTGCGCTGCGAATGCCGGGAATCTGCCGCGCGAGG
>QHYP01000320.1:0-428 GCA_003224195.1 Acidobacteriota bacterium | reverse complement strand
GGGCAAAGACTTCAGTGCCTCTGGAGTTCCATCGGCAATGATTCTTCCAAAATAGATGTAGGCGACGTGACTGCAACGTTCGGCCTCGTCCATATAGTGCGTTGTGACAAAGAATGTGATGCCGTGACCGGAGAGCTCGAAAAGAAGGTCCCAAAGTTGCCGCCGCGCCACGGGATCGATTCCAGCGGTCGGCTCGTCCAGAAACAACAGCTTCGGCTCATGGAGCATCGCACAGCCCAAGGCGAGCCTCTGCTTCCAGCCGCCGGAGAGCTTTCCCGCGAGCCGGCCAAGATACGGCTCCAAGCCGTTCAGTTCCACAATTTCGTTCATTCTCCGTCGCAGCCGGTCCGGTTCGAGGCCGTAGATGCGCCCATAAAACTGGAGGTTCTCCGTGACCGTCAGATCGTTGTACAAGCTGAAATTCTGCG
>QHYP01000029.1:11215-22634 GCA_003224195.1 Acidobacteriota bacterium | reverse complement strand
CGCGGTGAATGCCGGCTTTGCGGTCTCTGGACCGCGAGAAGATCCGGCCTTCTAACTTGCAGCGTGGCGCGGAGTGATGTAGAAGCTTGCGCATGAATCGCATCGTCCTCGGAGCTTTGCTTGGCATCGCGTTCGGCGTGGCCGACGTGCTCATGACGGTGTTCGGGAAGCACCCGGAGAGGACAACGGGAATGATGATGCAAACCTTCTTCAGTTGATTCGCTATCGGCTTTCTGAAGAAATTTTCATTTTTCTATTTTCTTCCCACGAAGCGCAGCCGCGCCGTGAACGCTCTTCCGTGCCCGCCGGCAAACTGCAAATAATTCGGCGCGGTGACGTCGTTGATCACCACGTCCGGATTCTCGCGCCCGATCACGTTCACCGCTGACACGCGAAACGCCCAATAGTAGCCGCGAAACTGAAACCGCTTCTCAATTCCCAGATTCAGATTGGCATGGTCCGGGAAACGCTGCCGGTTCGGCGCGCCGACAATCTCCAGATACTGATCTACGCTGCTGAAGGGAAAACCCGTCCGGTACTCGAACAAATAGCTGAGGAACAATCCCCAGATGCGCGTCTGCGCCCAGCCCCATGTGAGCAAGCGATTGGGGGTGTCCCAGCGCAGAGGTCCCCCTTGTTCGGGGACGAACTGCAGCGGGCCAAGAAACGCGTTGATGACCTCGTTCGTGTTCGCGCGCGACCTGGTGTAGCTGCCGAAGATTTCGGCGCGCTGTCCGAAAGAGTGCCGCGCGGTGAGCGTCGCGGCACGATACTTGTCGCGCCGGTGGTTCGTTAGCAGGAAAATTCCGCCGGGCGTTCCCGGTTGCTGGGTTTCATGTACAAGCCCGTCCTGCTCGTTTCGCGCGAGGAGTTCCAGGCCGACGAGTGTGTTCATTGCGATTTTCTGTTGCCAGCCGGCGCTGGTGGTGGCGAAGCGCGGCTGCTTCAGTCCGCCTGCCGGCAGAACAAAGCGGCTCGTCACTGGACCCGCGATAGCATTTTGCCCAGTCGCGTCGTAGAGCGTGTCCACCTGCAACTGATCGAAGGCTTGTCCGAGGAGCGTGAGATCGAGCGGCGCGTTCGTCAGGCTCCAGCCCAAGGAAAGCTTTGCCGTGTCCTCATGCAGCGGCAAGATGTTCAGGGCCGCGTGCGGCCCAGCCATCGCGTGTTGCACCAAGCGGTCCCAGTCCTCGCGCACGCCCGCCTGCAGAATCAGGCGCCGCGTGATCGTCCAGGTGTCCTGCGCGTAGCCACCGGCTTGACTGTTTGTGACGCGGACGTCCGGACTTCCTGTGAAGGTGCTGCGCCGCGCGAGCGTGCTGTCGCCGCGCTTCACGTCGATTTCGCCGCGCGAGGCCGATTGCGAAAGCGCTAACCCGCTCATGTTGAATCCAGCAGTCAATTCATGGCTTCCGTGCCAGTGGCGCTCGGCTGTCGTCACGCTGCCGATGGCCTGCAGCCGCCGCACCCGGCGGTGCAGACTCTCAAAGAAGTTGCCTGACGCTCCCTGAGGAAAGAGCACATAGGGCGCCGTGCCCTGGGGCAATTCGTTCAGCACGCTGCCGTCGGCCGCGACGCCGAGCATGAACAGCGTGGAATGGAGCCAGTATTGGTCTTTCAGAGAAACAAAGGAACGCTCGAGATTCGCATCGAGCGTCGTGGAGATGGGGTCGAAGGCGTCGAGACCACGATGCGATTCGTCTTCCCGGTTGTACAAGTAATTCGCGGAGAGAATGTGGCGCGGCGCGAGGTTCCATTGCAGGCGAGTCAGGCTCTGCCCCGCCCATTCCGCGGTCGAATCCTGGCCGGGCGGCTGTTCTTTGACGATGCCAAAGCTGTGCTGGAGGCTGACGGCTTCCGAAAACCATGCGCGACCTTTTGCGAGCGGGCCAGAAAACTGAAATCGCGGATACCAGTTCCCAAAATGCCAGCCCCGCTCGACGCGGATGCCGGGCACAAAATTGGTGGTGCCGAAGCGCCAGCGATCGTCGCCGGAAATCGTGTCCAAGGAGAGGATCCCGGCGCCGGGATGAGCGTAGCTACCGCTGAAGCGGCTGGGCTGTGCTTCGACCAACCGCGTTGCATCCACGTTGAAGCGTCCGTTCAGGTCGCCCGACGCGGGATCACCGAACTCGAAACCATCCAGCAGATATTGTGTCTCTCCGGTGCGCGCGCCCGCCACATGCAGCCCACCAGCGTTGTCGCGAACGACGTCGGGGAGGATGACCAAACTGCTCATGAGATCGTGAGAGTTGGGAACGGGCACGTCGCGAATCTCGCGGCCGATCAAGGTGGACCGCTGCGCCGTGTCTTCCGGCTCGAGTTGACCCGCACGCGAAGAAACTTCAACCTTTTCGTGAAGTTCCTGTTCGTGAGCGAGCGCAAAGGAGACTTCGTTCGCGCCCTCGTGAAGGGTCAAGGATTGGTCGGAAAGGAGAAAAAACCCGAGCTTGCGGATCGTGACGCGGTAGTCCCCGGGCGGCAAATTCTCCAAAAAAACGCGGCCGACGTCATCCGACAGGATCCTCTGGGCCAGTGGACTGGGCGCCTCGCCCACGACGGATGTAAGCAAAATTTCCGCGCCGGACACAGGTACGCCGCTCTCATCGACTACTTTCCCAGACAACGTGGCCGTTTGGGCACCGTAGCACACGCTGGGGGTGCACAAATAGGCGAAGAAGAAAAGAGAGAGCGATACTCTCGAAAGAAATTCCATATTGAGCGGACGACCGCCGCGACATGACTAACTTCAAGTATTACTTTACTTGGAAGAATCAGCGCCTCACCCTTTCTTTTTGCCCCGTTTCTTAATCTCAAGTTTTTCTTGAACTACGACTTGCGCAGCCGCTAGCCGCGAAATGGGAACGCGGAAGGGCGAAGCGCTCGCATAATCCATGCCGATCCGGTGACGGAACTTGAGGTTTTCCGTGTCGCCACCATGCTCGCCACATATACCGACCTTGAATTTGGGCCGACTGCCGCGACCACGCTCGATGGCCCACTGCATCAACATTCTCACACCGGCCGTGTCGAGAGACTGGAAAGGATCATCCTTTGGTTCGCAGGGCAGTCAATGTTGAGCGCTTCGCAGCCGACAATACAGCACTTGCCCCAGCCTCGGGCGACGACAGCGGCATGGCTTGTCTTTCCACCGGTTGCCGTGAGGATGCCCTGAGCGACGGCCATTCCGCCAACGTCCTCGGGGCTCGTTTGGCGGCGCACTAGAATCGCTTTCTCGCCGCGCGCGGCTCATTCCTCGGCGGTGTCAGCGGCAAAGACAACTTTGCCGACAGCGGCGCCGGGAACCGCGTTGATACCTCCCGCAAGCCGTTTCGATTCGAGCGACCTCTTGTCCACGTTGGGATCGATGACGGGATAGAAGAGGCGCTCGATGTCCTCCCGCTTGATGCGCATGACCCCTTCTTCTTTGGATACCAGACCTTCCTTGGCCATATCCACAGCCATGCGAAAGGCGGCCGCGGGTGTCCGCTTACCGGTACGCGTCTGGAGCATGTAGAGCGTGCCCTCTTGGGCGGTGAACTCCGTATCCTGCATGTCGCGGTAATGTTTCTCGAGGATGGCGCGGACCTTTTCGAGCTGCTTGTAGACTCTGGGCATGCGCTTCGCCATCTCGGTCAAGTGCATCGGCGTGCGGATGCTGGCGACAACGTCTTCGCCCTGGGCATTGATGAGGAAGTCGCCGTAAAAGGTCTTTTCGCCCGTGCTGGGGTCGCGAGTGAAACAAACGCCCGTGCCGGAGTTTTCGCCAGTGTTGCCGAAGACCATTTGCACGACGTTGACCGCGGTACTAAGAAGCGCGGAGATTTTTCGACTGCCCTACCGCTACCGAAGAAATAAATCCATTGCGTCACAGATCGCCTCACAGAATTGAATTAGTGGGTACCTGAAACCCATAGCCAACCGTGGAGAAGCTTGCACTTCTCTTTCCGGCGCTGATGTCGGCGCGCCGACAATTTCACAAAGGGCCAAGGACCGCCGCGAAACGGCAGATCATATATCTAAAGCACTACTTCAAATTTCACCACGCCCCTTCCCCGCCAATCTCGGAGAAGTCCGCAATGGTGCTGAACTCCTGGAGGAGCTCCGCCAGGAGGCCCAGACGATTCTTGCGCACGGCTTCATCCTCGGCCATCACCAGCACGTCCTCGAAGAAACGGTCCACAGCGGGTCGCAAACCAGCGATGACTTCGAGCGCCTCGCGGTAATGACCGGCACGCTTCTTTCCGTGCACCTTCGCTGCCGCTTCCCGTACCGCAGAATAGAGGTCGCGTTCGGCGGGGTGCTCAAAGAGATCCGTCTTAATGCCCTGCCGCTCGACGGCGAGCCCATCGGCCTTCTCGAGGATCTTCCGAATACGCTTGAAGGACACGGCGAGTGGCTCGAAGTTGCGCGACTTGCGGATGCTACGAAGCGCCTCGAGGCGCTTTTGTGCGTCGATGAGGTCATCCGCGCCTGCGCGAAAGACGGCATTGACTTCGTCGTAGGCGAAGCCGAGGCGTTCGCGGAAAAAGAATCGGGCCCGGTCGAGGATGAATTCGAGGATTTGGGCTTCCTTCCCCTTCGGCAGCGCTATCTTGGGCGGATAGGAATGGAGGGCCTTTCCCGCGGCCATCAGGGAAAGCGAAAGCGATACTGTGAGCTTGCGGTCAAGGATAATCTTGACGATTCCCTGAGCGGCACGGCGAAGCGCGAAGGGATCGCTGGAACCGGTGGGAATAATGCCCACGGCGAAGCATCCGGCCACCGCATCAAGCTTGTCCGCGAGGGCCACGGCGCAGCCAATCAAATTGCGTGGGCTCGGATCTTCGAGGCTCGCCGGTAAATAGTGATCATACACGGCATCGGCGACGACCGCCGACTCTCCCTGGGCGCGAGCGTACAAGCCGCCGACGATACCTTGAAGTTCCGGAAACTCCCGGACCATTTCCGTGGCAAGGTCGCACTTGGCGAGCTCGGCGGCACGGTCGGCATCGGCGACGTGAGCCTCGGAGATCCCCAGGTTGAACCACTGCTCGGCGAACCACCGCGCAAGCGAACGCAGGCGCTCGACCTTGTCGAGGTAACTGCCGAGACGGGATTCGTAGGTGACGCGCTCGAGCCGGGGCAGGATGTCGCCGAGGCGGCATTTCTGGTCCGACTGCCAGAAGAAGCGGGCGTCAGCAAAGCGGGCACCGAGGACACGCTCATGACCGGCGCGGACCAATCCCATCGGGTCTTTTGCGAGATTGATCACCGCGAGGAAGTGCGGCGCCAATTCGCCGGTCTTCTTCTCAAGGGCAGAGTACTTCTGGTGGTCCCGCATCACGGTGATGAGGATTTCGTCCGGCAAGTCAAGAAAGGCGGGATCGAAATTGCCCTGGATCACCGTGGGAAATTCGTTGAGATAGGTTACCAGGTCGAGCAGCGCCGCGTCCGGATGCAAGCGGCAGCCAGCCTTCTTTGCGGCGGCGGCGAGTTCGCGCTCGATCTTGGAGCGACGTTCGGCGGGACGGACAATGACGCCGTTGTGGCGCAGGCGGGTTTCATAGTCTTTGAAATGGCGCACGCGGATTTTCGCGGCGCCGAGGAACCTGTGCCCGGATGTGGTATCGCCCGCGGTCAGATCGCCATAGGTGAAGCGCAGAGGCTTGCCATCAAACACGGCGACGAGCCAGCGGATGGGCCGGATGAAGCGAACATCGGACAGACCTTTCCAGCTCATCGAACGTGGCCAGGAGAGATCGTGGATGACGCGAGGGAGGATCTGGGCAAGGATCTCGGAGGCCGCGCGGCCGTGGATCATCTGCCGGACTGCGAGGTACTCGCCCTTGGGGGTCGAAATGAAAGAGATCTGGTCGAGCGAGACGCCCTGCTTTTCGGCGAAGCTCACGGCAGCCCGTGTCGGCGCGCCGACATGATCGTAGGCGACGGACCTTGGTGGGCCGGTGACCTCCTTGACGACGTCAGACTGGCGAAGGCGAAGGCCAGAAACGCTGGCGGTCAAACGCCTGGGACCGGAGAAAGTTTCGACGCTCGCCCCCGCGAGCAAACCGTCGGCGCCCAAATATTTTTCAAGTAAAGTCTTAAGTTCGGTTTCCGCCTTCGGGAGCATCCCCGCGGGAATCTCTTCGCACCCGATTTCGAACAGTAGTTCCGCGCGATCTTCGGGAACGCTCTTCATGCCCGCACCTCGGAATCCTGGGCGAGGCTCTGCCCTTCCCTTTGCTCGACCCACGCGGCTGCAGTCTTGCACGCCAGCGAGCGCACCCGGGCCATCAGCGCGGCGCGTTCCGTGGTGGAAATGACGCCACGCGCGTCAAGCTGGTTGAACAAGTGCGAGCACTTCAAGCACAGGTCGTATGCGCCCAAGAGGGGGTAGCGCTCCCGATCGGCGCCTTTCGCCTGCGAAAAGCCCTCTAGAAGATTCTTCGCTTCCTTCTCGTACAGCTCCAGTTCGGCGCGAATAGCCTTGGCATCGCTCAAATCGAAGCTGTAGGTGGAAAGTTGCTGCTCCTCCGCGAGGCGGATTTCGCCGTATCTCTTATCCTGAGACCAGCGCAGATCAAAGACACTCTCGACGCCCTGCAAGAACGCCGCGATGCGCTCGAGACCGTAGGTCAGTTCGACGGAGATGGGATCGAGGTCGATCCCCCCACACTGCTGGAAGTAAGTGAACTGAGTGATCTCCAAGCCGTCGAGGAGCACCTGCCAGCCGATCCCCCAGGCCCCGAGCGTGGGCGATTCCCAGTTGTCCTCCTCGAAGCGAATGTCGTGCTCGGAGAGCCGGATGCCAAGCGCCTCGAGACTCTTCAGATAGATATCCTGGATGTCCGCCGGCGAAGGTTTAAGTACCACTTGAAATTGCATATGTTTGTACAGCCGATTGGGATTCTCGCCATAGCGACCGTCGGCGGGTCGGCGGCTCGGCTGCACGTAGGCAACGCGATACGGCGCGCGGCCGAGGACGCGGAGAAAAGTTTCCGGGTGCATGGTGCCCGCACCGACTTCGACATCGTACGGCTGCTGAAGGACGCAGCCACGCTTGCCCCAAAATTCCGAAAGCTTCAGAATCAGATCCTGAAAGGTCAGGCCCTGCTGCTTCTTTGCACTATGCGAACGCGAAGCGCTCGACTCAAGTTTTACTTTAACTTTCAAGCCGTCTCCAAAAGTTCCCTGACGCCCAATTTTTTCTCCGTGTGATGCTCGATCCAGTCCAGCGAAGCGTCCGTAAGCTCAGCGGGCCTAGCTGAGTTCTGCTCAGCCGATTCCAACCTGTCGAGCCGCTCCGCGGTAAATCGCTCCGCCAAGTGGCGCGGCTGCTCGGTCAGGGCCGACATCCCGGGCCGACGACATTTCTGGCAGAAGAGCCCAGGGCTCCACGCGGCGTGGAAAGCAGGCGCCGCCTCGAAAGAACTCCCGCACGAGCTACATCGGTCAAACCGAGGCAGCCAGCCTCCCAAGCGCACCGTCCAGAACGCAAAATAGCTGAGTGGCAACCGCCAGTCCCTGCGCCGCTCGATTTCCCGCGCGGTCAGGAGAATCAGCCGAAACATCGCCTCAGCCGCCTCGCGTTCCGGCAATACAACCTCGGAAATCTCGCTCACCAGGGCAAGCCCCGTGCCGAGGGCATAGTCGCTCTGGGCCGCGTGGAATGATTCGAGCAGGTCGCACTGCTGGATGCGCACGAGGTCTCGCGTCTCACGCTCCGTGTACGTCATCTCGACGTGCGAAAGCAATTCGAGCGTGGAACCGAAGCGGTTTTTCAGGCGCCGGGCCCCCGCGGCGACTCCCCGCAAACGGCCGCCCGAGCGAGCCAGAAAGCTGACGAGCCGGTCCGCCTCACCCAGAGGAAAGGTTTTCAGGATGATCGCTTCCGTTTCTCGAGCAGGCATGGGATTGTCGGCGCGCCGACACGCCCGGCAGCAAGGACGTTTCCGCGCATGCGAGCTGCGTGCGAAGCGCGAGCCACTTTTCTTATCACACCCGGAGCGCACTCGCAATCTTGGCGTCGCAGCTTCCAGTAAAATTCGCTCTCGATAAAAAGTAAATCGAAAACTTGAAGACACAGACGTGTGTAAGTATCATTAGGTCCGAGCCGGCAAGAATACACCAAATGCCTCGTTTCTTGCGCTGCGCCATCTTCTGTTAACTTCCCGCCGCACTCGTCCAACATTATAGGACACCAGGGAGCAACGCCTTCTCTGCTTCCCATCGCCCTTGAACTCGGTTAGAGTGCGCGTACTCCTTCATGTGCGCGAGACGCGTGGACATCCTGGGCATCGGCCAGAACGCCACGGATACGCTCGTGGAGCTATCACACTTCCCCGCGCCAGATACAAAGCTGGAATGGCGCAGCGTTCGCATCCTGGCCGGCGGACAAATTGCCACGGCGGTGATTGCGTGCCAGAAGTGGGGCTTACGGGCGCGATACATCGGGAGGGTGGGCGATGACGCAGCAGGCGAATTGCAGCGCCGGGAGCTGCGGAGACATAAAGTCGAGTCGCGGATCATCGTCGTGCGGAACTGCGCGAGTCAAGCGTCCATCATTCTGGTGGACGCGCGGAGCGGTGAGCGCACGATCTTGTTCCGGCGCGACGACCGCGTGGCCTTGCGGGAATCGGACGTGCCGCGGGAATGGGTTCGAGAATGTCGACTCGTTCATGTGGATGGACACAACGCCGGAGCCAGCACGTACGCGGCGCGGTTGGCTCGGAGGGCGGGGGTGCTCACCATGGCGGACCTCGACCACGTCTACCCGGGGATTCCAGCGCTCTTGCGGGAGGTGGACTATCCGGTGACTTCGCAGGCCTTTCTGATGCAATTCACCGGGGAGCGAGACCTGCCGCGCGCGATGCAGCAGTTTCGTGCTCAGTACCAGAGCCGGGCCGTCTGCTCGACGCTGGGAATTGGAGGTGCCGTTCTCTGGGACGGAGCGCGTTTCTGGTATTCTCCATCGTATCGCGTGCAGGTCGTAGACACGACCGGGGCCGGCGATGTGTTCCACGCGGGCTTCGGCTACGGTGTGCTGCAAGGCTGGGAGTTGCAGCGCGTCCTCGACTTCAGTTGCGCTGCGGCAGGGCTCAACTGCAAGGCGCTCGGCGCGCGCGAGGGGATCCCGTCCCTGCGGGCAATCAGACGCTTGCAGCGAGTAGGACAAAGGAACCCGGCCGCATTCTTGGAGGATGAACTCTGCTGTGCCGCGCGCCGGTGGGCGGCTGAGGCACGACGCGGTTAGAAGACTTGCGAGGAAACGCGTCAAGATCTCCCGCATCCAAAACAGAGAATCGATGTTCATTCCACTGAAGGACTTGAACCCGCGCCGCACGGTCCCCTACGTGACGGTCCTGCTCATTCTTCTGAACGTTGCCGTGTTTTGTTACCAACTGACTCTGCCGCCGCATGCGGAGAAGGCGTTCCTGTTTTCTTTGGGAACCGTGCCGGCCCGGTTTCCAGCCTGGCTCGGGGGAAATGCGGGTTTCAGAGAGGCGTTCCTCCCTCTTCTCACGAGCATGTTTCTCCACGGGGGTCTCGTGCACATCGCGGGGAACATGCTCTTCCTGTGGATTTTTGGGGATAACGTCGAAGACTTTTATGGTCACGGCACATACTTGCTGTTTTACTTGATTTGCGGGATCGGGGCGGGGCTGGTGCACGTGGTGACGAACCTGGATTCGCGGATTCCCGCGCTCGGGGCGAGCGGAGCCATCTCCGGGGTCATGGGAGCATACATGGTCTTGTTCCCTCGCTCACGCGTGCTTACCCTGGTGTTCATTTTTCTTGTGCCGATCCCAGCAGTGATCATTCTGGGATGGTGGTTCATCCTACAGTTTCTTGGCGGCATCAGCACGCTTGGCATGACGACTGGAGGCGGAGTGGCCTTCTGGGCCCACGTCGGAGGGTTTCTGGCAGGCGTGGCGCTGACGGCTGGAGCGCGGACTAAGTAACTGGGTTCGGGAGCCTCGGTAATTTGGCTGACTTCAAGTAATACTTTAGATTAGTTTTGGGCTCGCTGCTTCACGAATCGGGCCAGCCAGTCACCGAGTTCCGCCGTTTTCATCTCGCCGCCGAGGTCGGTCGTAAATTTGTTCTGGCGAAGCGAGGCGCGGACAGCTTCGCGCAGCGCGGCAGCTTCGTGGTTCCAGCCGAGAAATTCGAGCATCATCGCAGAGGTCAGGACCGCACCGAGCGGATTCGCGATTCCCTTACCCGCGATGTTCGGCGCGGAGCCGTGGACTGGCTCGAAGAGCGAAGTGCTTCCAGGATGGATATTCCCCGAGGGCGCGAGGCCCAGGCCGCCGGCGAGCTGGGCGCCGAGGTCGCTGATGATGTCGCCGAAGAGGTTGCAGGTCACGATCACATCAAACTGGCTGGGATCGCGGACAAGCTCCATGGCCAGAGTATCGATGTAGAGGTGGCGCGAGTCGATCCCCGGGTATTCCTGGCGCACTTCCTTGAAAACGCGCTGCCAGAGGTCGTGGGCGAAGGTCATGGCATTGGACTTGTCGCTCATGCAAACGCGCTTCAGGCCGTTCTGCCGGGCGTAGTCGAAGGCGTAGCGGATGATGCGTTCGACGCCTTTGCGGGTGTTCACGTCCTCTTGGACCGCAACCTCATCGGGCGTGCCTTTCTTGAAAAAGCCACCGACGCCCACATAAAGCCCCTCCGTGTTCTCGCGGATGACCATCAGGCGAATGTGTTTCTCGGTGCGATCGCGCAGGGGCGTCAAACGGTCATGGAGCAGTTCAACCGGGCGAGCGTTGACGTACAGGTCGAGCTTGAAGCGCAGGCCGAAAAGAATGTCGGCGGCGTGCTGATTCGAGGGCACGCGCGGGTCGCCGAGGGCGCCAAAGAGGATGGCGTCGAATTCCTCCCGGAGCATCTGGACGGCGCCGGGCGGGAGCGACACGCCGTCGCGAAGATATTTGTCGGCGCCCCAATCGAATTCGACAAACTCGATGGGCCGCTTGAGCGCGGCGCGGAGCACTTTGACGGCTTCGGGGACGACCTCTTTCCCGATGCCGTCGCCGGGAATGACGGCAATGCGCGCGGCAGGGCCGCCACGGCGCAGCGGAAGCTTCGCGGTACCGCTCCTCTTCTCGGGCTTCATGGCAAGAAAGCGTCCTTCTCACGCCGGGCGCACCGTAGCACGCACGCTCGAACGCGTCAACGCGCGTCGCTCACTTCAGCAGAGCGCCCGGATTCGGTCCAATAAACGCCGGCAAGGGCGAGCGCACCGCCGCCGAAGTCGGCCCAATTCCCTTTCTCCCCAAGCCACCAGATCGCGAGCGCTGTGCCGCAGACCGGCAAGAGATAAGTGAAAGCGCTGACTTTTGAAGCGGGCATGTAGCGCAGCAGCCAGAAATAGAGGATGTACGCCACAGCGGAGCCAAAAACGGCCATGTAAGCAGTCGCCGACCAA
>QHYP01000029.1:3377-11180 GCA_003224195.1 Acidobacteriota bacterium | reverse complement strand
TGACGAAGTGCGAGAGGCAGGACCATCAACGCGCCTGCGAAGTGGTTGTAAGCAGTCATAGTGAGCGCGTCATATTTTCCGGCGACACGCTTGCCGAGCACGGCGTACATGGCGAATCCAAGTGAGCCGCACAGGGTGATGAAATCGCCGAGGAGCGTGGCCGAGTGGGCGGACATGCCGGTCTCACCGGCCATGAGGGTGACACCAACGAGCGAGATGGCCATCCCGGAGACTTTGCGCCAAGTCCAGCGCTCGAGCCGGAGCAACACCGCGAGAATGAGAATGTAGATCGGTCCCATGCCGACGATTACGGCGGAGTGCTCAACGGAGGTATAGTGGAGGCCGGCCGTGAAGCACATCTGATTTACACAGACACCGAAGAAGCCCAGGTAGAAGAACGTCCAGTAATCGCGAGCGGAGAAACCCCGTTCGCGCCCGGCCAGCGCGTTGGAGAAGACAGGCAGACGGCGGCAGCCGAGATAGGCAGGGAGCATGACGACGCCCGCAAGAACGACGCGGAACGACGCCATCGTCAGGGGAGGCAAGCGGCGCAGACCGATTTTTGCGGCGATGAAGTTTACCGCCCAAATGGCGACGATCAGGGCCAAAGAGAGAGTGATGAAGCTTCTTCGCGGAGGAACGCTTCNNNNGCCGCTCCTTGCGCACCGTGAGAGAGTCGATGCGGCCGCGGCGCGGCTCGAAGCCAATCCCCGCGCCAGAAGGTACGTGGATGCTTCCCTGCGGGGACACGGTCACTTCCGGGTCGATGATGTCTTCGTGCCAGTAGCGTCGGCTGGCGGCGACGTCGCCGGGAAGAGAAAAGTTCTGGAGTGAGGAAAGCGCGATGTTGTGCGCGCGGCCGATGCCGGATTCGAGCATCCCACCGCACCAAACGGGGATCGCGTTCGCTTGGCACAGGTCGTGGATGCGTCGCGCGGGCGTGTATCCGCCCACCCGACCCAGCTTGATATTGATGATCTTGCAGGCGTCCAACTCAATTGCGGCCCGGGCATGCTCCTCCGTGTGAACACATTCGTCAAGGCAGATCGGCGTTTCGAGCTTTTTCTGCAATTGGACATGGCCGTAGAGATCGTCCCAGCCGAGGGGCTGTTCGATCATCATCAGATAGAAGCCTTCGAGTTGCTTCAGTAGCGGCCAGTCTTCGGGACGGTAGGCGGAGTTCGCGTCCACCATCAGGCGGATGCGGGGAAAATCCTGACGCAGGCGGCGCACCGGCTCGAAGTCCTTGCCGGGCTTGATCTTGATTTTGATCCGCTGATAGCCCGCGGCCAGCTCTTTCCTCACCGTCGCGACCAGTTCGTCGAGCGAGTCCTTAATGCCAATGGAGACGCCGCTCGAAATTTCTTCGCGTGTGCCGCCGAGGAGTTTCCAAAGGGGGATCCCCTTCAGCTTGGCTTCTGCGTCCCAGACAGCGGCTTCCAGCGCGCCCTTGGCCATCGGATGGCCGCGCACTTTGCCCAGGAGCTCCCACGCGTCGCCGGCGGATGCGAATTCCCTGCCCCGGATGAGCGGCCAGAGAAAATCGCGAAGAATGTGCCAGGCGGTTTCGGTTGTCTCCGGGCTGTAGGAGGGTGTTTCCCCGGCGACGCACTCGCCCCAACCGATGACGCCATCCACGTCGGCTTCGACGAGAAGGATGAGGCGCTCAGTGGTGCGCTCCATGCTGGTCTCGAACGGCTCGACAAGCGGCATGCGCAAAACGCGCAGCGCAATTTCGCGGACTCTCATCTGCCCTCTCGCTCCAAGCCGAAGCCGTTCAGAAGTCGCTCCAAGGCGCGAGCAGATAATGCGGTCCGGACGCGCTCGCGCGAATGCCCACGGCCGCGTAACCTCGCTGAAACCAGCCCTGGAACTCTTCCCGGATGCGGGCCTGCACGCGCGCAAGCTCAGGGGAATTGGTTTGCCTCCATTGGTCGAGCTCTGCGGGAACGGAGATGGCCGCGGGCGCATCGGCGGGCTCCGGGAGCTGGCCCGCGAGAGCGGCGAGGACGCGAGCAGAATCGAGGCGCCATTCGACGACAAGGCGGTCCGTCGGAAGGCCGAGGTGGAGCGGACTCGTGGTCACCCCGTAGAGATTCGGCACGTAACGGCGGCAAATCGCGCCGAGCCGATTCAGGTTGAAGTGGGCGTTTCGTGGTTCGAGAGGGTCGAAGGTCCACTCGATGAGCCGAATGCCGCGACCAACGGCCTCCTCGCGCTGGAACAGCTTCAACTGGCGGCCGACGCCGCGATCACGATACCCGGCCAAGACGCCAGTCATGTGCGAATGGAGATAGGGAGCGCCATTGCGAATGCCGGGTACAGCCAGCGTATAGCCGATCATGCGCCCGGCGGCAAAGGCGCCGAGGACTTGCCCGCCCACGTGCGCGGCCACAACAAACATGGTGACCGGCTCGACTTCGAGATCGGCCTCGCCCCAGATTTCGCGCTGCAATTCGATGCAGCGCTCGAATTCAGAGAGAGATTCGCAGCGCCGAACGAGAATCTCTTCACTCACCCGCGTCGCTCCGGGGCCAAGACCGCGCGATGAGCTTCCTTTTCCTCGCGCTTGACCGTATCCCATAGTCGCTCCATTTCGTCTCGCGGCACTTCCGGCAGCGGGCGGCCGCTCTGCTGCGCCAGCCGTTCCATTTCACGGAATCGCGCGCTGAACTTTTGATTTGCTTTCTTCAGGGCGATTTCGGGGTCAACTTCCAGGAATCGGGCGAGATTGACAGCAACAAAGAGGAGATCGCCGATTTCCTCCTCGATCTTTCGCGTGTCCTTCGTCAGCATCGAACGGCGCAGTTCGGCGGCCTCTTCGCGGAGCTTATCCACTATGCCGTCGACGTTGCTCCAATCGAAGCCGATGCGCGCGGCGCGGCGCGTGAGCTGCATGCCTTCGAGTGTCGCCGGGAGGCCGCGGGGAACGCCGTCGAGGAGGGACTTTGCTCCCTCGCCGCCGGCAGCGGACTCGGCCTCGCCTCCCGCCTGACGCTTTGCTTGCCGCTCGGCCGCTTTGAGCTGCTCCCAATTCTTCAAAACTTCGGCGGCATTTCGCGCGCGGACTTTTCCGAAGACGTGAGGGTGCCGGCGAACCATTTTTTTGTGGATTTCGCGCACGACGTCGGTAACGTCAAAGCGCTTCTCTTCACGAGCGATTTGCGCATGGAAAACGATCTGCAGGAGCAGATCGCCCAGCTCTTCGGCGAGCTTGGCGTCGTCCGAGTGATCGAGCGCGTCCAGGACTTCATAGGTTTCTTCGAGAAGGAACGTGCGCAGGCTCGCGTGCGTCTGCTCGTGGTCCCAGGGGCAGCCGTTGGGCGCGCGGAGCCGCGCCTGCAAGGCGACCAGCTTCTCGAACCACTCTCCCGGCGCAAGGCAGGAGGCGTTCGCGGGTTTCCTGCGAGTTGCCGGCACCTTTTTTGTTTTCTTCGATTTGCTTTTCTGCGAATCCATCAGACATCCAAGCTAGAGCAAGCTGAAACCGGTGTTCCACTTTACGGACGGCCACGGAGTTTGACAAGCGGTGGGGTCCACGCAAGCGGGGGATCGCCTACCCAAACCTGGAAGCGGATGCTAGACTGGATGTTTAATTCTTGTGTGAGGGTAATCCTTGGCTGAGCACAAACCCGAAGAGACATTTCGCGTGATTGATCGCCGCCCGTTTACGGAGACGGGCGAACTGCGCAAAGAGGCGGTCGAGCAAGAACGCCGCGAGCAGGAACAGGCCACCAAAACAGAGGCGAAGAAAAGTGCCCCGGTAGCGGCCGATCCAGGGCCATCGGCCGAACCGCCGAAGCCCTCCCCTGCGTTTGAGAATCTGATCCGCTTGTTGGGAAGCAATGCGGCGATGGTGCTGGGTGCGTACGCGGACCCGCGCACGGGACAGCCGATTGTAGAACCGGACGCGGCGAGAGAATTCATTGATATGCTCGACGCGCTTCACGAAAAGACAAAAGGACGGCTTACGCCGGAAGAAGAAGACCTTCTCGTGGACCTAGCGGGCAAGTTGAAGATGACTTATCTGGAGATTTCGCAGGCGGGGGCACAAACCGTTCCGGCGCGAGCGAAGTCGCGCGGTTAGACGGTGGACGACCGAGACTGCGCAGGTTCCAGGGTCACTCTCTGCAATGTCAGCTACTCCCCTCCGATTGACGGTTCTGGGATCAGGCACTTCCATGGGCGTGCCGACGCTCCCCTCGGTGCTGCTCTCGCGCAATGGACAAAACGCCGTCATTGACACGACGCCGGACTTCCGGCAGCAGGCGTTGCGCGCCGGGATCGAGCGCCTGGACGCCATTCTGCTTACACACGGACACGCGGACCACATCCTGGGCTTCGACGACATTCGCCCTTTCAACCTCCGGCAGCAGGCGGCGCTGCCGGTCTATGGCTCGGAGGAGACCTTTCGCACGATCAGGCGCGCGTTTGCCTACGTATTCGATGATGGCCCGACGCTGAGCAGCGTCCCGCGGGTTTCGTTGCACCTGGTTGAGGAGCCATTTGAATTGTTAGGGATAACCATCACGCCGGTCCCTGCGCAGCACGGCGAGATGGGAGTGCTGGGGTTCCGCTTCGGCCGCGCGGCTTATCTGACCGACTTCAGCGAACTGCCGGCCGGGTCGCGCGGATTGCTCAGCGGACTGGACGATTTGATTCTTGACGCTCTGCGCGACGCGCCGCACCCCATGCACCAGACGGTCGAGCAGGCGCTGGCGCTGGTCCAAGAACTGCGGCCGCAGCGCGCGTGGTTTACGCACATCGCTCATGATTTGGCGCACGCGGAGACGAATGCGCGGCTCATCAAGATGGGATTTCCGCAGGTCCAGCTTGCTTACGACGGCCTGTGCTTTGAGGTGCAGGTGACATGAGCTTCATGGTGTTCCATTCGGCGGAGGATTGGGCTGCGCGGTATGGCGCGTCGGGCCGAGGCAGCGTTCTCGCGATCGGCAACTTTGATGGGATCCACCTGGGTCATCAGGCGATTCTGCGGGGCGTCGTCGAGCGCGCGAAAGAGCGGGGCGGCGTGGCCACGGCGCTTACGTTTGAGCCGCCGCCCTTGAAGCTATTGCGGCCGGAGGCGGCCCCGCTGCGGCTTTCGACGAATGAGCAGCGGCTGACGTGGTTCCGCGCGAACGGGCTCGAGGCGGCGGTGGTGCTGCGATTCACGATGGAGTTGGCGCGCCTCTCGCCGGAGGATTTTGTGCGCGACATTCTTGTTCGCGGGCTGCACCTTCGCGCCGTGCTGGTGGGAGAGAATTTTCGCTTCGGTCATCGGCAGGCGGGCGACGTGCGGCTTCTCGGCGCATTGGCCGAGGAACATGGATTTACGGTCGAAATTGTGCCGCCCGTCACGTTTCGCGGAGAGATCGTCTCGAGCACGGTGATTCGGCGCGAGATCCAGGCCGGGAATGTGAGCCATGCGGCGCGACTGCTGGGACGCCCGTTTGTTCTGACGGGACCTGTGGTGACGGGAACGGGAACGGGCCGGCGTTTCACCTTTCCGACCCTCAACATGGCGCCGGAACAGGAGTTGCTGCCCGCCAAGGGCGTATATATCACACAGGCGAAGTTCGGAAACGCGCTTTATGATGCCGTGACGAATATCGGCCACCGGCCGACCTTCAACGGCGCGTCGCTGAGCGTCGAGACGCACCTGCTGGACTATTCCGGGAACGAAACGCCGCAGCGCATCAAGATTCGCTTCTGGAAACGCCTGCGCGAGGAAAAGAAGTTCGCCGGGGCGGATGAATTGCGCGCGCAGATTGCCCGCGACATTGCCCGCGCGGAGAGTTTTTTCGCGCGGCTGAGGCGATTCCGCGCGCTGCGCCAGCCCGCCTGAGTGCTTTGTCTGAGCTGTTCCCCAATTATTAGCAGGGTGCTGAAAAACTCGTTGAGCGGTAATCCCGAGCTGTAGCTCAGGCCTTTAGGCCTGAGGGATCTGCTTTTCCTCGCCCAGGCGAGCACATCCTTACGCCGCCAAGAGCGCCGGCGTTCGGAACGACAGTTTTTCAGCATCCTGTTACGTCTCGCTTGCGAGGCAGTCGGCGCAGTAGCCGCCGACTTCGGTGCGCGTCACGGTCACTTTCATGTGGAAGTCGCGCTCGATCTGCGACTTGAGTTGTTCGTATAGGCGGCTTTCGAATTCGCGGACCTTGCCGCAGCGCAGGCAGGCTACATGGATGTGGTCGCGGGGGCCGTGGCTCTCGTAATAGTGCTGGTCGCCGCGGAGATGGAGAAGATCCAGCTCGTCAATCAAGCCGTATTTTTTGAGAAGTTCAATGGTGCGGTAAACGGTGACGCGATGCACGCCGGGGTCGAGCTTCTGTGCGCGCTCGAGGATGCCGTCGGCGTCGAGGTGGCGTTCGGCCTTGTCCATCACCTCAAGGATGACACGGCGCTGGCGCGTCAGGCGGATGCCGCGTTCCTCCAGAGCTTTCAGGAGCGCGCCGGCACCCGCCGCGGCATTGATCCTCTCGCCCGTGGAGACCCGGTGCGCAGCAGTGGATGACATTCTCTGTCACTCCCAAGCGCGGATGCGAACTCACCGGGGAGGGAGCATTCGCACTACGTCATTGTACATGACGTATCCAAACAAGACCAAAAGGAAGACAAAACCCACCTGGACGAAACGCTCTTTGAACGCCATGCTGAGATCGCGCCGAAGAAAACTCTCGATGGCAAGCAGGAGGATGTGGCCGCCGTCAAGAATCGGGATGGGAAGAAGATTCAGAATTCCGAGGTTGACGCTGATGACCGCCATCAGCGAGATGACGGCGAAGGGTCCCTTGCGGACGGCTTGACCCGCCTCCCGGGAGATCCCCACGAAACTCTGGAGCTGTTTGACGGAGACTCGCCCGCTGAAGAGTTTTGCGACAACGCCGAAAACCTGCTCGATGCCGGAGGAAGTCATCACCAACGCATAGCGGGTGCCTTCCACGACGCCGACGCGCTTGTAGGTCAGATCCTCGGCACCGAGCACACCGATTTGCCAGACTGTTTCACCCGCTTCATTTGGGCCCTGCTGCGGCGTCAGGTCGAGGCGCACAATCTGTCCGTTGCGCTGCACTTCGACGGCAAGCCGCCGGCCGTTCGAGTGTTTCACCGCATCCACGAATTGGCCCCAGGACTCTATCTTCATCCCGTCCACGGCCAGAATTCTGTCTCCCTCGCGGAGTCCCGCGCGGTACGCAGGCATTCCCGGAAGCACCTCGTCCACCACGGGGCGAATTGGGGCGTAGCCGAGCAGCCGCCGCTTCTGCTCGTTGTCCTTCACGGGGATTTCGAGCGAGCGCCGCGCGCCGTTGTTCTCCGCCTCGAACTTCAGCGTGCTGCCGGGCGCGGCTTCACTGATGATGTTCTGCGCTTGTTCCCAAGTCGGATTCGGCGTGCCGTTCAGGAAGAGGATTCTGTCGCCCGCTCGTAGAGGAGTTTCGACTGAAGCGTTTGCAGGGAGCGCTGCCACGACCTGAACGGGCTGGTCCAGAAACGAAAAATGGGGCAGCCCCACGAACATGAAAAAACCAGCAAGAAGCAAGACCGGGAAAACAAGATTCACGAACGGGCCGGCAAAAGCAACGAAGGCGCGCTGCCAGCGCGGTTTGCTGACCAGTTCATCGGGCGCACCGGTGCGGTCCTCGCCAAAGTCCTGACCGGCCATGCGCACGTAGCCGCCGAGAGGAAGAAGGCTCACGCGATAGTCCGTCGCGCCGCGCTTCCAGCCGAAAAGCCGCGGACCAAAGCCGATGGAAAAAACATCCACACGGACGCCAAACAGGCGCGCGACGGCGAAGTGACCGA
>QHYP01000029.1:0-3289 GCA_003224195.1 Acidobacteriota bacterium | reverse complement strand
CCTCCTCGCGAGCCATGCGTCGTGCTTCGCTGTCCGCCGCCAGAACGTCGTCCATTTTCTCGAAGCTCATGCGCGGAGTGCGCGCAAGGACGCGTTCAATGACTTGCGGAATCCCGAGGAAAGGCAACCGCCGCTCGAGAAACGCCCCGACGGCCACTTCGTCGGCGGCGTTCAAGGCGCAGGGTGACGCGCCACCCTTCTTCAATGCCTCACGGGCCAGACGCAAGCACGGGAAGCGCCGGGTCGAGACCTTCGCAAAATCCAGCCGCTTCAGGCGCGGCCAATCGAGCCGCACTTGATTGGATGCGACCCGCTCCGGGTAGGTTAGCGCATATTGGATCGGCATGCGCATGTCCGTCGGGCCGAGTTGCGCAAGAATGGAGCCATCTACAAACTCAACCAAGGAATGGATCGTAGACTGCGGATGAATGACGACTTCGATCTGCTCGGGCCGCATCCCGAAGAGCCAGTGCGCTTCGATCACCTCGAAGCCCTTGTTCATCATCGTTGCCGAATCGATTGTGATGCGGTTGCCCATGCGCCAATTGGGATGCGCGAGGGCCTGCTCGGGCGTGACGGAGGCGAGCTGCGCGATCGGCGTCTTGCGGAACGGGCCACCGGAAGCGGTTAAGACCAGCTTGCGGACTTCACCGCGCGCGCCGCCGCGCAGGCATTGGTGAATCGCGTTGTGCTCGCTGTCCACCGGCAGCAGCTCGCGGCCGGTCCTCGCTGCTGCGGCCATCACCAGTTCGCCCGCGGCCACCAGAACTTCCTTATTGGAAAGCGCGACTTGTTTCCCGCACCGGAGTGCCTCGTACGTTGCTTCGAGGCCTACTACGCCGACGGCGGCGGAGACGACAAGATCAGCCTGCCGGTGAGTTCCGACGGCGAGCATGCCTTCGCGGCCATGGTGAATTGCCGGAAGGGGAATGCCTTTGTCCCGAAGCCGGGCCGCGAGCTCTTCAGCTCTCGTCGCGTCGCTAACGGAGACGAGATCCGGCTCGTGCCGTTCAATCTGTTCTGCAAGTGTCTCGACGTTCTTGCCCGCGGCCAGAGCGACGACGCGAAATCTCTCCGCCAAGGCCTCCACCACCGCGAGACACTGCCGCCCAATCGAACCCGTCGAGCCAAGAATGGCGAGATGCTTCACCGGAACGTCGTTTCTTCGGATTGTAGCCGCTTCGAGGCGGAACTCACGAGCCGGGCGAGACCACCAAGCTCCAATAGTACCAGACAACCGGAAAGGCAAGGATTAATGCATCGATTCGGTCAAGTACGCCGCCATGGCCCGGGAGAAGCGAGCCGGAATCTTTGACGCCAGCGCTTCGTTTGTACGCTGATTCGAGGAGGTCGCCCACTTGGCCGGCGATGTTACCCGTGCCGGCCATGCCGAGAAGATGCGCGAGCGGCACGTTGATCCAGCGCGAAAAGGCGAAGCTCACCAGCAGCGAAGCAACAAAACTGGCCACCGCGCCTTCCCAGGTCTTCTTGGGGCTGAGACGAGGCGCCATGGCATGGCGCCCCACGGCGCGGCCGGCAAAGTAGGCGGCCGTGTCCCCTACCCAGACGATGACCAGCGCGAACAATAAGAGTTCACGCCCTTCGGGCCTGACGGCGTGAAGCCGGATGGCAAACGTCAGGGGAAACGCGACAAGGAGCAGTCCCGAAGAACTGATCCCGGCGGCTGGAAGGCCCTCGACCAGCGGCCGGCGCGTGAACAGCGTGATGACGGCCACTCCCACCACGAAAAGAAAAAAAGCATCGTGCACTGGAGGCAGACCACGCACGAAGCGCGAGATAGGCCGCAATAGCGTCAATCCACCGCTGAGCTCGTAGCTGGCTTCCACGGTCGCGAGCCATTGCAGATAGACAATGAGCAAGGCGCAGGTCGCCGTCCAGTAACGATACGCGCGGTGACCAATCGCATCTCCCAGCGCGAAATACTCGAACAGCGCGAAAAGCATGACCAGTGCGATGGCGAGAGCCACGACGGCGGTCGAGGCTTCGAAGACCAGTAAAACGACCGCCGGGACCAACACCGCCGCCGTCAGCACGCGCTTCCAGGTCATATTGGGATTGGAATCGCGGCGAGCCTTCGTACGACAGTTGCGCCGCCACGAATGCGGAACACTATCATGCTCCAAGTGAAAGTGGGAATAAAACGAGCGCCCGGGGGAGCGATCTCAATGCCCAGCCGCCCTCGCGGGCTTCTCGGGAGAGTCTTCGGAAACTCCCTCTCGAATCCCGCCATAGCGTCGCTCGCGCCTCTGGAATTCGATGAAGGCCTCGAGTAGCCGGGCGCGGTTGAAATCCGGCCAGAGGGTTTCCGTCACGTAGATTTCGGAATAGGCGATTTGCCAGAGCAAGAAATTACTGACGCGCATTTCCCCGCTGGTGCGGACGAGCAGATCGGGGTCGGGAATGCCGCTGGTGTAGAGATGGTGCGCAAGCTCGCTTTCCTTCACCGGGGCGTGGCCTCCGTTGCGCTCCTTCAGGAGCGCATTCACCGCGTCCAGAATCTCCGCGCGGCCGCCGTAGTTCAGAGCGACAGCGAGCAGCATGCCGGTGTTGTGCGCTGTGAGTTCCATCGCCTCGCGGATGTCATTCTGCACCGCGAGGGGCAACTCCTCGGCGCGGCCGATGGCGCGAAAGCGAATGTTGTTCTTATGAATGACCGGCAGCTCTTTGCGGAGATACTCCCGCAGGAGGCGCATGAGGAACTCGATCTCGGTCTTCGGCCGGCGCCAGTTCTCTACTGAAAAGGCGTAGAGCGTGAGCGCCTCGAGCTTCAGCCGGGCGCAGGTCTCAATCGCCATGCGCGCGGAATTGACGCCAGCGGCCGTTTCCGTCCATAATGATGGCTACATGCCGGGGCAGGCGGCTAAGGTCAAGCCCTTCGAGGAGCCGGGCTTCCTCAGACGTCACGGAGCCGAGCAGGCCGGAACCGGCAACTTCGAGGGTGGTGTGGTGTTTCGTTTGCCGCACAGGTCAAATGGTGAAATCTTCTTTACGCCGCAAAGTTAACACACTACCCGCAACGGCGCAATCCCGTGTTGCCGCGTCGTACACCCGCTAAGCTCCGGCAGGCGGACCGGCCGGGAAAAGCGCACTGTAAACGAGAACCAATGTCAGCACGATCATGGCGATGGCCGTGACCCAGGCGACGACGTTGAAGGCGGTGTTATTCACGTATTCGCCCATCAAGTCCCGCCGGTTCACGAGGAGAAGGATAAAGATGAGGACGATCGGCAGCCACATCCCGTTGCCCACTTGCGAAAAGATGAGAATC
>QHYP01000353.1 GCA_003224195.1 Acidobacteriota bacterium | reverse complement strand
AACCGGTTGTTCGACGCCAGGGCGAAGCGCGGAGCATTGAACACCGGATGATGCGGCTGCGGCAGCTTGTTCAGGGCCAGCATGCCGAGCACGGCGAAGGCCGCCGCGCCGAGCACCGTCAATTCAAAGGTGACTGGAATAAACGCGGGCCAACTGTTCAGCGGGCGCCCGCCGATGTTCTGCGGATAACTGATGGCGGCCATCCAGTACTGCATGAAGAAGCCGCCAGCTCCTCCCAGCAGCCCCCCGATCAGCGTGATGAGCGGCACATTGGAGCGGCGGAATCCCAGCGCTTCGGGCAGGCCTTCCACCGGGAATGGCGTATAGGCATTCACGCACTTGTAGCCAGCCGCATGAGCCTTGGCGGCGGCTTCGACGAGCTGGTCCGTCGTATCGAATTCCGCCATCACCCCGTAGAGTCGCGCGCGCTGCTCGGTCATTTCCGCTCCTCGGCAGTGTGCGCCACCAGTTCGCGCATTTCGGTAATGGAAATCACCGGCAGGGCGCGCACGAAAAGAAAAAGAAGCAGCAGGAACATGCCGATAGTGCCGAAGAAAGTCGCCCAGTCCCAAAACGTAGCCGAGTACATGCCCCAGGCCGAAGGCATGAAGTCGCGCGTCAGGCTGACCACCACAATCACGAAGCGCTCGAGCCACATGCCGGTGTTCACCACGATCGAGAGCAAAAACAGGAGCACCGTGTTGGTGCGAATCTTGTGGAACCACAGCAACTGCGGAACGATGATGTTGCACAGGATCAGCGACCAATAGAACGGCCAGTAGGGGCCGCGCATGCGATTGAGCGTCAGGAAGATGTCGAATTTGTTTCCGCCGTAAAACGACATAAAGAATTCGATGATGTAGCCGTAGGCCACGATCAGGCCCGTGGCGAGCATCACCTTGGCCATGTTTTCGAGGTGACGCATGGTGATGAAGTCTTCCAAGCCGTAGATTTTGCGCAGCGGAATCGCCAGGCTCAGGACCATCGCAAAGCCCGAGTAAATTGCGCCGGCAACGAAGTACGGCGGGAAAATGGTGGTGTGCCAGCCGGGCACGATGGCGATGGCGAAGTCGAAGCTCACGACTGTGTGCACGGAAACAACCAGCGGCGTGGCTAGGCCCGCAAGCAGAAGATATGCCGATTGATAGCGATGCCAGTGGCGCGCCGAGCCGCGCCAGCCCATGGCCAGGATGCCGTAGATGATCTGTTTGGCGCGCGTCGCCGCGCGATCCCGCAGCGTGGCGAGATCAGGGATCAAGCCGACGAACCAGAAGAGCAACGAAACGGTGAAGTAGGTCGAAACTGCGAAGACATCCCAGATCAGCGGGCTGCGGAACTGCGGCCAGATGCCCATGGTACTCGGGTAAGGGACCATCCAATAAGCGAACCACGGGCGCCCCGTGTGCACGAGCGGAAAAATCCCCGCGCACATCACGGCGAAGAGAGTCATCGCTTCGGCAAAGCGATTGATCGAGGTGCGCCACTTCTGATTCAGCAAGAGCAGGATCGCGGAGATCAGCGTGCCGGCGTGGCCGATACCAATCCACCAGACGAAATTGACGATGGCGAAGCCCCAGCCGATCGGAATCTGAATGCCCCAGATCCCCGTGCCTTTCAGGATGAGGTAGGCCAGCGCGATAAACAGCGTCATCGTCAGCGCGAAGGAAATGGCGAAGCCGAGATACCAACCGGGCCCTGCGGGCCGCGTGAGAACGATGGAGCTGATCTTGTCCGTGACCGATGCAAACGTGTGGCCCGGCTCGAGCAGCGGAGCGGCGCTGCGCGGCGATGGCGGATTTTCTTGCGCGCTCATCGCGTCTCCGTCTTTCCGCCGCCGAACTTCTCGAGCTCAGGATTGGGATTGCGCACCGCCGCAAGATAACTCGTGCGCGGCCGCGTATTCAGTTCGCCAAGGAGCAAGTAATTGCGCGGCTGGGCTTTCAGCCTGGCCACGCGGCTGTTCGGATCATTGGCGTTGCCGAAAATGATGGCTTCAGCCGGGCACGCCGCTTCGCAGGCGGTGACGATTTCGGCGTCGCGGATGTCGCGGTTCTGCTTTTCGGCTTCGATGCGCACGTTGTTGATGCGCTGGACGCAGTAAGTACACTTCTCCATGACGCCGCGGCTGCGCACGGTGACTTCGGGATTGCGCAGCAGCTTGAGCGAGGGCGTCTCCCAGTCCTGGAAACGCAGGAAATTGAACCGCCGCACTTTGTAGGGACAGTTGTTCGAGCAATAGCGCGTCCCGACGCAGCGGTTATAGACCATCTCGTTCAAGCCTTCGGCGCTGTGCACGGTGGCGCCGACCGGACAGACCTGTTCGCAGGGCGCGTTCTCGCATTGCATGCAGGGCACGGGCTGAAAGTACGTCTCGGGATTTTCGATGCCACCCTCGTAGTAGCGGTCGATGCGGATCCAATGCATTTCGCGGCCCCGCATGACCTGTTCCTTGCCGACGACCGCAATGTTGTTTTCCGACTGGCAGGCCACGACACAGGCGTTGCAGCCGTAACACTTGTTCAGGTCAATGGCCATGCCCCAGGCGTAGCCGGGATATGCGAATTCCTTGTACAGCGTGAGTTCTTTCGGCGGCTCCTCGCCCTTCT
>QHYP01000028.1 GCA_003224195.1 Acidobacteriota bacterium | reverse complement strand
TTGTGACAACCTGACGAAGTGGAGACATGGGCCTTTGGCGCACCACGGAGCACAAAAATAGGGCGGTCACGAGAGAACCCCATGTTCAAAACAAAGGGCTTAGTTCTATTTTCATGAAATGCAAGTCTGACTTATCGGGATTTCCTTCTACGTTCCTTGCCCCTTCTTTCCCGACGCAATTGAGGGACACACCCGATGGTGATGCTCGGCAAATGCCTTTAGATTTCACTCGCGTGGGCTCCCAGCTCCCGCAGTCACTGAAGTGGCACTTTTTGGGGTGTGTTCGATGACCCTGTTCAGTTACGTCTTGCGGCATTCTGCTAAACGCATGGCAATATTAATTCCCCTTCTGGCCGCGTCACCACTAGCTGTCCAGGCGCAGGTAGCTTTCTCTCCGCCCCAAAACGTGTCCAGTAACCCCGGCACCTCCTACCTGTCGCAGATCGCCGTGGACTCCACAGGCAGCATCAACATCGTCTGGCTGGACAACACCCCCGGCAATTACGACATCTTCTTCAGCCGCTCGAGCGACGGAGGTGCCACCTTCTCCACCCCTGAGAACCTCTCCAACGACCCGGGCGACTCAGAGAATCCCCAAATTGTGGTGGATTCGAGCGGCAACATCAACGTCGTCTGGCAGGACAACACCCCCGGCAATTGGCAGATCCTCTTCACCCGCTCCAGCGACGGAGGCGCCACGTTCTCTACTCCAAAGAACATCTCGAACGACCCACGCGGGGCGGGCAATCCGTACATGGCCGTAGATTCCGGCGGCAACATCAATGTCGCGTGGGTGAGTTCTCCAACAGTGCTTCCGAACATCATTTCCTTCAGCCGGTCGAGCGATGGAGGCGCTACATTCTCTACTCCAATCGCGTTGTCAACCAGGCCTTCCGGTGGTCCCCAGGTCGCCGTAGATTCCGCCGGCAATATCAACGTCGCCTGGCGGGATGGCTACAACAACTTTGATGTCGCCTTCAGCCGCTCCAGCGATGGGGGCGCTACGTTCACTACCCCGCAGGTAATCTCCTATGTCATGGAGGCTGACCCTGAACTCTACATGGCCCTGGATTCCCACTGCAACATCTACGTCGTCTGGGATACCCAGCCATATGGCAACATTTACCTCAGTCACTCCAGCGACGGCGGCGCTACCTTCACCTATACCACCATTACAAATAACACCGGCCCAGTCGGACCCCGCGATGCGCAGATCGCCATAGACTCCAGCGGCAACATCAACGTCGTCTGGACCTTTAGCGACATCTTCTTCAGTCGCTCGAGTGACGGAGGCGCTACTTTCTCTACCCCACAGAACCTCTCGAACGACCTGCGATTCCAGCGGCAACATCAACGTCGTCTGGCCGGACAGCACCCCCGGCAATTACGACATCTTCTTCACCCGCTCGAGCGACGGAGGTACCAGCTTCTCCACCCGTGAGAACCTCTCCAACGACCTGGGCAACTCAGACTACCCCCAAATTGCAGTGGATTCCAGCGGCAACATCAACGTCAGCTGGACGGACAACACCCCCGGTAATTTAGACATCTTCTTCACCCGCAGCGTATCTCTCTCCGCATTGAGGGTGGACCCGTCGAGCGTTACAGGCGGGGATTCTTCCACCGGCACGGTGACGCTCACTGCTCCCGCTCCCGCAGGTGGCGCGCAAGTCGCCCTTTCTAGCAGCGATCCATCTGTGGCCAGCGTCCCGGACAGCGTGGCCGTGCCCGCCGGAGCCACCAGTGCGAGCTTCACAGTGACGACCAGTTCAGTGTCCACATCGACCCCGGTTACCATCTCGGGGTCCTATAGCGGCAGCACGCAGGCGGCCTCACTCACGGTGACGCCCCCAACCCTGACGTCGCTGAGCCTGAACGCGTCAAGCGTGACGGCGAGGGTTCGGTCACGGGCACAGCACAGTAACATTGAGCGGGGCAGCTCCCAGCGGGGATGCGGTCGTGTTTCTCTCCAGCGGCAATACCATGGTTGCTGAAGTCCCGTGGAGCGTAACCGTACCTTCATTGGGAGGTTGTGACGATGCACGTTGACCATTCGTTGGCGTCGGTTGCCCAACGCGCAAATTTCAGCGCATACCCGCGTCCCAATATCTTGCAGAAAGCAGACTTGAGGGCCATTCCCCGTCCCGCAAGCCCGAAGGCGGAATCGCTTGGTAAGGCGAACGAGTCGCTGGCGGAGAAGAACTTGCCTCGGCCCACGCCAGGCGTTGGGTTGCTGGTGATGAATTCCTCTCTGTTTCCCATGTCATTCAATCCCGAGGCCGTCCAGATTCTCTCTTATCCGGCTCATCAAAACATTCCCAGGGATGGAAGGCGCGTCGATGTTTTCTTGGCTGGAAGGATTCGCTCCGCCCTGGTGAGCCACGAGGCCTCCGGAGAATTCGCTTTTGTGAATGAGTTCAGTTCGGGAAGAAGGCGCTATCATTGCCGGGCCTTTTTCCTGGATTATCATTCCAAGGGCCCCTCTCATCCAAGCGTAGCCCTTTTGCTCGAAAGAGGTCCTTCCGGTTCAGTCCAAGTGTCGCAAGTCTCCGAGCAATTCAACCTCACGTGCCGAGAGCGGGAGGCGTTGGCGTTTTTGTTCCAAGGCCTTACGAGCAAGGAGATTGCAAATAGAATGAAAATCAGCCCCAACACCGTCAAGACCTTTCTCCGGTTAATCATGATCAAGATGGGAGTCTCTACCCGGTGCGCAGTCGTCGGAAAAATGATGGCCGCCAGGCCTTGATTGTGGGACGGACTCACTTACCGCCGCAGACCCTTGGTCGTTGGAATGATCCTGTTGAATAAAAGGCTCCGAAGCGGGATGGCGAGATCATCCACGCATGATTCAAGAAAGCAGCCGGGAAAGAAGAGTTCATCCGCGCTTTTCGTACATTATGGAAATGCGCGGGACGGAGCTCTCCTCGCTGCAATCGGCGGAGGAGCGCAAACCTACTACCCAAGGCTGGATTCAGGACATCGGTCAGGGCGGTGTCTGCTTCGTGAGTGATAAGCCGTTGACCCTGTTTGCTCTCGTTCGCGGTGAGATCGTCGTATCCAATTCTGCCGTGAGCATCCCCACACTGATGCAGGTCCGCTGGACTCAGGAAATGTCCGCGGGGCAGCGATGCAAAATCGGGCTGCAATTCCTGATATGACCAGCAAGACTCCTTCTCACTGTCTGGTCTCTTGTGAAGAAATAAAAATGGTTGGATTAGCCAAATGGATTAGTCCAAAGGATTAATCCGATTGGCTAGCCCGCTCAGACGAACCCACCTAGGGAATAGACAAGATTCATTTGCTCCTTAAAGATGCTAATCGCGGAGGTTGCCCGGTGCTCAGCCGATTCGCTGTGAAGCTCCGTTGGGTCGCTTGTAGGGCGAGACGACGCTCTTCTTGGCTGATTGAGTTGCAACAATGAGGCGATCTAACGATCGAAAGCGCGAAATAAGGTTTCGCAGCTTTCATGACGTAAAGGAGCAAAAACGTGAAAAGATTACTTGGTTTCTTCTTCGTGATACTGGCCCTCGGAACGGCTAGGCCGGCGTTCGCCTGGCAACTCAATGATTCCGAAGAGCCGGGGAGCGTCCTGGTCTTCCCGAGGGTTCACACAGGAACCGTCACCGCCCCCGACGGCATTTTCCCAAGAACCCGTTTCGAGATCAGCGTGACTTGCCCCCAGAACTTCGACTGCTCGGGTGTCGGGACCGTCTTCCTTCGGGCACACTGGGTTTGCGGGGGGAACGCAAGCAATGTCTGTCAAGAGGTTGACTTCAACCTCCAGACCACGATCAACGGGACCATTAACTTCAACACAGAGAACATTGGTCCTAGGACCACCAACGTTCCCGCACCTCCAAACTGCCCCTCCGACCCAGCCGAGGAAGAAAGTGGCGGCGGGTATCTGATCGTCTGGGTGACCGACGCTTCCGGCAACCCAGTCGCGGGCGACGCGCTGCTCGGCGATGAGGTCTTCCGGGGATCCAGTTTGTCGGCCCAGGCGTACGACGCCATCCCCATCCAGGCTGTTGCGGCGACCGGCACGCAGATCGGTGTGGCCGGAGGCCCCCTCCTCTTTGACGGAAGTATGTACAAGGAGGTCACAGGGACGATCTTCGGGTCCATCCCGTACCAGAGCACCGAAAAGGAGACGTCCCTGATCCTCCTCACGCTGGATGTGCAGTCGAACCTGCCGAATTCTCCCACCTTTGTGGGTCTCAACTTCTACAACGAAGGTGAGCAGCTCATTTCGACCGCCACGAACTTCACCTGCTGGGGCAAGGTCGATTTGGGCAGTCTTCCGGGGGGACAAAACCTGAACACCGACTTCTTTGGCACAAAGGGCCTCGTTAAGTCCACAGGTGCGGTACAGGGCAGCACGCCTGTTACTCTGCTTGGAGTTGTCGAGAGGGAAGAGGAGTTCACCCTGCCTGTAGTGGGTGAGGTTATCGGGACCATATCAGCAGTCGGCGGGCTCTTCCCAGGATCATCGTGCACCGTGAGCAGCTCCAGCGGGGTCAGCCCCTCTTGCGCTGCAGTAAGCTGCACCTTTGGCACCGTGTGTCAACTCTTCATTCCCTTTGTGGGGTGTGTGGTAACCGCTCCCACCGTCACGTGCGACATCTCGACGAGCGTAACGAACAACATCGGCATCACCCGGGAGTGGGGGTACCCCTTCTTCAATGACAGCAACCCGGTGCCGACTACCTTCGTCCCGTTCTAGCGTGCCCGGGCACTTCTTCCAATACGGGGCCTGGATATCCAGGCCCCGTGATTCATGAAAGAAAAGGGGATGTGTTGGTCGGGAAAGAGGGCGCTCCAGTTTCTTACGATGCTCGGACTCGTAGTTGGCTGCGCGAGTCTCCTCAGATCCGCACAGCTACTTCCGGCCTACTCGAAAGTCCTGACGCTGGGGCCGGGGATAGAGTGGCGCTTTCATCCCCTGGTCGTCGATTTCAATCGCGACGGCCATCCCGATCTCGTGGCGACGGCCCGGCTCGTCAAGCCAGCTCTCCATATGTGGCTCGGCGATGGAAAAGGATCATTTACCCCGGCCCCGCCGACCTGGACTGATATCGGCTACGCTGCCCTCGCCACTGGAGATATTAATGGTGACGGATTCCCCGACATTGTGGCGGCCAGCCACTTTGGCGACGTGCAGACGCTCCTCAACGACGGAAAGGGGGGATTCACCGAAAAGATCTTTCGGGGAAAGGACGGATATGTGGCGGCCCAGCTCGCTGATCTCAACGAGGACGGTCATTTGGACTTGATCTTGGTCGGATATGAAAAGGCCGGCATCGAGATCTACCTCGGTGACGGGACCGGGAATTGGATCTTCCAGAGGGCGCTTCCCGAGCCCAGACCGGGACAGACCATGCCCGGGCGAGACTTGGTTGTCGGGGATCTCAATCACGACGGTCACCTGGACCTAGTTGCGGCGTTTCAACGTTGGGGGATCTACGTTTATTACGGGGATGGCCGCGGAGGTTTCACCGGTGGGCCGGCAACCTTTCGACCACCGGAACAGACGCCGGAGTCATTGGCCCTGGGTGACGTTAACAAGGATGGCCATCCGGATATTGTGGTCAACGGGAACATCGGCGGGCCGGATCAGGCGAACGGCCCGGACGTCTACCTGGGTGATGGCCACGGGGGATGGAAAGCCTCGTCAGCTGGGCTGAAAGTCCTAAAGTTCGCCGCGGGTGGGGTCGCGCTCGGAGACCTCGATGGAGACGGAAACCTCGATATCGTCGCCGCGGGAAACTTTACCGGCAACATCCGAGACGGGTATGGTCTCTTTTGGTTTCGGGGCGATGGGAAAGGCGGCTGGCGCCTGGCGCCGGAGAGCGGGCTCCCGAGCAAAGGGTTATCGGTGGTTCACTCCATTACGCTGGCGGATGCGGATCGTGATGGCCTCCCTGAGATCATTGCCCTGAGTGGCGGCCAGGGTGGCGCCATCACGATGTGGAAACGGCAATAGTCCGCGTGACATGGGCAGGCGTGGAATGGCTAGATGAAAGACCCGCAAACGTACGCCGACGCTCTTCGTCTCGGGTCAGGTGCCGCAAACCGATGCCTGGCGCGACTTAAGACGAAACACCAAGCTTGCGAGGGAGGATTCCAATGTCAATTTCGTGCAGGCTGATTGGATTGGCCCTTGGGATTTCGCTGTGCGCGTTCACAAATCCCGCTGGCGCCCAAGAAAATGGGGCTGTGACCGTGGCCGAGATCAATGGGCAGAAACTGACCCGCGCTGAACTCGAGAAGAAGCAAGCCGCAAATTTGCTTCAAGCCCGCTATCAATACTATCTGGCCGAACGCGAAGCCCTGGAGCGGTTCATCGACGAGCAACTGCTCGAAATCGAGGCTCGTCGCGAACATCTCACTGTGGAGCAGTTGCTCCAGCACGCAGTGACTGACAGAGTCAAAGATCCTACCGAGCTTCAGCTCCAGGTCTTTTATGAGAGCACGCACACCACGGAGCCCTTCGCAGCTATACGCGGGAAGATTCTGGCCAACGTCCGCCAGGTTCGCCAGGCGAAAACGCGCGCCGCCTATCTCCAGTCCCTGCGTGACCGGGCAGGCGTGCGCATTGCTCTTGTCCCGCCAGAGGCCGAGGTGGCACCGGCCCTCGACAGCGCTCCACGGCGCGGCCCCCAAGACGCATCGGTTGTGATCCTCGAGTTCGCAGATTACGAGTGCCCTTATTGCCAGCGGATTCATCCGGATCTCGAAAAACTCCAGAAGGAGTTCGCAGGCAAGGTCGCAGTGGCTTTTAAGGATTTTCCTCTGCCGATGCACGCGCACGCCGAGAAGGCCGCGGAAGCCGCCCGCTGCGCGGACGAGCAGGGCAAGTTTTGGAATTTCCACGACATACTCTTCGAGAACCAACAGAAACTCGAGTTGGCGCAACTGAAAGAGTATGCGCGCACCCTCAAACTGGATGCCGCGCGGTTCGATCAGTGCCTGGATGCAGGCGAGCAGGCCGCAGCCGTACAGAAAGACATCGTTCAGGGACAGCGTCTTGGATTAACCGGGACGCCCAGTTTTTTCATCAACGGTCACTTCTTGAGCGGCGCGGTCGGCTACGGCACTTTGCGCGAGATTGTCGAGCAGCAACTGGCGATGTCGGCACGGCCCCCGCATGAGATAGCGTCGCGATGATGCAAGAGCGACTGACCGCAAAGTTGGGACTCTACGGCCGCCGAGAGTTCATTGCCGATGTATCCCCCAGCGCGGACACGATGAGCAGAGGCCGATTGTGAAAGAAGTTGTCGAGTCATATTCCACAAGAGACAGGAACAACTGGCGTCGGATTCTCGAGTCAGGTTCCACTTCTAAAGCACGCGCCGCCGGACTGTTTGCAACGGGCGACACGGATGGAAACAAGCGGCTTAGCACGGGGAGATTCTAAGCTCACATGCGATTTTCCCTCATTCTGAGGGCTGTTGCCACAAGTTGGGTCGCTATCCTAGCGAACGCAGCCGTTGGCTTCTTACTGACTCCATACGTCTTGCACCACCTCGGCGACGAGGCCTTCGGATTGTGGGTACTAGTTGTGACCGTTGTTGGCTACTACGGTCTTTTCGACGCAGGCGTCCGCTCTTCTGTTTTGCGATATGCGTCGCGGCACAGGGCGCTAGGCGACCAACAAAGGGCCAATGAGGCGGTTGCTACGGCATTCTATTACTATCTGGGCGCCTGCGCATTGGTGATTTTGGTCACCTACCTGTCGGTGGGCCTGATTTCGCGTTTTTTTGCGGTGCACGACCAGGTGCTCAGTGCGTTCAAATCCTTGTTCTGGTTGGCAGGTGTGGTACAAGGCCTGACCCTTCCGCTAGTGGTCTTCTCTGCCTCGCTCGAAGCGGCTGGCCGGTATGATCAAGTCTATGTCATCCGCGTGGGGAGCCTAGCAGTCCGTGTGATCGCGGTGATTGCCGTCGTACGCGCCGGGGGCGGTCTGTTCGGCGTGGGTGCGGCAGTGCTGCTCTCCCAACTTCTTGCGTACGGCGTCCAGGTGCCACTTGCCATCCGGGCGAACCAGGGACTAAGTCTCCACCCGAAGTGGGTGCGAAAAAGCGCCTTCCAGAACATGCTTCGCTACGGTTCCATCAGCCTGACGGTCGGCATTGCCGAGAGGCTGAGGAGTTCCATTTATCCTGTCGTGATCGCAAAATTTCTGACGCCCGTGGCAGTGACGTTTTTCTCGCTGCCAGTGAGAATCCTGTCCCTGCCCACGGAAGGCATTGGGACGATGACCGAGATCGTCAATCCCGTTTCCAGCGAGTTGGAAGCCCGGAACGACTTTGCCAAGCTCCGCGAGCTCATCCAGTTGAGCGTCCAGAGCGCCTTTTTGCTACTCGCGCCGATGGCGGCTTTTCTCTTCGTATTCGGCCGTGACTTGCTGACGCTCTGGGTGGGTAGTGAGTATGCCTCTACCTACAGCCTTCTTGTCCTGCTCACACTCGGAATGGGCACGGCGGCTACTCAGTGTTGTGTGCAGTCCATGCTTTTTGGCATCGGGCAACACAAGCAGCTTATCTGGTATCGCCTGGGGGAGGGTCTGTCGATCACGTTGCTGGGGAGCGCCGTGCTGCGAATCGCGGGGCTTGACGGTTTCGCGCTGGTCATTGCCGCTACTTTTCTACTCACCAGCCTGATTCTTGTTCCCCGCCATCTCTGCCGGATCCTGGAACTGCCACTACGCACTTATCTCGTGGAAGGATGTCTGAAACCGTGCGTTGCGGCGCTCCCGGTAGCCGTCGCCTTTATGGCGCTACGGAGCTTGCTCGTGGTCGACACTTGGTCGACCCTATTTCTCGCCCTCTTTGTTGGCGGCCTCGTCTATGCTCTGACCCTACTCGTGATGCTCTATAGTTCTCAGGCGTTCATCGCGTGGTTGGCACCAGGCATATTGCACGTCTTTGACCAGAAATTTTTGCGTACCCACGGGCTCAAGGTTCGTCCCGTAGCGAATACGATTTATTCCGGGGAATCAGAGTAGATTGGTAGCCCACGCCCCAACAGCGCCGTTAGCCGATACGGTAGCCCCTCCAGACATCGGGCGTCGCGGTGGTCCGAAGGAACGGTTTTATTTCCCTGAGCTGGATTCCATCCGTTTTTTCCTCTTCTGGGGAGTCTGGGGCTACCATGCGCTGCCCAGGCAAGAGAGCGCTTACACCGAGCATCACGTTCCCGCTACTTTTGCGTCTTTGATTACCAGCATCATCAAGGCCGGCATGGCCAGCCTGGACGTATTTTTTATCCTGAGCGCTTTTTTGATAACAGAGCTGCTGTTGCGGGAGAAGGAGTTCAGGGGCGTTCCGGATTTGAAGGCGTTTTACATCCGACGCCTCCTGCGGATTTGGCCGCTCTACTTCTTCATGATCGCGCTTGCCGGCTTTCTGTCTATCTTCGACCGGAGTCAACCCCTGGGATGGGCTTATGCGCTCTCGTTCCTGCTATTCGCGGGAAACTGGATCATGGTCTTCCGGGGCTTTCCCCACGCCCAGATCATCGGCCCTTTGTGGAGTGTGTCCTTCGAGGAACAATTCTACTTATTCTGGCCCCTCGTCGTGCGGAGGGCGTCCAAGAGAACCCTATACCAAATCGCGATCGGATTGCTGATCGTGGCCGCTTTGGCCCGTCTGGTTCTGCTGCTCAAACACGAAGGAGGAGAACCTATTTGGTATAACAGCTTTGCCCGACTTGACTCCATCGCCTGCGGGATACTGCTGGCAGTGATTCTTCATGGGTGTCCGACGCTTCGCGTCGGGCTTGCCGCCAGGCTGACGTTGATTCTGGTGGGAATTTCTGCGTGGCTCATTGTCGGCCTGTATTGCGGGTTGCTCGATGCCGTGCCCACGTTGCTTGGAGGCATGATCGGATATCCGCTGATGTCGCTCGGAGGCGTTGCGATCTTCCTTTCTGTGTTGGGAGCTGCCCAGGACGGGCTTCCCTTCCTGAAGTATTCCTGGCTCGTTTATTTGGGCAAGATTTCATACGGTCTTTACGCGTATCACTTTCTAGGCCTGCAGCTCTCCCAGCGTCTTCTTACCGGATATCATCATTCACACGGCTGGACGCTTTCTTGGCTGTGTTCACTTGCGATCACGTTCTCGCTGGCCGCTGCCTCTTTTAAGTGGTTGGAGAGCCCATTCTTGCGTTTGAAGCGGACCAGGTTCACCTACATTCCGTCTGGAGCAGCCTCCTGAATCCCCGCGGTCGATCTCCTCGCCCAGACAAGAGAATTGGCCCGGCTTCGCGAAGACTTTCATGTTCATGCAAAACGTAATTAAGCTGAAGAAGTCAGGGCAATTCGAGCAGGAATTTCGCTTAAAACTTGACCCTCGCTCCCTCACGCCTACAGTCCAGTGCAGTCTGGCCATGCGCATACTCTTCCGTTTCTGCTTTGCCTATTTGATTCTGTTTTCGCTGAGCAACTGGATCGGACCGCTGTTCGTCATCCCCAAGCTCGACATTCCCAGACTGGGCATCCTATGGCCATTGTGTCAAATCACCTCTTGGACGGCCGCCCGCGTCTTCCGTGCAACCGAATCGCCCTCATTTTGCAGGTCGCGTTTGGCTTGTATCTCGCGGTAATGCATCTGCACGGGGGAATTAAGGCCTGGTACACGCGGGGAGGAGGTCGGCCCAAGCCTTCGATTTATGGCATCTGGGACGTCGAGCAAATGACCATCGATGGCCAGATCCGTTCACCCCTCCTCACCGATTACGACCGCTGGCGCCGCGTGATTTTTGACTTCACGACGAGCACTTCCTTTCAGCGCATGGACGAGAGTTTCGCGAGCTTTGGGTCCTCCATCAACGATAAAAGCAAAACGCTGACGCTCGCGAAGGACGACGACAAAAACTGGAAGGCAAACTTCACGTTCGATCGTACGGCGCGGGACCGTCTCGTGCTGGATGGAGCCATGAATGGCCACGGAATTCACATGGAACTCGAACTTGTCGACCTGGACCAATTCCCGGTCGTTAATCGGGCTTTCCACTGGATCAACGATTATCCGTTCGAGCGCTAACACGTAACACAGCCCTCGCGTCAACATAGGATAGCGAGCTTATAGGAGGGAAAAGAGTGCTGATTATAGAGAGAGCTTACAGTTTTGCAGAAAGCACGGACGGCCTGGAGACTCTTGGACGACTGTATCTGTTCCTAGGTGATGAAGCTTTAGTTCCTTGGGCGAGAAATTGCTATCCCCTATGGGCATATCACTGCCCGCGGAGTGGCGTATGAAGCTCAGCGTAATAGCCCCAACCTTCAACGAACGCGAGAACATTCGCGCCCTGGTCGAACAAGTTCAGGATGCACTGCCCGACATGCTGTATGAAATTATTATTGCCGATGACGATTCGCCCGACCTGACCTGGCAGATGGCACAAGAGATTTCTGCGCGCGACCCAAAGGTGCGTGTCCTTCGCAGAACCCGGAACCACGGGCTCGGAAGGGCGGTTATGGAGGGATTTACGGCCGCGGCAGGGGATATAGTGGCCTGCATGGATGCAGACCTGCAGCACGACCCGAGCGTGCTGCCGAAGATGTTGGAAAAACTTGCGCGCGGCGCGGATGTTGTGATCGGAAGTCGGTATGCGACCGGGGGTAGCACCGGAGATTGGAACTGGTTCCGGCGCCTGGGGTCTCGCCTCGCCACAATGATGGCCCGGATCCTCTTGGGAGTAAAGCTGACGGATCCAATGTCGGGTTACTTCATGATGCGACGCAACGATTTTTTGCGTGTTCACCCTAGTCTAAAAGGCGAAGGATTTAAGATCTTGCTCGAGGTTCTCGTCAAGCTGCGCCCCGGTGCCATAGAAGAGGTGCCTTACCGTTTCCGGAGACGGCTGAATGGAGCGTCCAAGCTATCGAGCAAAGTCGTCTTTCAGTATGTCCGACAGCTGTGGGAGTTGGCCCAACTGCGGCAGTTGCTCCCCGCACGATTTATAAGATTCGTCTTGGTAGGCTGCACCGGAATTGTCGTTAATCTTGCGGCAATGGCGTTGCTCCTCAAACTGACTGACTGGCGCGGGTGGGTGGCCTCCGTTGTGGCGAGCCTCATCGCCAATCTAAACAACTACGGCCTGAACAACGTCTGGACATTTTCCGACCGGGCCCACAGGGGTTTCGGTTTGATCAAAGGCTATGTTTCCTATCTGCTTATGTCCACAGTCGGGCTGGGGATTACCACTGCGTCGTACATAGGTCTGGCTTGGACTGTGGCGCAATTTCCCTTAGGGAAAGTTGATTGGAACAGGCTTGGAATTGCGCTGTTCTGCCAGTTCCTAGCAATCGCCTTGGGTACATTCAGCAACTATATCTTGAACAAGGGCGTGACTTGGCCAGGGCCCGCGAGAAACGATGTCCACTGCGCCGAAAACCTTCCTTTTTTGAACTCTGGGAATACTCAGACGGTCGCCAAAGCTGGATTTGACTGTGATCCCAGCTCGGGGCAGAGGCCTCTTCTCTAACCGCCGCTACCACGTCGAGGATAAAACCTTCGTGGTCCCCGTCAACGCCGTAGACACTGCCGCCGGCGTCCGCGGGTTCGAGCGGGGACATAGCTCTGGGCACCGGAATAGCCACTCCATCCCGCCACGCGACAGGGTGTGAGAGCTTGGACTCTAGCACCGATCCGCAGTTCCGAGACCCTGGCCGACAAGCTTCACCTACGGGGTTAGCCTTTGCGCCGCGGTGGCTGGAGGGTTCCGCTTGTTACCTCACAGCCTTGTTTGGTATTGCGTTT
>QHYP01000352.1 GCA_003224195.1 Acidobacteriota bacterium | reverse complement strand
TGCCCGTGGCCAGCATGGGAGCTGATTTTCGAGACTATGACAATGACGGTCTCTCCGACCTCAACGTCACTGCGTTGGCGGGCGAGACATTCCCTCTATTTCAGAACTTGGGCAACGGTTTGTTTCAGGACGCAACCCACCGGAGCCGGTTGGCCACGCTCACCACGACGCGCAGCGGCTGGAGCAATGGCTTCTTCGATTTCAATAACGACGGCTGGAAGGATCTGTTCACGGCGAATTCCGACGTTAATGACCTGATTGACTTGTTCCAACCTACGCACTACAAGCAGCCCAACAGCCTCTTCGCCAATCTAGGTGACGGAACGTTCCGTGATGTTTCGTCGGAAGCGGGTTTGAATCTGGCAAAGGCACACCGCGGCAGCGCCTTTGCCGATTTTGAGAACGACGGAAAAATCGACGTTGTCGTGAGCGCTCTCGGCGAACCGGCGGAGTTTTGGCAGAACGTTACCTCCGATGTCAACCGCTGGCTCATTCTGAAGCTGATTGGCACCCGGAGCAACCGCGACGCGATCGGCGCCAGGATTCGACTAGGCAATCAATCCAACCATGTCACCACGGCCGTGGGCTACGCGTCCTCGAGTCCGCAAACCGTCCACTTCGGAACCGGTAAGTTGGCGAAGATCAATCGGATAGAGATTCGCTGGCCCAGTGGCATCGTTCAGGTACTGCGAAACGTTGCCACCAACCAGGTTCTCGAAGTCCACGAGCCGTCGAAATAGCCAGAACGCTGTCGGCTCTTTATGGTGGTGTGATCTCCACTTCGCGTTTTGCGGCCTCTCTTCCTGCAGCGGCGGAGCGCTGGATTTTCTCATAGGCCGCAAGGGCCTGTTTGGCGAGGTCGGGCTGGCCACTTGCCTGGTAGGCTCTTGCGAGCTGGTAGTGAAGGCTGCCGTCCTCATCAGTAGCCAGCGCTGCCTTCAAATGCGGAATTGCTTCCACCGCCTTTCCGACGGCCAGGTCTGCGCGAGCGAGGGACTTGTGTGCGGCCAAGAGTTTCGGGTCGCGTTCCACGGCGCGCTTGAGGAAGGGAATCGCTTCCTCCGCCCGTTGCAGGTCAAGCATGGTGTCGCCTACGAGATAATTCAATTCCGCCGACGCCGGTTGTTGCCGGAGGAGATCCTTGAACAGGGATAGGGCGCCATTGTAGTCCTGACTAAGTTTCAGGCTGAGGGCCAGCTGTTTCTGAATCTGCGGGTCAACGGGCGCAAGCTTCAGGGCTTCCCTCCATTCCTCGGCGGCTTCCGTGTATCTCTTCTGACCACCATAAATGTGTGCCTTGAGCTCATGCAGCTCCGCAGAGGCAGCTAGCTGGCCCAGGCGAGTGAAAGCCTGGAGCGCCAACTCGTTGTAAGCGCGCGAGCGCCAGTAATACGACTCCACTGTGTTCCTGCCGTTCGTTGAGGCAACAACCCCACTGTACTGCCCCGCCCGGAAATCGCACTCCAGCGACGGAGCACTACAATCCAGCGGAGGAAGCCGGCGCTCTTTCTCCTCTTCCGCGCGCGCCCAGTCCGGATGTGCGGTCTGGCGATAGATTTCCGCCACAGCCGTGTGCAAGCCGCGCATCGTGGGCATCTTCTCAAGCGCCTGCCGATAGAGATAAAAGGCGCTCGAGAATTGCTGCTCGCGGACGCGGGCCTCGGCCACCAAGGCCAGCCAATACGCGGACTCTGGAGCAGTCTTCTGCAGGTCATCGAAGGCGCGGCCGGAAATAGATTCGTAGCAGCGCCCCAGTCCATACCAAGCCTGCGCGCTTTCGGAATCAAGTTCGGTAAGTTTCCGGTACGCCTCTGCCGCCTCTTTGACGCGGTCGAGCGAGAGCAGCCCGCTCGCCAGCATTTGCCGCGCTTCCCGGTGATCCGGCTGCAGACCCAAGACCATCTTGAGAGCCTTGACCGCCGCTGTTGCCTCGCCCAGTTGCAGGCGAGCCGCCCCGAGGAAGAGCCATGCCGGCGCAAGTGTGGGGTCAAGCTTTGTTGCCGCCTCCAACTCCGGAATGGCCTCT
>QHYP01000027.1:7988-26986 GCA_003224195.1 Acidobacteriota bacterium | reverse complement strand
GATGTTTGGACTCGAGGTGGACGCGGCGAAGAAGACGCTGACGTTTGCGCCGCCTGTGCCGGCGGATTGGACGAGCTTCCACGTCGGCAACGTGCGCGTGGGCGACGCGGTGCTGAATTTGCGCTATCGCAAGACGCTGACCGAGATCACGCTGGAAGTCACGCGAACCGGCGGCGAATGCACGATCGATTTTCGACCGGCGCTGAGCCCGCGAGCCAGCGTGCTCGGAGCGGAGCTGAACGGACAGCGCGTGGAGTATCGCGCCGCGGCGCACCAGGGGGACCAGCACGTGGAGACGCGGTTTGCTGTGCCGCAAGGCGCGAGCACGCTGCGGATTCACGTGAAGAATGATTTCGGAGTGAGCTACGCGTCGACTCTGCCGCCGCTCGGAGCGACGAGCCGCGGGCTGCGCGTGATTTCGGAGACCTGGTCGGGGGAGCGAGACCGGCTGGAGCTCGAATTCACCGGAGCGGCAGGCAAAGGGTACGAGATGGCAGTGTGGAATCCGGGACAAATCGAATCGGTGGAGGGCGCGCAGCTCGTGAAGAAGGATGGCGAGGCAGCGAAGATTCAAGTTCAATTCCCGGCAACGACCTCGGACACGTACCCGCACCGCAAGGTCGTCTTTCACCTCGCCGGAAAACGGAGCGCGGGAACAGGGGAGAAGCGGTGAAGAAGCTTCCGCCGGGGCGCGCAGCCCGGGGTCACTCGATTTCTGGAGAGTTGCGGGGTTTCTTTGCCTGACACATTGGAGCGAGATTTTCCCGGCTGCTTTTCGCCTCGCCGCTATGCTGAGCAGGCAGAAGGATAGTTACCGTCGAGGATGCCATGAAGAAACTGAGATTTCTCGTCTCGCTGACCAATGACGAAAACGATTATCAGATCGAGCAGGCTGCGGCAGCGCAGGAGGCGGCCCGCCAGCTGGAAGTGGATATCGAAATCGTCTACGCGGAGAACGATGCCATCCAGCAAAGCACGCAGCTCTTGAAGGTGATTCAATCGGGCGGTAGTTCGCGGCCGGATGCGATCATCTTCGAGCCGGTCGGCGGGACCGCTCTCCCCCAGGTGGCGCGTGCCGCGGTTGGCGCCGGAATTGGCTGGGCGGTTTTGAATCGCGAGGCGGAGTACATCGCAGAACTTCGCAGGTCCTCGAAGACGCCCATATTCTCCCTGAGTTCGGACCACAAGGAAATCGGCCGAATCCAAGGCCGGCAGATCGCCGCGCTTTTGCCGGAGGGCGGTTCGGTGCTGTACATCCAGGGGCCCTCGGATAATTCTGCGGCCAAAGAGCGAACGGCGGGGATGCAGGCCACAAAGCCTCCGAACATCCACGTGAGCATGCTCAAGGGGCAGTGGACGGAGGAGAGCGCGTATCGCGCAGTTTCTTCCTGGCTGCGATTGACCACCTCGCAGAAAGCGAAGCTCGATCTCATCGCAGCCCAGGACGACTCGATGGCGATGGGTGCGCGGAAGGCTTTTCAGGAGTTGCCCGAAGGCGAGCAGGCAAAATGGATGAAGTTGCCGTATCTGGGCTGCGACGGGCTGCCCAAGACCGGGCAGGTTTGGGTGCGTACGGGGCAATTGGCGGCCACAATTTATATTCCGCCGAATACGGATCAGGCGATGGCCATGCTGGTGCAGGCGATCAAAATGGGGAAGCAACTTCCGGAGCGCGCCTTGACCGTGCCCAACTCGTTTCCCCCGTTGGAAACGCTGGGTTCTTCCCGCGCAGAGAAGGCCAAGTTCTTCTCGCCGCAGTAGCCGCGTGGTGGCGCGGAGCGCGCCGCACTCTGGTCTTGCGGCAACCGATTCCATCGACAAGGAGAGGAAGGTCGTATTGCGGGCATCGCCGCCCGATGTCGAAGTGTAATATGAAGGATTCTCATGGTGACCCTCGAAGAGATACGCCAGGCGCGCGAGAGGATTCGGGACTCGATTCTTGTCTCGCCCTGCGGGCGCTCGGAGGCATTTTCGTCGCAGACGGGGAATACCGTCTTTTTGAAACTTGAAAACCTGCAGCGAACCGGATCCTACAAGGAACGAGGGGCGCTCAACCGCATCTTGACGCTGACTCCCGAGGAAAAGAAGCGCGGATTGATCGCCGCCTCGGCCGGCAATCACGCGCAGGCCGTTTCCTACCACGCGACGAAGCATGGCTTATCCGCGCAAATCTGTATGCCGCTGGCGACGCCGCTCAACAAAGTAATGGCCACGCGGCGATTCGGCTCGGAAGTAGTGCTGCACGGCGCCAACTACGACGAAGCGTACGAAGAAGCGCGGAAAAGAAGCCAGGAACACAATCTCACCTTCATCCATCCCTTTGACGATTGCGCGGTGATTGCAGGGCAAGCCACGCTGGGGCTCGAGTTGCTGGAGCAGGCGCCGGACCTGGAAGCGGTGGTCGCCGCAATTGGCGGAGGCGGGCTGATCAGCGGTGTGGCCTGCGCCCTGAAAGAGACAAATCCGCGAATCCGCGTGATTGGCGTGCAAACGGCGCGGTTGGCTTCAATGAAGGCGGCGGTGGAGGCGGGCCATCCCGTCACGCTGCCCGTATCCACGACGTTGGCCGACGGAATCGCCGTGCGGCGGGCAGGTGAGCTTACGCTACCGATGGTGGCGAAGTATGTCGATGAGATTGTGACCGTCGAAGAAGAGGAGATTGCGAACGCCGTGCTCTTGCTGCTCGAGCGCGAGAAGATTCTGGCGGAGGGGGCGGGGGCAGCCTCGCTGGCGGCGCTTGTGAATCAGAAATTCTCATGCGCGGGGAAGAAAGTGGCAGTGGTGATTTCCGGCGGGAACATGGACGTCACGCTCCTGGCGCGCATCATCGAGCGCGGTTTGGTGAAGGACGGGCGGCTCATTCGCCTGCGGATTCACTTGCCGGACTATCCCGGCGCGCTGCACCGGCTGACGGGCGTGCTGGCCGAGCATCGCGCCAACATCGTGGAGACTTCCTACAATCGAGCGTACTTCGGCGTGGAATTCGGCGACACGGCGATCGATTTGACCATGGAAACGCGCGGATCGGAGCACGTGGATGAGATTACGGCGGCGCTGAGCGACGCGAAGTACGTGTTTGAGCGGATCACTTAGCGGTCCGGCGAGCGCTATTTCAACCCTTCCATATGTGATGAAGTCGCGTTTGCGGGCGAGTGTTGGCAACACATCACTTAGGGCGGGCCTGGGAAGTTGGCTTGGGACCGCACTAGTGCCGTTCCAACTAAATGCAGCAAACGCGAAAAACTCTATCCTTGCCGGTTAGGTGGATGCGGTTCGCACAGGGCCTTGTCGCAATAAGTTGGAACGGCACTAGTATTTTTCTAGTATTGCCGTAGATTATTCACGCGAATAGACTTGCGCCGTTCGGCGGTCCAAAACCACGAAGGGTTGGGGCCAAGACGCCCTCACGCGATGAAGCGCTGGCGCGGCATCAGTGTCGTTCTGCTCACCTTTTCCGGCGTGTATCTCTACGCCCTACCCTCTGCAACGATCCCCTATGGCGCGATCGTCCTGCTCCATGCGACGCTCGGCATAATTCTGGCAGCGCTGCTCCTTCCATGGTTTGTCCGACTCTTTCCCGCAGAGAGCCTGCTGACCCGAGTGGGCTGGTTCTTCATGGCCCTCGGCGCCGGTCTGGGCGTGGCGCTCGTCTTCCTTGGCACGCCGCACCGGCTGCGGGCATGGCTTTATCTTCACATCTTCCTCTGCGGTGCCGGAGTTGTCTTGCTGGCGATCTCGTGGCTCGCCGCGCGAGGCCGGCTCGCGAGCGGGCTGTTGCGCTTCGGCACAGTGCTGGCGCTTGCAGTCGCGGTTTCGGCGGGTGCGTGGTGGATTCGGACGGTCTATTGGGAAAACGCCTACCGCATATCGAATCCGACAATGCCACCGGCCTCGATGGATGGAGAGGGCGACGGACCATCCGGAAAGTTTTTTCCCAGCTCCGCGCAAACTCTGCACAACGGAAACATCCCCGCGAAGTATTTCACGCAGTCGCAAGCGTGCGAGCGCTGCCACGCGGACATCTACAAGCAGTGGTACAGCTCCGCGCACCATTTCTCCTCGTTCAACAATCAGTGGTATCGCAAGAGCGTTGAATACATGCAGGACACCATCGGCGTGAAATCCTCGAAGTGGTGCGCCGGGTGCCACGATCCCGCTCTGCTCTTCAGCGGAATGTTCGACACGCCGATCAAACAGATCGTGGACCGCCCGGAAGCGCGCGCGGGTCTCGCGTGCATGATGTGCCACAGCATCGTGCAGGTGAAGAGCACGATGGGCCAGGGCGACTTCGTGCTCGAATACCCCAAGTTGCACGAGTTGGCCGCGAGCGAGAATCCGGTGGTGCGGAGCGTGCACGATTTTCTGGTGCGGCTGAATCCGGAGCCGCACCGGCGGACATTCCTGAAGCCCTTCATGCGCGAGCAGACGGCGGAATTCTGCTCCACCTGCCACAAGGTCCATCTCGACCTGCCCGTGAATCATTACCGCTGGATTCGCGGCTTCAACGAGTACGACAACTGGCAAGGAAGCGGCGTCTCCGGTCAGGGCGCGCGTTCGTTTTATTATCCGCAGCAGTGCCCGGATTGCCACATGCCGATGGTCCCCTCGCAGGACGCTGGGAACATGGAAGGCTACGTCCATTCACACCGCTTTCCCGGGGCGAACACGGCGGTGCCGTTCGCGAATGGCGACCAGGCACAATTTGAACTGAGCCAGAAATTTCTCCAGGACAAAAACCTGAGCGTGGATATTTTCGCGATTTCACCCGCGGGAGCGAAAGCGGGCGGGGGCGAAGTTCCGGGGACGGAGCTTTCAACAACCTTTGCCGTTGGAGAAGAAGCGGAAGTCGCCTTGCCGAAGGGCGCAGCCGGGGAAGCCAGGCCGATCACGGCGCCACTCGGCCGCGTGGACGCGGCGGTGCGGCGGGGCGATGACGTGCGGATCGACGTCGTCGTGCGCACCAAGAATGTCGGGCATTTTTTCCCCGGCGGCACGGTGGACGCGTTCGATGTATGGCTCGAATTGAAGGTCGCCGACGAAAAAGGCCGGATTCTGTTCTGGAGCGGAATGGTGGAGGACGGCGGAAAAGGCCCGGTCGAGAAGGGAGCGCATTTCTACCGCTCGCTCCAGGTGGATGCGCACGGAAATCCCATCAACAAGCGGAATGCGTGGTCCACGCGCTCGGTCGTGTACGTGCGGCTGATTCCGCCGGGGGCAGCAGACACGGCCCACTACCGCCTGCACGTGCCGGAAAACGCGGGTGAGAGAATCATCCTCGACGCGAAGCTGAACTACCGCAAGTTCTCGTGGTGGAACACGCACTTCGCTTACGCGGGCGCGCGCGATCCTGCTCAGCCGAGTCCCGATGTAACGCAACACTACGACGATGGCAAGTGGCTCTTCACGGGAGACACTTCGCAGGTGTCGGGCGAGCTCAAGGAAATTCCGGATCTCCCCATCATCACCATCGCGGAAGACACAAAGACTCTTCGCGTACTGCCGCATAACGTCCCGGCGCCGAAACCGGAGGTTGCTTCCGTGAAGGAGGATTTCGTCCGCTGGCAGGATTACGGCATCGGCCTCTTCTTGCAGGGCGATTTGAAGGGCGCCGAGGCCGCGTTCGAGAAGACGACGGAGATCGCCGCGCAGAACGTCGATGGCTGGGTGAACATCGGGCGAGTGCGCGTGCAGGAAGGCAACATCGCCGAGGCGCGGCGCGTGCTCGAAAAAGCGCTGGCGTTGAAACCGGAGCTCGCCCGCGCGAATTACTTCTACGCGCGCGTGTTGAAAGCGGAAGGAAAATACGACCAGGCCATCGCGCGGCTCCGCATCGTCCTGGCGCAATATCCCCGCGACCGCGTGGTACGCAACGAACTCGGGCGCGAGTTGTTCCTCAAGAAGCGCTACGCGGACGCGGTGAAGGAATTCGAGGAAGTTTTGAAAGTGGACCCGGAGGATCTACAGGCGCATTACAACCTGATGCTCTGCTATAACGGCCTGGGCGACGAGCGGCGCGCCAACGAGCACAAAGAGCGCTACCTGCGTTTCAAAGCCGATGAAGCCGCGCAGGCGATTACCGGGCCCTACCGGCAGGCGCATCCGGAGGACAATAACGAGCGGCAGGCGATCCACGAACATCTCTCGGTGCCGCTGCGTCCCGAGCGGCCGAAGCCGGCGGCCCTTGCGGTGAAGAGAGTTCCACGGAAACCCAGTGGACGGCTTGGCGGATCGCAGTAGATTCACGCCAATTCCCCGGTCAAAGAGGAACGAAATGACCTGGATCAAAACGGTTCGGAGCGACGAGGACGAGCGAGTTCGCATGGCCATGGAGGACCAGCGCAAACTGTATCCCATCGAGTACGCCACTCCCATCCACAAAGTGCCGGGCGACGAAGCGTCGCAGATTGTCGCTTCGCACTCGTTGCTCCCGGAAGCCTTGCGGCACGCCTTCAGCACGTACGGCGTGCTGATGTCGCCCGACCTGCCGCTCCAGCGTCACCAGCACGAAATGATCGCGACGATGGTCTCGGTCGTGAACCGCTGCCAGTATTGAATCGAGTCGCACGCAGAGTTTCTGCGTCGGGTGACACTGGACGAAGCAATGGTTGAGGCGCTGAAAAGGGACTATCGCTCGGCGCCGATTTCCAGGCAAGACAAGGCGATGCTCGATTACGTGGTGAAGCTGACAAAGGACGCCACAAAGTGCAGCCCGGAGGACCACGCGCGCCTGCGCGCCGAGGGATTCGACGACCGCGCCATCTTGCAAATCACGCTGATCGCCGCGTGGTTCAATTACATCAATCGCGCCGCCGATGCGCTAGGGGTGGGACGGCCATGAGGAAACGAAGACCCGAGACGCGCCCTGCGGCTGCGATTCTCCTCGGCGCGCTCGCACTGCTTCTGGCGAATCTGCCCCGCGTCAGCGCCGCGCCTGCAAGCACGACGATTCAGTTCCGCGACATCACGCAACAAGCGGGCATTCATTTCGTTCACAATAACGGCGCCTTCGGCAAAAAATATCTTCCCGAGACGATGGGTCCGGGTGTGGCGTTCATTGATTACGACAACGACGGCTGGCCGGACATTTTTCTCGTGAACGGCATGGACTGGCCGGGCCACGTTAAACAACACACCACGCCGCATCTCTATCACAACAATCATGACGGTTCGTTTACCGATGTGACGAGAAAAGCGGGCTTGGCGGTCGAGATGTTTGGCCTGGGAGTGGCCGTGGGCGATTACGATAACGACGGCTACGACGACCTGTTCGTGACCGCGCTCGGCCAGAGCCGTCTGTTTCACAACAACGGAAACGGCACGTTCACGGACGTGACGCAGAAGGCCGGCCTCGCCGGGCCACACGAATTCAGCACTGGAGCCGCTTGGGTGGATTACGACAGGGATGGGCGCCTGGATTTGGTCGTGGGGAACTACGTGCAGTGGTCGCTCGACGGCGATTTGTAGTCCTATTGCACGCCGGAATCGTATAAAGGGACCTCGGTGCGGCTCTGGCACAATCGCGGCGACGGAACCTTTGAGGACGTGACGCAGAAGGCGGGCCTCGGCGATGCGACGTCGAAGACTCTGGGCGTCACAATTCTCGACTTCGACAATGACGGCTGGCCGGACCTTCTCTTTGCCAACGATACGCAGCCGAACAAGCTCTATCGCAACAATGGCAACGGCACTTTCACGGAAAAAGGCGTGCTCGCCGGCGTAGCCTTCAGCGAGGACGGCGTCGCGCGCGCCGGCATGGGCGTGGATGCCGCCGATTACGATCGCTCCGGCGCGCCGAGCATTCTCATCAGCAATTTCTCCAATCAGATGCTGGCGCTTTACCACAACGAAGGAAAGGGATTGTTTGTGGACGAGGCGCCGCGCTCGGAGGTCGGCCGCGCTTCGCTGCTAACGCTCGGCTTTTCGTGTTTCTTTTTTGATTACGATAACGACGGCTGGCCGGATATCTTCGTGGCCAACGGCCACATCGACGCCGACATCGAGCGCGTGCAGGTAAACGTGAAACACGCCGAGCCGCCGCATCTCTTCCGCAATCTCGGGCAGGGCAAATTTCAGGAAGTCACCAAAGAAGTCGGCGCAGCGTTTACCGCGCCCCGCATTGCGCGCGGCGCAGCGTACGCGGATATTGATAACGACGGGCGTCTCGATCTTCTCGTCGGCACGAACGGCGGGCCGGCGGTGCTCTTTCACAATGAGGGGGGCGCGAACAAGAGTCTCCGCGTAAAGCTCGTCGGCACAAAGTCGAATCGCGATGGAATCGGCGCCGTGGTCCGCGTCACCGCCGGCAGCGATTCGCAATCCCAAATGATGCGCGGCAGCGTGGGCTATCTTTCCTCGAGCGAACTGGTGCTAACCTTTGGCTTGGCTCAGCATGAAAAGGCGGATGCCGTAGAAATCCGCTGGCCGAGCGGCCAAATGGACCGCCTCTTGAATGTGGCCGTGGGAGAAATGATCGCGGTAACGGAAGGCAAGGGCCGCACGGCTTCGCGGCCCTACGCTCAGAAATAGGAAAAAGACTCCATGGCACTTCTATCTCGCAGGCTGTGGATGGTTGTCGCGCTGGTCGCTTTAGCTGGGCCCGCGCTGGCATTGCCGTTCGGTTTGTTGCGCGCCAAGCAAGCCGCTCACCCGGGAGCGCGAGCCGCTCAATCGGCGGCGAAGACGGCGAGCGACGGAAAAGCCAGCGAGGCGGCGAAGCTCAACAACTTGGGCGTCGCGTACATGAACCAGGGGCGATTCGAGCCGGCGCAGAAGCTCTTTGAGCAAGCGCTCGCCGCCGATCCGCATTATGCGCTGGCCCGGCTCAACCTCGGGTTAGCACTGCTGAGCCAGCAGAAACTCGAAGCCGCGCGCGCAGCGCTGGAGGAAGCAGCCGCGAAACTGCCCTCCGACCCCCACGCCTCGTACAACCTTGGGCTTGTCTACAAGGATTTGAATGAAACGGACAAGGCGATCGCGGCGTTTCGCCATGTGTCCGAGATTGCTCCGGACGAGCCAGACAGCTTTTATTTCATCGGCGTGCTGCTCACCCAGGAGCAAAAATTCGACGAAGCGATCTCGGCTTTTCAACATGCCATCGCGCTAAATCCCTTCCATGCCTCGGCTGAATTTGGCATTGCGCGCGCATTTCAACGCAAAGGCGACACCAACTCCGCGCGCGAGCACCTGGCGCGCTTCCAGAAAATCACGCAAGATCATCTCGGCTCGCCGATGGGAGCGGGCTACGGCGACCAGGGACGCTTTTCGCTGGCGGAGTTTGCGCGCTCCGCGGGCCCGGCCGCGCCGCCGGTGATTCCCGTCCATTTTGCCGCGCACTCCATAGCCGAGTTGACTCCGCCTTCGGCAGGCCATCCCACTGCCGCCGGACCTAGCACCGGCGCGTGTTTTTTCGACTTCGACGGCGATGGCAAGCCCGATTTGTTTCTCGTCAGCGCGCTCGACGGCGGAACGAGCCGGCTCTTGCGAAATCTCGGAAATGGAAAATTTGAAGACGACACCGACGCCGCGGGGCTAAAGCTTGCAGGTGCAGGGCTGGGGTGCGCGGCGGGCGATTTCGACAACGACGGCAAGACCGACTTGGCCGTGTGCCTCGCCGATGGCGTCCGTTTGCTGCACAACGAGGGCAACGGGAAATTCGCCGACGTCACGCAGGCCGCAGGAATTCGCCGCGAAAAGGGATGCGTTAGCTTGACGTTCGTGGATTACGACCACGACGGCGACCTGGATTTGTATGTAGTGAACGCTCCGGGCGGAAACGCGAACAACGTCTTGTGGCGCAACAACGCCAACGGCACCTTCACGGATGTTTCCGCGGAAACGGCGCTCGGCATCCCCGCCACGGGCGCAGGCGTTGTGACCAGCGACTTCAACAACGACCGCGCCATTGATTTCGTTATCGCCGGAGGGGAGAACGGCGCGGCCATCTACTTGAACCCGCGAGAAGGAAAATTCGCTGCGCTGCCGGGAATTGATTTCAAGAAGGAGAATCTTCCGCCGGCTGTCGGCGTCGCCGTTTTTGACTTCGACAAAGACGGCTGGATGGACGTGGCGTTTACACACGCCGGCGCGCCCGGCGTGAGTCTCTGGCGGAACGTAGATGGCAAGAAGCTCATGCGCGTACCGCTTCCCGATTTCGGCTGGACGCGCGGCTGGGGCATTGCGGCGTTTGATTATGACAACGACGGCTGGCTCGATCTTGTTGCCGCGGGTGAGACGAACAGTGGTGGTGAACTCCGCCTCCTGCGGAACCTCGGCCCGGCGGGTTGGGCCGATGTGACGAAAGACGTGAAGCTCGACGCGGTGAAGCTGCACCAGCCGCGCGCCGTCGCCGTTGCCGACCTCGATGGCGATGGCGCCGCCGATCTGGTCGTCACGCAAACGGAAGGCATGCCCGCCGTGCTGCGCAACGAAGGCGGCAACCAACGCAACTGGCTGCGGATCGATCTGAAAGCCCTCAACGACAACAAGAGTGCCATCGGCACGAAAGTTGAGCTGTACGCCGGGCCGCTCTATCAGAAGTGGGAGGTTCAGGGAGCTTCGGGCTACCTGGGCCAGAATGCCATGCCGATTCTGGCCGGACTCGGCAGCGAGAAGGAAGCGCAGGCCGTGCGGCTGCTCTGGCCAACGGGCGTGCCTCAGGACGAAATCAAGCTCGCCGCGCGCGCCACGCAGAAGATCGAAGAGCTCGATCGGCGCGGCAGCTCCTGCCCGATTCTTTTCGCCTGGAACGGCCGCGAATACGAATTCATCGCCGACATGATCGGTCCAGGCGTCGTGGGTCATTGGGTCGACCCGGGCGAGCGCGACGTCGCCGACCCCACCGAATACCTGAAAGTATCCGAGCGCATCGCGCGCCCGCGCGGTGGGCTGCTCAGTTTCCGCTTCATGGAGCCGATGGAAGAGACTGTTTATCTCGATCAGGTGCGTCTGCTCGCCATCGACCATCCGGCAGCCATCGAGGTGAATCCCAACGAACGGTTCGTCAGCAATCCGCCGTTTCCCGAGTTCAGGGTGATCGCCAGCCGCAACGCCCGCCCGCCCGCCGGCGCGCGGGACGATCGCGGAAAGGATGTTCTGCCGCTGCTTGCTAAGCGCGACCGCAAATACGTCACCGAATTTGAAAGCCTGCCCTTCGCCGGCTTCGCAAAACTGCACTGGATTGAGCTCGACCTCGGCGCGTGGCGCGCGGATCGCCCGCTGCGTCTTTTGCTGGACGGCTACACGGATTACTTCACCGCAACCTCGATGTACGCCGCGGACCAGGCAGGAATCAAAGTAATTCCTCCGTATGTGGAGGCGCAGGACGCGAACGGAAAATGGCGGCGCGTGGTAGACGACATGGGCTTCCCCGCGGGTCTCGAGCGCACCATGGTTGCCGACTTGTCCGGGAAAATTCCTCCCGGCGTGCGGCGCATCCGTATTGTGACGAATCTGAAGATTTATTGGGACGCGGTGCGCATCGATCAGACGCCCGATACAAAAGACATTCGCGTGACCGAAGTGCCCCTGGTGGGTGCGGCGCTCGATTTCCTCGGCTATCCGCGCGAGATTCGCGGCACTCCCGCGAGCGACACCTGGTATTCCTTCTCGAACCGCAGCCCGACCGGCCCGTACGCCCGCGCCGCCGGCAACTACACGCGCTATGGCGACGTGAAGGATCTCTTACGCGCGCCGGATGACCGTTTCGCCGTGTTCGGCTCCGGCGAAGGCGTGAAGCTCGACTTCGATCCGAGCCGTCTGCCCGCGCTGCCGGCGGGCTGGACGCGCGACTACTTCTTCTTTGCTGATGGTTTCGAGAAAGACTTGGACTTCTACGCTGCGCACGCCTTCACCGTCGAGCCGCTGCCGTATCACACGGGGCTGGCGTATCCCTACCGGGAGGGCCAGGAGTATCCAGTCGACGCAATCCACCTGCGCTACGAGCTCCAATATAATACCCGCCAGCGCTCCGGCAAAATGCCCGCGAGCCTCCGCTACGACTATCGGAATGCCGGTGCGCCGAAGAACTAGCGGCTATTTTTTCGCCGCCAGCATCATCTCCATCGCCCAGATGGCGGCCGGGCGCATGTACATTGAAGCGCGATAATTCCCCGTGCGGTCCCACGCTTCCGGAGTGCGGAACCAGTAGCCCGCCTTCTCGTAAGTGATGTGATAGATGCCCCACGCAGTGCGAAACGCCTCGTCGCGCATACCTTCGGAGAGCATCTCCGCCGCAAGCCCGAACGTGGTGCCCGTCCAAACTTCCTGCACCTGTTCATTCGTGGTGATGATCGTTCCGTCGGCGCCGATGCCGTTCACCGCGCCCATCTCGCCCTTTTCGAACTTCATCACGTTGTTGTCGTAGATCTTGTGCAGCGACCCAACGCGCATCTCTCGCGGCACCAGGTCGCCGAGTCCAGTGAGATTCGCGTACCACTGCCCCGCGAGCATGTCGGCTTGAATGTTGTCGCGATATTCGCTCTGCGTGTCGTAGCGGAAATAAGATCCATTCCAGAGCTTCGTGATGTAGCTCTTCTGCGCGCGCGCGAACAGCTCTCGATATTCCGCCGCGGACTTCGCGTCGCCCAGCTTCTTGGCAATCTCTTCCGCTGTGCGCACGGCACCGAGCCACAGGCCCCCGCAGTACGCGCTCTCGCCCTTCACCACCCACTCGTCATAGGTCTGGTCGGGATAGTTGTCGTTTTCCGGCAGGCCATCTCCGTCGCGGTCGAATTGCTGAAGATAAGCAAGCGATTCCTTGACGGCAGGCCACGTCGAGCGCAGGAAATCGAGGTCGTTGTCGCCGGCAACCACGAAATCGCGGTACACCAGGAGGACAAATTTGCTGTTCAAGTCCTTCCAGCGGTTCGTGTCCTGCCAGCCAAACTGGTTCACATACACAAACGGGTCTTCTTCCGGATTGCCCAGGTCGTGCGGCACTGCACCCCGCACCTTGCGCATGCGCAACTCGAGCTTCTGGTGGTGCTGCGTCCCCCATTCCCAGATGGACTGCTGCCGCAGGTCCTGCGGAACCGTGTCCGCAAAGGCCCTCATTACTTGCTTTTCGATTTTCGGCCACCATTTCGCCAGCGGCATCGAGCCGTAAAACCTCACGTCGAGCGTCTCGTAAAACGGATAATCGAAGCACTCGAGGAACGAGTACGTCAGCGGCGCGTCCTTTGGTCCACCGAGCGGCCGCCCCCACATTGTGCCCGAGTCAGCGAGCACGTACAGCTCGTTGAACAACATTCCGCGATACCACAGCGGCTTGCTTTGGTCCTCGACGATGGGTTTCTGCCACGCGTCGATCGTCGCGCTCCATTCCTCGCCGTGGAGCAGCGCCTCTCGCGCGATCTTCCACGCGTTTGTGCCGCTGGCACCGAAAAAATCCGTGTACGCGCGCAGCCACCTCCGCCCGTGGCCGTACTCGATGATCGGCAGGTCCCACGAAAGCGCCATCGGCACGCTCAGCTTTTCCCCGGGCTCGAGCGTGAACGTCACCGCAATGGCGCCAGCGAGCGGCTCGCCACTGCTCGCCCAGGCGAAATCGCTATTCGGCAGCTTGCCCCTCGCCGCAAAGGGCTCCCACACCGACCGCCCACCGTCCCAAGACGCAAACGTCGTGAAGTAAGAGACCTGCGTGCGCGGAGAATCAATCGTGGCGATGGCCCACTGCCCGTCGCCTTCCACCATCGCGTTGCCCATGCGCACGCGGTCGAACACAATGCCTTTTATCGTCGCGGCTTGGCCATGATAGGTGATGGCTTCGTTTTGCGCGCGGTTCACGTTGCTCAGATTGTTGATCCCGGCAAACCTCCTCGACGCGTCGTGGAACCATCCCACCATGTTCGTCCACGTGAACAGGACGCTGACCGTCACGCGTTTCTGCGTCGTGTTCTGCGCGTGCCAGTTGTAAACCGCCACCGGATAGCTCGTTTCTTTGTAGTTGTTCGGCAGAATCGGCGAAAACTGTTCCAGCGTCAGCCGCACCGGCAGCTTTTCCCAGCGGTAGTCGTACCAGGCCTTCGGATAGAGCGCGTAGTAGTCGCCTGCGCCCACCGGGTAGTCGAAGTTCCATGCCGGCGCCTCCCGTGCGTCCGGTTTGCCGGCATAGAGCACCGTGGCCACGCTCTCGTTTGCCCCTTCCGCTTTCTCGTACACGCTGAACTGGTTGAGCAGCAGCGGCTGATATTTGTGCACGCCGGCCTTCACGTGCCAGCGCGCAAAGTCGCCGCGATACGTACGTGAAAAGGTTCCCGCGCCAAAGCCGCCAACCGGCGCGCCTTGCCAATAGCCGTCATCAATATGACCCGCATTGAGCGCCGGCTTTTTCGTTCCCGCGTTTTCGAGCGGCTGGCCCAGCGGCCGCTTCCACGCCGCCGCCGGAATGTGCTCATCCGCGCGCAGTCTTTCCGCGGCCACAAGAATGCCCGCCAGCGCCAAAATGCACGCATGGACGCAGATGGATCGCAAAGCTCGCATGGTTTCCCCCTCAAGAGAATGATTTTGCGCTTAAGAATATCGTTATTTCTCTCGGTCGCAGCGTCACGAAAGTCTGCCGCGCATTCTACCACGCCTCGGAAATAGGGCCGCACTCTTGCCGTCCAATTGGTTCTTTTCGGCGCACGGGAACGTGCAAAAAGACGCTTTCCGAGGCCGTCCAATCGGTCGGGGATTTTGGCAGGGGCTTCCCTTGCCGCACATGCTGGATTGCGGTATGAAGGAACCCACCTCATGTCCAAAGATGCGGTGGTCACCATCCGGGACGTGGCGCGCGAAAGCGGGTATTCCGTCTCCACGGTTTCGATTGTCCTGAACAATGCCCCGCTGGCGCGCTATATCCCTACCGAAACAAAAGAACGTATCGAAACCACCGCCAAGCGCCTCGGCTATCGCCCCAATCCCCTCGCTCGTTACCTGCGCAGCCGCCGCACCAACGCCGTCGGCGTCATGGTCTTCGATCTGACCGACCCGTTCTGTACGCCCATTCTCCGCGGCATCGAGAATTCGCTCTATCAGGCGTCGTACTTGCCCGTGCTGGCCGACGCGCACAACGAGCCGCATCGCTTCGAGCGTTACCTCGAGATGCTCCTCGATCGCCGCGTCGAGGGGCTGGTCGTCATCGCCAATTGGCTTTCGGTGGACATCAATCTTCTCGCCGATCTCAAGCGCCGGCGAATCCCGACGGTCATCGTTGGGCGCGAGATCGAGTTCGATTCCATCTGCAACGTCTTCGTGGACAACGAAGCGGGCGCGCGCACCATGCTCGAGCATCTCCACCGGCTTGGCCATCGCCACATTGCGTTTATCCGGGGGCCCAAGACGCTTTTGAGCAGCGCTCAGCGATGGAAGGGCATCCGGCAGTTCGCTCAATCCGTGAACCTGAAAATCAACACCAGGCTGGTGGTCGAAATGCCGGAGACGCGCGATCCCAACCTCAGCTTTGAGGCGGGAGAAAAGTTGACGGAAAATTTGCTTCGGCATGGGCGTGCGTTCACGGCGCTTCTGGCGTATGACGACATGGCCGCGCTTGGCGCCATGCGCGCTCTATTGAGGCGCGGCGTCCGTGTTCCAGAACAGTGTTCCATCGCTGGCTTCGATGACGTTGCGCAGGCCGCTCTTTCCGTGCCTTCATTGACCACGATTCGCCAGCCGATGGAAGCCATGGGGGCGATCGGAGTGGGGTTGGTCTTGGACTGGGTCGCGGCGTCGAATCAAAAGCGGGAATCTCCCATCGTGAGCAAAAAAGTCGCCGCCGAACTCGTTGTGCGTGAATCTACCCATGCTCTGAAATAGGCATTGAGAGACCCAGTTGATCCGCGGACCGTCACGACTCTCGCGACGTTCAGCGTTCTCCCTGCGCCGCCGTCCTCGTCGCCACTTCCCCATCTGGGGCAGTTGCGCGTCGCGAGGGCGCCTCGGCCGTGGAATCGCGTACAACGAGTTCCGGCTCGATCGCGATTTCTGGCCAATAGGCTTCGCGGTTCTCGATGCGGTCGAGCAGCGTGCGCGCCGCGATTTGCCCCATCTTCTGCAAAGGCTGCCGCACCGTCGTGAGACCAGGATTCGCGAACGCGGCCGCCGGTATGTCATCAAAACCGACCACGGAAATGTCCTCGGGTACCCGAAGCCCCGCCTCGCGGATAGCGCGAATCGCCCCGATCGCGGAGATATCGTTATATGCGAACAGTGCCGTGAACGGCCGAGACTGAGCGAGCAATCGCTTGGCAAACGGATAGCCGACCTCTGGCGTGGGATCATCCGCGTCCATCTGCACCACGAACTCCGGGCGAATTCGCACTCCGAGCTCTTGCGCCACTTCACAAATGGCTTGCCAGCGCACGGCGGAGTCGGAACTGAAGGGCTGCCCTTTCAAGAAAGCAATTTCTTTGTGTCCCAGTTGTTGCAAATGCTTGAGGGCCAACAGGGCCGCGCGGCGGTGATCCAGGATGATGTTCGTGACGCCCTTCACCTCTTGGTGGCCGGCAATGGCGACGGTGGGCAGTGCAGGCGGCTCTGTGATCGAGGTATCCACCGTGATGAACCCTTCCACGCCGCGCGCGAGCAACATCTGCGAGTAGGTTTGCAGGAGTTTTCGGTCGTGGCGATGAATTACCGTCAGAAAGAAAAAGTTATGCTGCCGCAGATACTGCTCGATGCCGCTGATGACCAGGGAGCCGTAAGCGTCGCCGATTTCTTCGGCGATTACGCCGATGGTATAGGTGCGCTGCACGCGGAGAGAGCGCGCCAGAAAATTAGGGCGGTAGTTGAGTTCGCGCGCCGCGGCGAGAATGCGCTCCTTGGTGTGTGCCGGAATGGAACGCGCCGCCGCCGAATTATTGAGAACGGCAGATACCGTTCCTGGCGTGAGGCCCACGTGTTCGGCAACCGCCTTGAGCGTTACGCTTCGGGATCCATTCGGGTTGGTTTTCGGTTTTGATTTCATTGAGTTTGTGACGAACGGAGCACCGTGGCGGATAGGCGCGCGCAATCACGGAAAGGGGCGCGGGCAATTCGCCGTTTCGGATTGTGCCATCTTAGCGCATTTGTCTTCGATGAAATGAAATGTTTACAAAAATTAATAATTCGAATGGGATATGCCTTCCAGAAAGCAAAAATTTCCTTGCCGTAAATGCAGCTACGCCATGAAATACTCTACGATAGAATGAGCCGATGACCTGGAACCATCGGCTCCCTCTTCTATCCTATTTCAGCGGCCTATTTCTGCTTCTGTTTTCGTTGGAAATCGCGGTTGTTCGCCCTGAAGCAGGGCAAAGCGCGCGCGTACCCGTGCCGGCCTCGGCGGGCCCATCGAAACCGAGGCCTGACCGCCCCGGCTTTCCCCCGATTCCCAAATTCAAGGATGTCGCCGCGGAGTTGGGCTTGCGGGCATCGCATATCTCGACGTCGGACAAGCGGTATATCGTCGAGTCCATGAGCGGCGGGATCGGTTTGTTCGATTGCGACAATGACGGCCGTCTGGACATCGTGATGGTAAACGGTTCCTCCGTCGAGAGGGCGCGGAACGGTGGCGACCCGCTCGTCACGCTGTATCATCAGGAGCCGGATGGCACTTTTAAGGACATCACGCAGGAAGCGGGGTTGACGCGGCGCGGCTGGGGCATGGGAGTGGCAGTGGCGGATTACGACAACGACGGCAAGCTCGACCTCTTCGTGACGGGTTACGGTGGCAATGCCCTCTATCGCAACCTGGGCAACTGCAAGTTCGAGGACGTGACCGAAAAGGCGGGCGTGCGCGGCGGGGGCTTCAGCACCGGGGCCGCTTGGGGCGACTACGATCGAGATGGCTATGTTGATCTGTTCGTTTCGCGGTATGTCCATGTGGACCTGGACCATTTGCCCGAATTCGGGAGCAACAAGTTCTGCCGCTACAAAGGAGTGCTGGTGCAGTGTGGGCCATGGGGGCTTGAAGGCGAGAGCGACCTGCTCTATCACAATCGCGGCGACGGCACGTTTGAAGAAGTATCGAAAAAAGCCGGGGTCAACGACGCCATCGGTTATTACGGCCTCGGGGCGATCTGGGCGGATTACGACAACGACGGATGGCCGGACCTATTCGTGGCCAACGATGCCACGCCCAACTACCTCTACCATAACAACCATGACGGGACGTTTACGGACGTGGGAATGCTCAGCGGCGTGGCCCTGAGCGGCGAGGGCATTGAACTGGGTTCGATGGGCGCGGATTTCGGCGATTACGATCACAGCGGGCGCCTAAGCCTATTCGTCACCGAGTTCGCCGAGCAGCCGAATTCGCTCTACCGCAACATGGGTCAGAAAGGTTTTGAAGACGCGAGCTGGACATCGAGAATCGGCCAGCCGAGTTACACTCTGGTCGGTTGGGGCGCCGGATTTTTTGACATGGACAATGACGGCTGGCTGGACATTTTCGTGGCCAACGGTCACGTTTTTCCGCAAGTTGACGCTGCCGAAGTCGGCGCCCGTTACCGCGAGCCAATCCTCTTGCACCGCAATAATCGTGACGGAACTTTTGATGAAGTCTCGAAAGACGCCGGCCTGGCAGACCTTCCCCCGCACTCGCGGCGTGGCGCGGCCTTTGGAGATGTCTTCAACTCCGGAAATGTCGACGTTGTCCTATTGAACGTGGGCGAGCCACCGTCTCTGCTGGTGAACATGGATCAGGACGGGAACCACCGCGTGCTCTTCAAGCTGCTTGGCACAAAGAGCAACCGCGCGGCGATCGGCGCGCGAGTGACGATTCGCACAGGGGGCGTCCAACAGTTCGACGAGGTGCGCGGGGGCGGAAGCTATCTCTCCCAGAACGATTTGCGAATTCATTTTGGGCTGGGCACGGCGACGAAGATGGAGTCGGTCGAAATCCGCTGGCCGAATGGCAATGTGGAATCTCTTCGGAATCTGGCAGCGGACGCTATCTATACACTTGTGGAAGGACGGGGCGTTCAGAAGACGGAGTCGCTTCCTCCTCCCGGATCGGCATCCTTCCCCCGTAACTCGAACCA
>QHYP01000027.1:0-7949 GCA_003224195.1 Acidobacteriota bacterium | reverse complement strand
CTCCCTGCGGCTTCAACAGTGGGCTGATTGCTGCGGCGCAGAACGCTGCGATCAGCAGCAGGCCGAATCCTTTCAGCAGGTGACCAAAGCAGAGGCTGCCGATCCCGAACAGCGCCGCGTATACCATCGCGCACCCTAAAATCCAACACGTCAAATTACGCCCCAGGTCCCGGGAAGGTTGCACGTCTGACGCGATTCGTGCGATGGGCTGCCAGCCGCTCACGTGTGGGCGAACGTGCCGATAAAACTTGACCAGCACATCGTCGGGTTCCGGCTTCGTCAGAAGAGTGACGATGACCCACACGACCGTTGTGGCGGCGGTCGTCACCAGCGCACTCTTGGCGAAGAGCACCAATCCGGAGCCGGAAAGCGGCGTCACCCAGCGCAGAATCACGGTGACCACCAGCGCAGTGGCCATCGCGGAAATTTCGCTCCAGGCGTTGATCCGCCACCAGTACCACCGTAGCAGGTACACTCCGCCCGTGCCCGCTCCTATGGTCAGCACCACCTGCCATCCCGCCACAATCGATCCCAGTTGCGCCGAGACGTACGCGGACACCACCACGAGCAGTAACGTCGCCAGCCGCGACACCATCACGTAGTGCTTTTCGTCCCCATCACGCTTGAGGAATCGCCGATAAAAATCGGCCACCAGATACGACGCGCCCCAATTCAGTTGTGTGGCGATCGTAGACATAAACGCGGCAAGGAATCCCGCGATGATGATTCCCCGCAAGGCCTGCGGCGTATGCTGCGTGATGACCAGCATGTACGCGTTTTCCGGTTGCTGTATATGAGGATAAAGGACCACCGCGGCCAGGGCGGCCAGGATCCAAGGCCACGGACGCAGTGCGTAGTGCGCGATGTTGAACCACAGCACGGAGAACAAGCCGTTCCGCTCATCGCGTGCGCTGAAGATCCTTTGCGCGATGTAACCCCCGCCGCCGGGTTCCGCTCCGGGATACCAGAAAGCCCACCATTGCAGCCCGAGATAGACCACAAACGCCAGGACCGGCAACGTCCAGAGCGGCTCCGCCGTCAGCGGCCGCGAAAAATCCGGAAAGAATGCCGTGATATCACCCGCGTTGTTTCCCGCCGCCACGCGCATCTCCGCAAGTTTCCGCACCAGGCTGCTCATGCCGCCAACCGCCGACACACCGTACCAGGCCACAGCGATCACAATTCCCATCTTCAGCACGAACTGGAAGAGGTCGGTCCAAAGCACGCCCCACAATCCACCCAGTGTCACGTAGATTCCCGTGAACGGCATCAGGAACAAAACACAAATGGCCAGCGCGGAACGCTCGCTGACTCCCAGCGTCGTGGAGACGATGCCGGTCATTGCCTTGGTCACCCAGCCGAGAATCAGGCAATTCATCAGCAGGCCCAGATACAGTGCGCGAAAGCCCCGCAGAAAAGCCGCGGGCTTGCCGGAATAGCGGATTTCGGCGAGTTGCACGTCCGTCAGCAGCCCAGACCGCCGCCACAAGCGCGCGAAGAGAAACACCGTCATCATGCCGGAGGGAAGGAAGCACCACCAAAGCCAGTTGCCCGCAATCCCCTGCCTGTAGACGAGTCCCGTGACCACCAGCGGCGTGTCCGCAGCGAACGTCGTCGCCACCATGCTCGTTCCCGCCAGCCACCACGACACGCTGCGGCCGGAAACAAAATAATCTTCCGTGCTCTTCCCGGAACGCCCGCGGAAGTAAAGTCCCAGAAGAAGCGTGATGAGGAGGTAGCCGCCGATGGCCAGCCAGTCGAGGAGCGTGAGCGTCAAGGAGGACTCTCCCGTCCGTAATGCTTGTTCGGGGACCGCGCCGCACAATCGGCGCAGGCAAAAGTAGCGCGTATCATCTGAATCGTTTGAATCAAAGTCAAGCGCTTTCCCCGCACCAAGCGCTCACTCTTCGCCGTGCAGCAGTACCTCGCGCACGGCCGAAAGTTCCTTTCGCTTTTCTTTGCCGACGTCCGGAAAGGAGAGGTCCAATTCCCGCAGGGCGTCGATGATGGCCCCGGCGACCACCAAGCGCGTGAACCACTTGTTGTCCGCGGGCACGACGTACCACGGCGCGTGCTTCGTCGCCGTGTGCTGGATCATCTCCTCGTACGACTTCTGATAGTCCTTCCAGAAGCCGCGCTCCTTCACGTCGGCCATCGAGAATTTCCAGTTCTTCTTGGAATCTTCGAGGCGCTCGAGGAATCGCTTCTTCTGTTCCTTCTTGGAGACGTGCAGGAAGAATTTCCGGATCAGGATGCCGTTTCGCGTCAAATAGCGCTCATAGCAATTAATGTCTTCGAAGCGCTGCTCCCAGATTTCCTTGGTCACAAGCTGTTCCGGAATTTTTTGCCTTTTGAGCAGCTCGGAATGAACGCGCACCACAAGGACTTCTTCATAGTACGAGCGGTTGAAAATCCCGATCCGTCCGCGCTCCGGAAGATGCTTATTCGTCCGCCACAGGTGGTCGTGATCGAGCTCTTCTTCGCTCGGAGCTTTGAAGGAAGTAACCTCGCATCCTTGCGGATTCACTCCCGACATGACGTGCTTGATGACGCCGTCTTTCCCGGCCGCATCCATCGCTTGAAAAATCAGCAGCACGGCCCAGCGGTCCTGCGCATAGAGCTTTTCCTGAAGATGGCTCAGCAGTTCCACGCCTCGCGCGAGCATTCCTTCGGCGTGCTCTTTCGATTTCAGCGTGCCCGTGTCGTTCGGGTCGAAATCCTTCAGGCGGAATTTGCCGCCGTCGCTGACGCAATACGGCCTTGCGTGCTCCCGCGCTTCCTTGGCGATATTGCCGTGTTTCATGGTTGGGGCAGTGTAGTACAGCCACCCCGCTCAGAACAGTGAGCCGAGCGCCCAGCCGAACGCGGCGAAGCGGTTATGCGCGCGGAAGAGAGAGTTGTCCGGAAGCAGCAATGAGCGATCGAGTCGAAGCACGTTGAACGCGTAATGCGCGCGAATCGGCACTTGCACTCCGGGAACGGTCCAGCGCAGCTCGATCCCCGTCGACCCGTGCAAAAGGCCATTCGTTGAGTCGAGTAGCGAAGGACGCGCGCGGCCAAGCCAATTCGGCAGCAGCAGCCCCGATCCCAGGTCAAAGAAGCCGGCTGCTTCGCTCCCGCCTCCGAGCGATACGCGGTATTCTGCATTCGCAGCCGTCACGAAGTCCGATCCTGCCGGCGTTGCCGAATACGTTTTCGCGCCCGATGCCGCCTCTGTCGAGACGATCGCGTACGGTCCAAGCTCGCTGGGACGCAGTCCGCGCACCAGGTCGTCGCCCGAAAAAAGCCGCACGTACAGTGGCATGTCGCCCTGATAACTGCCCACGCCGCCCACCGAGGTGCGAAACGCCCACGCATTTTGCCTGGCAAACACCGGGTCGTGAAAGATTCGCCCGTATTCAGCGGAAGAGCGAAGCAGGTTCTCGCCGCCGCCCAGCCAACCGCCGGATACCGAGTTGGCGAATTGAGTGTGTTCGTTTCCTGCGTCATACGTCCATGCGAAACCCGCTGAACGGCTCGAGACTTCGCTGCGAACCTGGCTTGGCAGCAACCCCGTCAAACCTGCGGGAAGCGCGAGCGAATAGTCTGTGGTCGAGTGTGACAATCCATAATTCACGCCAATCGCATCCGTGTTCGTTAGCGCGTAGCTCCAGCCCATGTTCACACCTTCGCTCCGCATCGTGAAGAACGGCCCTTGCGGGCTGCTCGCAAAACGCGGGCGAATTACGTTGTTGAACACGGAAAACGCCAGCGCCCCGCGCGACCCCAGAAAACCCTCCTTCGCCAGACCCAGCGCGATCTGCAAACTTTCCGGTCCGCCCTCGATCTGAGCCGACAACAGTTCCTCGCGGCGCAACAAATCAAAGATGGTGTAGGCGATGCCGAGCGTATTGCCAAATGAGCCGTATCCTCCTACCAGCAACGCGCGCTGCTGCCCGATCTCCTCAATTCGGATGGTGACGTCCGTCGTGTGACTCGCCTCGTCCGTCCGGACAGCAATGTCCTCTTTTTTGATGGGATGGAAGTATCCCGTGCGCGCAAGGCGAGCCAGACCTGCCTCGAGCGCGCGCTCATCGAAAGGACGCCCCTCTTCGAGAAGAATACGCCGGCGGTAGAAGCGATCAGAGAACTTGTGGTTCCCACGAAACTCGATGTGCCGCACGACATAAGGTGGCGATTCGACCAGCGCGAACTTCACATGAGCTGTGCCGGCCTCCCGATTCAGCGTCTGTGTTACCTCTACGCTGTGATGGGGCGCAGAATCGTTCTTCGGCGCGATCGGCTGAACGCGCGCAAGCCACGCGCGGCGCATATTCTCGATCATCTGCGCGGAATACGCCTGCCGGGGAATCACCTTCGGAAGCGACGCATGCTTGGCGCGGCGCTTTTCCGCCGCTTCTCGGAGAGAGTCGCCCGTTTCTATCGAGTCAATCCGATAGAGGCGTCCCGCTTCCGCCGGGACGTTGAGCGCGAGGTGAGTCCGCGTCACTCGGTGCGGCCAGAGAAACCAGCGGCGAGCGCTTTTCTCATAGGAGGAAACGCTTGGCTCGCCGATCCGCGCCTCGGGGTAGCCATGATTCTGGTAATAGGCGAGGATTCGTTCGCGGTCTTCCTCGAACGCCTCGTGCGTGTAGGCGTTTCCGCCACGCAACTCGGCGAAAAGGCCGCCGGGCTTGATGCGTCGCATCCGCCGCGCCAGAGTTTTCGTCGGCACGGCTGGATCGCCCTCGAACTGGACCTGCCCCACCGGCGTGTGCGGCCCATCGTTGATCTCAAAGCGGACGCGTACCGTGGCATTCGGCAACTCTTCGCGGAAGATTCGCACGTTCGCCTGCGGGTGCCCAAGTTCGGCCAGCGCAGATTGAATCGTTCGTGCGATGCGCTGCAGAATCGCTGGATCGGTGGGCACGCCCAGGCGCGGCGCGGCTTTCTTTTCGGTGAGCATTTTCTCAATCTGTTCGGGCGAAAGCAGTCGAGAGCCGGAGTAATCCACGCCTGCGAGGAATGGCTCCTCTTCGATCTGGAAAATTAGCCGGACGCCCAGCCCGGTTTTTGTGGCTGTATCTGGCGGAAGCCCTACGTCTTGCGTTTCCACCCGAATCGCTCTGAACCACCCGAGACGCGCCAGCGCACGTACATCAGCCTCCAGGCGCCGTGTGTCCAGCGCCTGCCCGGCTCGGGTCGAAATCTGCGCTTCGAGCGTCGCCCGCGCGATTCTGCGCAGTCCGACAAACACGATTTCCTCAATCGTTGGCGCAGGTGCCCGGTTACCTAGGGGAGCAAACCGCTTTTCAGTTATCGGAGGACCCGTCTGGGGAAATGCTTGCGCTGACCCGACAAGAAACGCCACAACAAAAATCGCGCGGCTGACCCAGCGCACCTTCATTTCTCCTCGCACCCAGGAGACTGACCGCAATGAACAGAGAGATGTCGGCCCGTGTCACCGGGTTGTCTCTCAGATTTTCTCTGTGACCCTGAAATCCCGGAGCCCGCGGTTACGAACCGGTCGGGCTGCGTGCGGATTAGCTGGCTACTGTATAGAATCGGGACTCCCGGACCGGCCGTTGCGCTCGTCCGTAGATTGGCCCAATGCCCACGCTCGCCCGCAAACTCCGCCTCGCCGACTATTTCACGCTCGCCTTCGGCACAATGATCGGTGTCGGCTGGCTGGTCTTGATGGACGACTGGCTCGCCCGCGGCGGCCCGCTCGGCGCAATGCTTGGCTTCTTGCTGGGCGGGCTTGTGCTGCTCCCCGTGGGCTACGTGTATGGCCAGTGGGTGCAGCGCCTCCCGGATGCCGCGGGCGAGGCGGCCTACACGGCTCAAGTGTTTCCTCCGGCGGTGAGTTTTCTTACCGGCTGGACGATGTTGCTCGCTTATTTCATTGTTTGCCCGTGGGAAGCCGTGGCCTTTGGCAAAGTCGCCGCCTACATCTTTCCTTCTCTGGACACGCTGGAGCTTTACCGCATGGCGGGTCAGCCGGTCTTTCTACCCCGTTTGCTGCTCGGTCTCGGCCTGACAATTCTGCTGACCATTCTCAATTATCGCGGCATCCGCTTGAGCGCCAATTTTCAAAACGCGGCTACCTCGACGGTACTGCTGCTGTTCGTCCTCGTGCTGGGAATCAGCGCCACGCGCGGCGCGCCTGCGAATTTCCATCCCTCCTTCCGCGCCACTCCGTTCGTCTCGATCCTCCTGACTCTCCAGATCGTGCCCTATTTTCTGACGGGCTTTGAGTCCGTCCCGAAATGCGCCGAGGAAACGCATCCCGGCTTCCGCAGCCGCGGCTTCCTGCAGGCGATCGCCCTGGCGTTGCTGGTCGGGTCGTTGTTCTACGCGCTTTCCATTGCTTCGGTTGCGTACATCACTCCGTGGCAAGGCCTTCTCGGCAGGCGTTTCGCCACGGCAATCGCCTTCGAGCAAGCCATCGGAGCCAAATGGCCCGTCAGTTTGATTTTGACGATGGCTCTCTTCGGGCTGTTCCAGTGCTTCAACGGAAACTTCGTTGCCTCCAGCCGGCTGCTCTTCGCGCTGGGCCGATCCGGCACGGTGACGGAGCGCTTGGGCCGCGTGCATCCGCGTTTTCGGACGCCGGGCACGGCCGTCCTCGCGATTTGCGCCGGAACCTCGGCGGGTCTGCTGCTTGGCGATGCCATTCTCGTCCCGGTCACTGAAGTGGGCTCCGCCGCGTCCGCATTCGGTTGGCTCGCCACTTGCCTCTCGTTCTGCCTGATCGAGCCGCGCGCGAAGCTTCGCGCGATTGCCGGATTCGGCGCCCTCGCCTCTCTGGCGCTGGTTCTGCTGAAATTCGTGCCTTTCATTCCGGGCCATTTCACCGTGGCAGAGTGGATTGCCCTTGGCTTATGGCTGGCGCTCGGATTTTTCCTCCGCGCATCGGCGCGAAAAAAATAGTGCGCCACATCAGCCAAGCGTCGGCCGCTTGCGGAGTTTACCCCGATAAAATCGGGGCGGTCGCACCAGACAATGGCAAGCCTGCTCGCGTCGCCGGGCGCCCCTCGTGTACACTGCGGGGGCAACGGCTCGCTGCTGATTCATGCACCCCTACCTCCATCTTGGCCCGCTGAACATTCCCACGTTTGGCTTGATGGTGGCTACCGGCTTGCTCCTTTCTGCGTACATCCTGCAAGCTGACTTCAACCGGCGGCGGCTGAGCGCGGACGCCTTCTGGATGATCGGCGTCGCCGGGATTGCCGGAATCGTCGGCGCGCGGCTCTATCATGCGCTCGAGAGCCCGGGCGAGTTCTTCGCGGACCCGTGGCCCTGGCTCATCAGCCGGTTTGGGTTTGCATGGTTCGGTGGATTCCTCGGCGGCCTGACCGCGCTCCTGATTCTCGCGCGCCGGGCGAAGTTGCCCATCCTCGAATTCCTGGACGCTTGCTCGCCCGCTGCGGCGGCCGGCTACGCCATCGGGCGAATCGGCTGCCTGCTTTCCGGCGACGGCGATTATGGCGTGCCAACGTTGCTGCCCTGGGGCATGAGCTTCCCGAATGGCGTTGTGCCGACGACGGAGCGCGTGCATCCCACGCCGGTCTACGAATTCATCATCTGGATGGCGATTGCCGCGTTTCTCTGGCGCATGGGAACAAAAGCGCTGCGCGGGCCGAAAGCGGGCGGCGAGATTTTCTGCAACTACCTGATCCTCACCGGAGCCGCGCGGTTTTTGATCGAGTTCATCCGCATCAATCCGAAATCGTTTTTCGGCCTCTCCAACGCGCAGGCGGCCAGCCTCCTCTCCATTCTTTTCGGGGCCCTGCTTCTTTGGCGCCTCAAAAAAAGGGAAGCGCCTACTCCTTGACGATGGCGCCATCCTTCATCACGAACGAAACCTTCTTGAGCGTCTGAATGTTTTCGAGCGGATTTTCCGGCGTGGCGATGATGTCCGCCGCCATACCGGGCTTCAAGAAGCCGCGCTCCTTGTCCACGCCGAG
>QHYP01000328.1 GCA_003224195.1 Acidobacteriota bacterium | reverse complement strand
TCGTGCTCCTCACAATGCTCGGAATAACAGTAATTCAAGCCATGATCAGACAGGCGGCATCCATGAAGATGAAAGTACTCGTGGCGCTTCCGCAACGCATCCAGAAAGTCGGAAATGCGCGAAATCTCGACGTTCGCGCTCGCACTGAGTTTGTCCGTCCACTCGTTGAAGACCACGGGATCGTTTGTTCGCAGTGCCGCATCGGGGCGAAACGCTGGAAAGACGAGCGTGGACAATCCGGATTTCGCAATTCGTTCGTGATATTCGAGAGAATCGGTGGGGTCATCCGTCGTGCAAATGGCTGTCACCTGGAATTTCTTCAGGATACCCTGAGCGGTCAGTTCCTCGCTTCTCAGGCGCTCGTTGGCTCGAGCCCAAATCCAGGCCGCCGTGCTCTCATCCAGCAATTGGTCAATCCCGAAGTAACGGAGCAGTTCGAGATGCGTCCAGTGATAAAGCGGGTTACGCAGAGTGTTAGGGACCGTCCGTGCCCAAGCCAGGAATTTCTCGTACGGACTGGCATCGCCGGAACAGTATTTTTCCGCCACCCCGACCGCGCGCATCGCGCGCCACTTGTAGTGATCGCCTTCAAGCCAGATCTCCGCCAAATTGCGAAATGACCGGTTTTCCGCGATCTCTCGGGGGGACAGATGACAGTGATAATCGAAGATCGGTGCGCCCTCAGCGTAGATATGGTACAGGTCCCTCGCCTTCTCGCTCTGCAACAGAAAACTCTCCGTGATAAAACCCATAGTGGTGTGTTACTCCGTAACCCAATCGAGCATTGGCCGCATTCTTCAGGACCAGAAGCTCTCCGGGACTTGCCTCCGCACGAGATGCAGCCCCAGCTCGGGCCCCGCCAACAATCCTTTCACCGGAAGGCGAAGCCGGCAAGACTCACCCGGCACAATCCTAGAAAAAGAGCTTCAACGCCAGTTGCCCGATCCGGGGCTCCGCAGCCTGCTGAATGGCGCCGAAGTTGTTCGTCGAACTAAGCTTTTGGAAGTTCGTAAGCGAGGCCGAGTCGTCCATGAAATTCGCGCGATTGAATGCATTGAAGAACTCTGCTCGGAACTGGAGTTTCCAGCGCTCGGTGAAAGAGAAGTTCTTGGAAAGCCCCATGTCCCACGTAAAGGAACCTGGTAAGCGGATAGTTCCCTTGCCGATATTTCCAAACGTCCCAGTGCCATTCGCTTGAAACGAAGCTTGGTTGAGCCAATCCACGCAGGACACCGTGGTGATTTTGTCGGCCGCACAGGCTCCAGGCCCATATGGGCCGCCAATGAGATTCGCCCGGTCTTGCCCGATTCCGGTGCCGGAGTTGTTCACTCCCGACACGACAATGAAGGGCCGGCCGGTCTGTGCCGAGACGACTCCACCCAGTTCCCAGCCACCCAAGGCTTGCCGCACCACGCCATTCGATCTCGACAGACCCGGTAGCTGCCAGACGTAAGAGGCAACGAACCGATGCGTGTGGTCAAAGTCCGAGGGCCCCCGGTCGAACGTGTGCCGAAGCGGATCATCCCACGGCCGCGCCGAAACGGTATCGGCGCCAACGTCGGCCACCCCCCCGCCGTTGGGCAAGTCATCGATACTCTTCGACCAGGTGTAGTTACCTAGAATCGTCAACCCATGAGACATGCGCTTTTCGGCGGACAACTGCAGCGAATGGTAATTGGAATTGACGTCCTGCGCATCTTGGGTAGGGCCATTATTCGTGGTGCCGAACACATTGGTGCCAGCAATGGCGTTGAGCCTGGGGGTGCCACCCCCGACAGGGGACACATTAAAAGCCAATGTCTCTTTCAGATGGCTGCCGTGAGAGCCTACATATGCGGCGCGCATTAGTATGCTCGATGGCAACTGGCGCTCGATGGCCAGGTTCCAGTTGTAAAGGGTTGGCGCTTGGTAGCTGTGCGCTGGATCCCAGCTCACGACCAGCAGATTAAGCGCGAAAGTAGCGCTCGAGGGCGGTGGAAAAGGGGCCGGAAACAGATTAGCCGCGGGCGCGCAGCCGCCTGGCACCTTGGACGATGTCCCAGATTGCGTGCAGAGCGGATCGCTGAACGTCCCCGGTCTTCCCGCGGATCCAGCAGTGGTCGCGCTGGAAAGTATGAGTTGCGGGCTGAACGGCGTGACGTCTACGAACCGATTGTTGATGATCCCTGGTATGCGCGTGTCATAGAAAATACCCGCTCCGCCGCGCAGGCTGGTCTTTCCATCGCCGAACAGATCAAGCGCAAAGCCCGCTCGCGGCGCGAAATTTTTCAGACTGGCTTCGACGCCATTCTCAGGAACGCCCGGATCCCCGGGGAAGTACACTCCTGCCGGAGCATTGGGGAACTGTGTGGAATGGACGCCTGCCATCAGACCGCTGAGCCGAAATTGCTCCACGCGCCCTTTGATTTCACGCCACGGAAGGGCCGGCTCATAGCGCAGACCAAAGGTCACCGCCAAGCGCCTGTTGACCTTGTAGTTGTCCTGGAAATACACGCCCGAGAACAAACCTCGATTATTCTTGAATTCGCCCGCGCCTTGGCGAAAGGCCACGTTGCTGGTGTAGTCACATAGAATGCCCGCCAGAAAGTTATTAA
>QHYP01000327.1:791-3667 GCA_003224195.1 Acidobacteriota bacterium | reverse complement strand
GCGCCTGGCGGAACAGGGCCGCGCGCCTGATTTCGTCTTCGCTATCGACACGTTTGTCAGCTCGGATTCGCCGCTCGAGTCCACGCGCTTCGCCGACGCGGAAATCGGCAAGGGCTTCGTCGTGCGCGCGGTGGACAATTCGAACATAACGCGCCGGGACTACGTGGATCGCGTCGTGCGCCTCGCCCGCGAAAACAAAATCCCCGCGCAGTTCGGTGCGACGGGCGGCGGCAACGATGGCTCTGTTTTCTTACGCTACGGTTCTGTGGATGTTCCGTTGGGCTGGCCGCTGCGCTATTCGCACTCGCCAGGCGAGGTCATCGACACGCGCGATCTCGACGCGCTGGCACGGATCGTTACGGTGATCGCCAAAAATTGGTAGCAGAGACCGTCAACCTGCGCCGCGTCCCATCGCCGGAGTCAATCGCGCCTGCGGCTCAGCGAGGCAGCGCGAGAACGTGATTCTGGCTGATCTGGCGGCACGCGTATCCGAAAAGCTCAAATTCCCGGACCAGGGCATTCAAGTTCTCCTCGCTGTGCATTTCGCAGAGGATCCCAGGGCGTTTCTCTTCGAGCAAACGGCGCGCTCCGCGAAAAACTTCCTTTTCCGCGCCTTCCACATCGCATTTGAGGAAATCGGGAGCGGAAGCAATCTGCGCATAGCCATCCAGCGTCACAGCGTCTACCTGAATTGTATCTTCAGCGGTCGCTTCGGGGTCCACGTGCCCCAGTCCGCGATCCGGCGAGAGAGCAGGATCGTTTCGCGCGAACGCCACTTGGCGCGGTTCACACCACGCGGCCTTTTGCTGCACAAAAGCCCATGACATTCCGTTGCGGGCAATGTTCTCGCGTAAGCGGTCCGCAATTTCAGGGTCGGCTTCGAACGCAACGACGCGCCCGGATGGTCCCACGATGCGCGCGGCCAACATCGAGAAGAATCCAATGTTGGCGCCAATGTCGTAGAACGTCATGCCGGGGTGGAGATATTTGCTCAAGACCTCCTGCACTTGAGGTTCGACCGCACCTCGGAAATAATCGCTGCCTGTTCGGGGATTCAGCCTCAGCCACAGGTCTTTTGCGGGACCCGCCTGGATCTGCATCCAAACCAGCGCGTCGCGGGGCACAAGTCTTGCAGCGGCCCACCGCACCCATGGTCCGACGACGGGCAAACGGCGCAGTCCGGCCAGGGGCGAAGCGTATCGCAGAAACAGTTGTCCCAGCCGCCCGGCTGAATCGTTCACCTTACTTCTCCACGAGGAAATCGCCGATGACGAGCGCGTCCATCCCGGAGCTGAAGAAGGTGCGCAGCGCATCGGTCGGAGTGTGGACAATCGCCTCGCCGCGCAGGTTGAACGACGTGTTCATCACCACGGGCACGCCCGTGCGCTTTCGAAACTCCTCGATCAAACGCCAGTAGAGGGGATTAATATCCTTTTCGACGGTTTGCGGCCGCGCGCTTCCGTCCACGTGCGTGACCGCGGGGACGACGCTCCGTTTCTCGGGCTTCACTTGCGCCGTCAGGATCATGAACGGTGAATCCCATGCGCTTTCGAGAAACTCCGGCGCCGCCTCGGCGAGCAAGGAAGGTGCGAACGGCCGCCACCACTCCCGGAATTTGACCGCGTTGTTCACTTTCGCGTTCATCTCCGGATCGCGCGGGTCGGCCAGGATGGAGCGGCTCCCCAGGGCCCGCGGCCCAAACTCCATCCGGCCCTGAAACCAACCCAGGATCTTTCCCTGCGCGAGCAAATCGGCTGCTATCTTTGCCGGATCGTCCAAGCGCGTGTAGCGCAGCTTGTAGGTCCGAAGCGTCGGTTCAATCTGTTCGTTGGTGAACGCCGGCCCCCAATACGCGTGCCGCATCGCGCGATTGGGCAGCCTGCCGCCGTTGTCAAGATACGGCGCGAGCGCGGCGCCCAGCGCCACTCCATCATCCGCCGCCGCCGGTTGCACAAAAATCTGGTCCACCATGCTGGACCCGGCGATTTTTCCGTTGGCCTTGGAATTGAGCGCCACGCCACCGGCCAGACACAGATTCTTCGAGCGCGTCTTTTCGAGCGCTACCCGCGCCAGCGTCAGTATCGCCGTCTCGCAGGCGTCCTGTACGGCGAACGCAACGACCTTGTGCCACTCCTCAATCTCACTCTCCGGCGTGCGCGCCGGCCCCCCGAGCCGCGCCGCAATACCCGCTCCTTCGCCCGCGCCGCCATCCGCAAGACGCCTTGTGTTCACCCAATACGGCGCGTCGTCCGGCACGATGAACTCCCGCAGATTCAGCCCCGCCCGTCCATATGGCGCCAGCCCCATCACTTTCCATTCATCGCTATTCGGCTGAAAGCCCAGATAGCCCGTGAACGCCGCATAGAAGAGCCCGAGCGAGTTTGGCCACGGGATCGTCAGCACGGGTTCGATTCCGCCGTCCTGGCCATGCCAGATCGAAGTGGCTTCCCACGCTCCTCGGCCATCCATCACCAGGATCGCCGCATCGTCAAAACCCGAATAGGCATACGCGCTGATGGCATGCGCCAGGTGATGCTCCACGAAGCGCATCCGCGCCTTCGTCGCGCCAAAATGGTGCGCATAACGCTTCGCCCCGCCGCCCTGGTGCCACATGCTCAGAAACTGGCGCGTCGAATTGAGAAGGTTGAGGTAGGTAATCGGCATCCGGCCGAGGGCGTAACACTTCAGGTCCTGCCGATAGACAGGCCAAGGAGTTTGCCAGCCGAAACACACTTCGTCGACCTGATCCGGAGTGACGCGGGCGAAATCGAGGCATGCGCGAATTGCCAGAACGGGAAAGCGCGCGTCATGTTTCGCGCGGCTCAGGCGCTCCTCCGCAACGGCGAAGAGCAGCTCGCCGTCGCGCACGATGCACG
>QHYP01000327.1:0-706 GCA_003224195.1 Acidobacteriota bacterium | reverse complement strand
GACTGTCATCACGCTCGCCTTTCCACAATCACCAGCGAATCGACTTCGTCAATGATATGCCACTTCGCCGGACCAGCTTTCCGGAACAAAGCCTGCACAACGCGCACAGGTCCATACTTGAGTGTCGTCCAGCCTGCTTCAAAGAGACGAGCGTCGTTGAAGAGAACCACGCCTCCTGGTACAACAAACTTTTTCCACTCGTTCCAATCCCTCCATACGCTCTGCTCCTGGTGATCGCCGTCGATAAGGAGCAGATCAATCGGCACTTTCCAGGCGGGTGAGACCTCATGACTAAATTTTTGGATCCAGGTTGCGGTTCCGCGAGCGCACGCATCCACAGCGCGATGGGCTGCTCGGCGAAGGGCGTTGAGCAGAGGGAATCGCGACAGGTGGTAGGGATCGATCAGGAAAAGGGTCCCGTCAGGTGACATCGTCTCGCGCATAGCCACGGCTGAAGCGCCTTCCGCGACACCGATCTCAACCAGCGCCCTGCGCCCTTCGGCGGCGCGCCGCAGGGCCTCGTGTTCGGCGCGCGTGTGCTGCGCAAAAATGGGCCGCCAACCAAGCCAGGCAAAAAGAGGATGCCGGAGACCGTTCTCAGCGCGATAGGGCTCCTTTCGCTCGGGCGAAACCTCATAGAAAGAAATCTTCGGGACTATAGCCATGTCAGGATCCTTTGATCCCGGAGTGGCCCGCCGCTTCCTTC
>QHYP01000026.1:48651-54157 GCA_003224195.1 Acidobacteriota bacterium | reverse complement strand
ATCTGCCGTCGAAGGACGAGCTGATCAGTAAGATTATGTTCTTGCTGAACGCTCCAGCGCAGCGCATCGCGATGGCGCTGAATGCGCTGCCGCGCAACCTGGCGGTAACGGTGAGCGAGGCAATCAAGGCGAACAAATTTGAGGCTGGAGAGCTCGTAAAGAAAACGGAAGAGACCTTCGGAGCCCCTGTTGAGAGTTCGACTAATTCTGGAGAGGAGAAGAAGTAGCCATGGCGAAAGTGGACACGATCCTGGATGAGATCAAGGGGCTGACGCTGCTCGAAGCCTCCGATCTCGTAAAGAAGATGGAGGAAACCTTCGGCGTCTCTGCGGCGGCCGCGGCACCGGTAGTGGTCGCGGGCGGGGGAGCGGCGGCAGGCGGCGCGGCTCAGGCCGAAGAGAAGACGGAGTTCACCGTCGTGCTCACGGAAGTGGGCGCGAACAAGATCAACGTCATCAAAGCGGTCCGCGAGGTGACGAGCCTCGGTTTGAAGGAAGCGAAGGACCTGGTGGATGGCGCGCCGAAGGCGGTCAAGGAAGGCGTGAACAAGGACGAGGCCGCGGCCATCAAGAAAAAGTTCGAAGAGGCCGGCGCAAAAGTCGAGATCAAATAGGTTACTTCGGACCGATCGAACAAGTTTTTCTCGCGGGCGCGGCTCGCCGGGCGGAAGGGCAGCGCCAGAGGATTCCAAGTACGCACTTGCAGGCCGGGTACTACTACAACTCCAAGCGTCCCGCCGGGACCGCACACGGCAGTGTGCGCGCTGGCTACGGGCAAGCCGCGCGCCGGCACGGGCCGTGTGTTTCCGCCCTTTTTTGCAAGCTGCCCATAAGGGATGTTGGCCGCGCAGCGGTCAACAGAATGGGGTATAGCAAGCATGCAGAACGGTAATCAGCACGTCCGGGAACGCCAGCGTCTGGATTTTGCGAAGATCCAGAGCTCGATCCAGATTCCCAACCTGATTGAAGTGCAGAAAAAGTCTTATCAGCGCTTTCTGCAGATGGATCTTCTGCCAAGCGAGCGCGAGGATTCCGGACTTCAGTCGGTGTTCACGTCGGTGTTTCCGATCCGGGACTTCCGCGAAATGTCGCAGCTCGATTTCGTGGACTACTCGATCGGAAACTGGGAGTGCAAGTGCGGCAACCTGAAGGGGTTGCACCACCTGCGCGCGACCTGCCGCAACTGCGGCGCTTCGGTGGTCACGAACCCGTACCAGACCGGCGACGTGATCTGCCAGAAGTGCGGCACGTTCAACAAGAACACGCCGACCTTCTGCAACAAGTGCGGCGACCCGGTGGCGATGCAGCTCAAATACGACGTGAACGAATGCCAGGAGCGCGGGATGACCTACTCCGCGCCGCTGAAGGTCACCATCCGGCTGACGATTTACGACAAGGACCCGGATAGCGGCGCCAAGACCATCCGCGACATCAAGGAGCAGGAAGTTTTCTACGGCGACATCCCGCTGATGACCGAGAACGGCACGTTCGTCATCAACGGGACAGAACGCGTGATCGTCAGCCAGTTGCACCGCTCGCCGGGCGTGTTCTTCGAGACGGCCAACAACCGCACCTACTTCCTCGGAAAGATCATTCCCTACCGCGGTTCGTGGGTGGAGTTCGAGTACGACACGAAGAACATTCTGTACGTGCGCATCGACCGCAAGCGGAAATTCCTCGGATCGATCTTCCTCCGCGCGCTGGGAATGAAGTCGAATGAAGAGATCCTGCGCACGTTCTATCAGGTGGAGCGCATTTCGCTTCGTGAGGGAGATCTGTACTGGAACGTTTCACCGGGACTGGTGGACCGGAAGATCTCGCACGAGATCAAGCACCCGAAATCGAACGAAGTGCTGGTGGGAGCGCACAAACGGATCACGGAGACGCTTTTCAAGGAGCTGCTGAAGGCGCGTGTGACGCAGGTGCGCGCGTCGCTGGCCGATCTGGAAGGCGCAGTCAGCGTCGCGGACGTGGTCAACCGGCAGACGGGCGAAGTCTTGCTCGAAGCCAACAAGCCGCTCACGGCAGATTTGTGGAAAGTGTTTGCCGAGGCGGGCATCGCGGAAGTGGATGTATTTTTCGCGGAGCGTGACGACATCGGCGTGATTTTGTCGCGCACGCTCGACAAGGACGCAATCCGCTCGCCCAAGGAGGCGTTGATCGAAATTTACCGCAAGCTGCGGCCGGGCGACCCGCCGACGCTCGAGACGGCGACGAACCTGTTCCGCGGAATGTTTTTCGATCCGCGGAAATACGATTTCAGCCGCGTGGGCCGGCTGAAGTTCAACATCAAGATGGGACTGGACACGCCGCTCGATAACCGCACGCTGGACAACACGGACTTTGTCGTGGCGATCAAATACCTGTTCCGGCTGCGCAAGAACATCGGCGTGGTGGACGACATCGATCACCTCGGCAACCGGCGCGTGCGCGCGGTCGGGGAGTTGCTGGAAAACCAGTTCCGCATCGGGCTGGTGCGCATGGAGCGCGCCATCAAGGAAAAGATGAGCGTGTACCAGGAGATGTCCACGGCGATGCCGCACGACCTGGTGAACGCCAAGCCGGTGATGGCGGCGATCCGCGAGTTCTTCGGGAGTTCGCAGCTCAGCCAGTTCATGGACCAGACCAACCCGTTGAGCGAGATCACGCACAAGCGGCGGCTTTCGGCGCTGGGGCCGGGCGGATTGTCGCGCGAGCGGGCGGGATTCGAAGTGCGCGATGTGCATCCGACGCACTACGGCCGCATCTGCCCGATCGAGACGCCCGAAGGTCCGAACATCGGTCTGATCAGCTCGCTTTCCTGCTTCGCGCGGATCAACGACTACGGCTTCATCGAGTCGCCCTACCGCAAGGTGAAAAACGGCCGCGTGATCGATTTTGTGCAGATCGTGAATGCGGGGGACAGCGAGTTCCGGGCCGGTGAAATTGTCGAGAGGGACCGCGTCGAAGAGCTGAATGAAGAGCTGAAGCGGCGCAAGGTTGTCTATGAGCCGTACTGCTTCTACCTTTCGGCTTGGGAAGAGGACAAGTACGTGGTGGCGCAGGCGAACGTTGCGCTCGATGAGCGCGGGCGCATCGCGACGGAGCTGGTGAACTGCCGGCAGGCGGGCAACTTCGTGCTGAAGGGCCGCGAGGAAGTGGACTACGTGGACGTTTCGCCAAAGCAGCTGGTCTCGGTGGCGGCGAGCCTGATTCCGTTCCTCGAGAACGACGACGCCAACCGCGCGCTGATGGGCTCGAACATGCAGAGGCAGGCCGTGCCGCTGATCCGCGGGGAATCGCCGCTGGTCGGGACAGGCATGGAGCGCGTCACGGCGCGCGACTCGGGCGCCGTCGTGCTTTGCAAGCGCGAGGGCATTGTGGACCAGGTGGACTCCGAACGCATCATCGTGCGGGTCGAGTCCGACCATTCCGGCGTGCTGAGCCGCGAAGTCGGCGCAGACATCTACCAGCTCACGAAGTTCAAGCGCTCGAACCAGAACACGTGCATCAACCAGAAGCCACTGGTGCGCGTGGGCGACCGCGTCAAGAAGAGCCAGGTGCTGGCCGACGGACCGTGCACGGACCGCGGCGAGCTGGCGCTGGGACGGAACGTGCTGGTGGCGTTCCTGCCGTGGCGCGGGTACAACTTCGAAGACGCGATCCTGGTCAGCGAAAAACTCGTGAAGGACGACTACTACACCTCGATCCACATCGAGGAGTTCGAGATCGAAGCGCGCGACACAAAGCTGGGTCCGGAAGAAGTGACGCGCGACATTCCCAACATCAGCGAGACGTTTCTGCGCAACCTCGATGAGAGCGGCGTGATCCGCATCGGGGCGGTGGTCAAGCCGGGCGATATCCTGGTGGGCAAAGTGACGCCGAAGGGCGAGACCACGCTCACGCCGGAGGAAAAGCTGCTGCGCGCGATTTTCGGGGAGAAGGCCGGCGACGTGCGCGACGCTTCGCTCTACTGCCCGCCGGGCATCGAGGGCACGGTGGTGGACGTGAAAATCTTCTGCCGCAAGGGCGCGGAGAAGGACGAGCGCCACAAGGCCATCGAAGCCGAGCAGGTGTTTGGCCTGGAGAAAAACCTGGCGGACGAAATCCGCATTCTGACCGACGAACGGCTGAAGCGGCTGTCGGGCTTGCTGGAAGGCAAGGCGCTGATCGCGGATTTGCACGACGAAAAGACCAACAAGCGCCTGCTGACCAAGGGCACGGAGCTGACACGGGAGATGATTGAGAAAATCTCCACCCGCAACCTCAAGCGCCTGAGGCTGAACGAGAAAGATCCGCTCCTCATCGAAAAGATCGAGGAGATCGAGGAAATGACGTCGCGGCAGATCGACGTGCTCCGGAAGATCACGGAAGAGCGCAAGGAAAAACTCAAGAAGGGCGATGAGCTGCCGCCGGGCGTAATCAAGCTGGTGAAGGCGTATATCGCCATGAAGCGCAAGCTCTCCATCGGCGACAAGATGGCCGGGCGGCACGGAAACAAGGGCGTGATCGCGCGGATCGTGCCGGAAGAAGACATGCCGTATCTGCCGGACGGCACGCCGGTGGAAATCGTCCTGAACCCACTGGGCGTGCCATCGCGCATGAACGTGGGACAGGTTTTGGAGACGCACCTCGGTTGGGCGGCGAAGGAGCTGGGCAACAGCCTGGCGCGCTTGCTCAGCAAGGAGGTGCGGGCGGAGGCGGTGCGGCGGTGGTTCCGTGAAGTCTTCAGCGAGACGGCCGTTTGGAAGTCGCTTGCCAAGCTCGAGGATGACGAGCTGCTCGAGCTGGCGGAGGGTTTCCGCGACGGCATTCCGTTCTCGACACCGGTGTTTGACGGCGCGCGCGAAGCGGAAATCCGTCACCTGCTGGAAGTCGCAGGCCTGCCCCACGCGGGCAAAATCAGCCTGTACGACGGAATGACCGGCGATGCGTTCGACCAGCCGGTCACAGTCGGGTTCATCTACATGCTGAAGTTATCGCATCTGGTGGACGACAAGATCCACGCACGGTCGATCGGGCCGTACTCGCTGATTACGCAGCAGCCGCTCGGCGGCAAGGCGCAGTTCGGCGGCCAGCGCTTCGGCGAAATGGAAGTGTGGGCGCTCGAAGCCTACGGCGCGGCGCACATTCTGCAGGAGCTGCTCACGGCGAAGTCCGACGACGTCTACGGCCGGGCGAAGATCTATGAAGCGATTGTGAAGGGCGAGCCGGGAATCGAGCCCGGCGTGCCGGAATCATTCAACGTGCTTGTGCGCGAGTTGCAGTCGCTGTGTCTCGACGTCGAGTTGATGAAGCGGCAAAAGCCCGCCGCGGAGAAGGCGGCCGACTAGTCCAGCGGCCGGCGGTCTTCGCGTGGCGGCATTGCATCCAGTTTGGAAGTGATTCGCAGTTTGGTTCTCAGCCGTCCCGGTGACATCCGTTCGTGATGCCGCCGAGGACGCAGCCCGGGGCCGCGAGGCGCCGGGGGGAAGGAAACAACCTTGTATCGCAGCAGCCCGTATGACCGAGCCAGCCTGATTGCCGAT